>CAZFAP010000092.1:0-18890 GCA_964516325.1 uncultured Verrucomicrobiota bacterium
GCACTCCGGATAGGATCCTATACATTTTATCCCCCAATCACCCTCAAAAAAATCTCAAAATCCCAATCCGGTGCGGAAGTTGGGCTAACCTTCAGAACCGAACCTGCATCTCTTGGCTGCGTCCCCGCGGCGAACTGCTCCAGGTTCCTCGGGCGATTCCCCACAGGCGCTGCTTCTGCGTGGTGCACCGACTGACGTTGTCGGATGACATCATGCCGCCTTGCGGGCCCACTCAGCTCCTGATTTCGGCGAAACAATCTCGCGTGAACAGCGATCAAGGCAGGAGTTCAACCCGGTAGAATCGGCGTTTGGCGCCCGAAGGCGGCCCAAGGGAGTGCTGTCCATCATCCGTCCAGGAGTTGATGCCCGTGCCAGATGCGGGAAGCGTCTCCGGAAAAGCCGACCAGTCCAAGAGGTCAGCCGACAACCAGACCGTGTAGCTCCTGCCGCTGGCGCTGTACCATTCGATGAAAGGCTGGCCCAGGGGATCGGCATACACTCCCTTCATTCCAAACTCCCGCCGGAATTTCTGGATGCGCTGGTTGTTGTAGTCGCTGACATAGACGTTGCCAGAACTGTCCACGGCGGCGTCGCAGGGCGCCCAGAGCTCCCCATCTCGGGTACCTTCACTCCCCCACTTTGTCAGGAATACCCCTTCCGAGGTGAACTTCTGGATGCGGTGGTTGTTGGTGTCCACGACGAACATGTTCCCGGAGCTGTCCAAAGCAACGCCCATCGGATAACGAAACTCCCCATCCCCACCGCCCTGCGTTCCCCACTTTTGCAGGAATGCTTCTTCCGAGGTGAACTTCTGAATACGGTTGTTTCCGACGTCGGCGACGTAGACGTTACCCCAGGTGTCCACGGCGACGCCGCTGGGGCGATAGAGCTGACCGTCCGCACCGCCCCTGCCCCCCACGTTTTCAGGAATGCTCCTTCCGAGGTGAACTTTTGGATGCGGTCGTTGAGGAGATCGGTGACGTACACGTTGTCCGAACTGTTCACAGCAACGCCCAGGGGCAATAGAGCTCCCCGTCTCCACTCCCCTGGCTTCCCCATTTCTTCAGGAATACTCCCTCCGACGTAAACTTCTGGATGCGGTGGTTCCACGTGTCGGCCACGTAGACGTTGCCGAGGCTGTCCAGAGCGACGCACCCGGGGTAATTGAACTGCCCGTCTCCGCTGCCCTTGCTCCCCCATTTCCCGACGAATATCTCCCCGTCAGCGATAAACGCCAATGAACAAAAAGCCAGAAGCCCTGACCAAACACCGAATCTCAAGCTGACGAACCGTTTCATCGTGCCCTCCTTCCTCTGAAACTCATGGAATCACCACCGCCCGATAGAACCTCTTCGCGGCCCCCCCTGCGGTCGAGTCTCGCCACTCGGTTGCGCTTTCCAGAGCTACGATCTCCCCGCTAACGGTTCGCCAAGCGGCCATATTGTCGCTCGCCTCCACCCTGTACCTGAGACCGGGGACGCTCTGCCAACGAACCACCGCCTCCCCCACGAGCGAAATCTTCTCGACCTTCAGCAAGGAAGATGCCTGCTTCGGGTCCGTCCCCGCCATGAATTCATAGAGATTGATTTTCCCGTCTCCATCTGGGTCCTGAACCGAATCGCTCGGGTCAAGCCTGTTAAAACCGTACTTGTCCTCCCACCAATCCGCCATACCGTCAAAGTCCGAGTCCACCTGCACCGGATCGAAAATCGTGACTGCGGTTGTGCCCCAGATGATACCCAGGTCCTTGCTGACCGTTGTGCCCGCTCGCAGGTAATCAACCGGATATGTCTCCCACTCGGCTCTTTCCCTGCTGTATCCGAAAACATACCCCTGGTTTCCCGTAACAATCGCCAGGCGGTCACCGGAATCGGTCCGCACGAAGTTCCCCAGGAAGAGAAGAGGGTCCCATGCCGCCGAGCCGGCAGTATATCCGTACCCGCGCTCTGCGCCCCAAGCGAGGCAAATCTGCTCCTTGGCTTCGCCCCCGGAGGTCCCGGCGGGCGTGTCCGCAATCCACCAGTCGTGGTTCAGTACGTCATAGACATGGACTTCGCTCACCGTCCGAATCATTGCCAGGTAGTCTCCGACGCTTCCCGTGCGGGAGCCGCCCGAAATGGTCTTCGTCTTCCAGTCGCCGTCAAGCCCGTCGTAAATAAACACCTCCACGTCCGTCCAGAGCGCTGCGACGTTCTCAGCGGCGGCTCCTGTGATCGTCCGGGAAGGGAGGTCCACCGCTCCCCACATTCCCTTCGTGGTTGAGTAACCGAACGCGGTGAGATTCGTTCGAATGGTTCCAATTCCCACCCCCATCAATACCTGCGGCGAAGCTCCCACCAATATCTCCGACGCCCACGATCCGAGACTCGGACTGTATCCGTAAATCTTTCGGTCGGTCCACATGAGGGCGACGTATTCGCCCGTCTCCGCGCTCGGAGACGCCCCCGCCAGACTAACCCGCGTCCAGGTTCCCGTCGAAGGCGTGTAGCCGTATGCGTTTCCGCTCGTCCACAAAACCGCGACGCCTCTGCCCCCCTTCGCTCCGGCGACCGTCCCCGACGGAAAAACAGAGGACCAGCTCCCCTTGCTCGCGCTGAACCCGTGCGCCTTGCTCGCGCTATAGAGGATTGCGAGGTCCTCGTTGGCGATGCCGCTCTCGGGTTTCCCGGACAGCGTATCCGACTTCCACACGCCATCATTTGCGCTAAAACCGTAAACCTTCGTCCCGGTCCAGACGATTGCGACCCTCGGGCCAACCGCATAGCCCAGAGGGTCGGTTGTTACCGAGAGTTCCGTCCAGCGGTCAAGAAATGCGCTATATCCGTACGACTTTCTGCCCGAGCGAACCAACGCTATCTGCTTGTTGACGTCCACCGACCCAATCGCAGCGGTCAGACTCAGCACGCTCCACTTCCCGGTTAGCGCGCTGTAGGCATAGACCTTGGTGGCTGTCCACACGACCGCGATGTCGTCCGCCGCATTGCAGTTAACCGCCTGCTCTTCGAGGGTCGCCTCCGCCCAACTCGCTACCTTCGAGCTGAACCCCCAGGCTTTCGACGCCGACCAGCAAACCGCCGTCCTCGGTGCCACTTTGCGCCCCAACAGAACCGTTGGGACACCCTGGCTCACCCACCTCCTTCTCGCACGCTCGTAGGCATGGACGTAGTTCTGCGTTATAACCAGAGCGGTGCTTTCCTCCAGCTCGACTGCCGTTATCTCTTCCGGCATAGTCGTCTTCATCCACGAGGAAGAGGGTTCAGCCGTGGCGGCAAGCCACGCGAAAATCCCAATCGCCAAACCCGCCGCAATCGCAAAAGACTCAATCCTTCCCAGCCTGTGCATTGTCAATTCTCCATTCTTCGCTGCTCACGTGTCGGTCTTGTGCCTCGCGCCCACTTATCGTCGAAGGACCGAACGGGCGTCGGCATGCGTGCGCTGCTGCCAACGCCTAATCCACTGCAATGGGATCAACGTCAATCCCAACCCGCATGCTGGACGGAACCCTTGTTTCCTTAAGCGCCTCCCGATACGCCGCGGTTACCGGCTCAACCGCAGGACACTTCACGACCGCCCGATAGCGATAGACTCTCTTCGCTCTGACGACCCGAGCCGGCACGGGACCGAGGAGTTTTCCATTCTCGCCGAGCTTCTCCGCCAAGTGCCGGGCGAGCTCGACCGCTTTCTCCTTCACCTTTCCCTCATCCTTTCCCGTAACCGTCACGCACACCAAATGCCCCGCCGGCGGATAGCTCAGCTCCTCTCTCCGTCTTATCTCTTCCTGAGAAAACAACGTGTAATCGTGTGTCTTCGCGGCGAGGACTGCCTCGTGCTCCGGTTGGAACGTCTGGATCACCACGTCGCCGGGAACCTCGCCCCTCCCCGCCCTTCCGGCGACCTGCATGATAAGCTGAAACGTCCTCTCCGCCGCCCGAAAATCGTGCACCTGCAGCGACGTGTCCGATGATATGATGCCGACTAAAGTAACGTTCTCGAAGTGAAGACCCTTGCTAATCATCTGCGTCCCCAGAAGGACATCGGCTTTGCCGACCTTGAAATCCCGCAGGATTTTGAAGTGGGAATCCTTCTGCCGGGTCGTGTCGTAGTCCATGCGAAGCACTCGCACCTCCGGAAACACTTTCTTCAGCATCCGCTCGACCCTCTCCGTCCCCATTCCGTGATGGGCCAACGTGTTCGTTCTGCACGCGGGACAGGTGCTCGACGCTGGCACAGAATAGCCGCATATATGACAGAGCAGTCTTTCTTCCTTTTTGTGGTACTTCAGCGCGATGCTGCAATGCTCGCATTCCAGCACCTTCCCACATCCCCGACAACTCAGCGCCGTCGAGTATCCCCTTCGGTTGAGAAAGAGCATCGTCTGCTCCGACCTCTTCAGCCTCACCTCAATCGCCTTCAACAGAACGTCCGAGAAAATGGGCGTT
The DNA here is from genome assembly GCA_964516325.1 of uncultured Verrucomicrobiota bacterium. Taxonomy (GTDB): domain Bacteria; phylum Auribacterota; class JABMQX01; order JABMQX01; family JABMQX01; genus CAZFAP01. The sequence continues at coordinate 4,440 of CAZFAP010000092.1, forward strand.
CCCTTCTGCTTCTCCGCCTCCCTTCTCATGTCCACGACAATCATTCTCGGGAGGGGCCGATCGTCAACCCTTTTCGACAGGCGCCCCAGACGATATGCCCCCTTCGCCGCGCTGTAAAAGGATTCTAACGACGGCGTCGCGCTTCCGAGAATCACGACGGCGTTCTCGTTCCGCCCGCGCCACACCGCCACGTCTCTCGCGTGGTAAGGCGGGCAGAGTTCGGACTGCTTGTAGCTCTGATCGTGCTCTTCGTCCACGGCGATCAGCCGGAGGTTCGGCGACGGCGCGAAAACCGCGGAGCGCGCCCCCACCGCTATCATCGCCTCCCCGGCGAGAATCTTATGCCATTGGTCATGTCTCTCCCCATGAGAGAGCCTGTGGTGAAGAACCGCGACCTTCTCTCCAAAGCGCGACCGGAACCTCTCGATGGTCTGTGGTGTCAGCGAAATCTCCGGGACGAGCATGATGCTGCTTTTCCCCTGGTCGAGAGCGCGAGCAATCGTCTGGAGGTATATCTCGGTTTTCCCGCTGGCGGTGACCCCATGGATGAGATGAACCGCGTGAACGCCTGCATCTATATCCCTGCAAATAGCCTCAAAAATCGCTGCCTGCTCCGCGTTGAGCTTCTTTGCCTCGCTCGGGAGATAGACGTCCCCTTTCAAAGCGAGCCTCTCAACTCTCCTCTTCTCGATTTGTGCCAGTCCCATCTTCACGAGGCTTCGGACCGTCTCGGGCGTGCCCCCGCTCTCCCTGCACAGCTCCTCAAGCGAAATGTCCTTGCCCGCATTGATCAGGACCTCCAGGACCGCTGCTTTTTTCGGGGAGCGCTGCCGCAGGTGAACACAGGCGACCCTTGTCCCGTCAATTGTTTTCGCCCGCTTCACGAACGCCGCTTCCTTGAAGCCCGCGCCGGGTCGCCGAACGCTCGCTGGAACAATGCAGTTCAGCGTCACTCCGAGCGGCGCGCAGTAATAATCCGAGACCCATCGGGCAAGCTCCATGAGCCTCGGCGGAATTGCGAAATCGCTGCCGACGGTCCCCGCGATTTCCTTCACAGGCTCGAACGACGGTTTGTCGGAAAAACTGACCACGTACCCCGTTCGGGTCGCGCTCCCGAGCGGGACCCAAACCCTGCTCCCTACATTGATGCCATCGCGCAGCTTCTCCGGCACGGCGTAGTCGAGCTCTTTCCCGACTGCCACCTCCAAGGCTACCTGCGCAAACTTCTTGGATGAGGCATCACTTCCCATCTTTCGCCTGGCTTCCCTTCACGACTTCGAGGACCTTTTTCATGTCCTCCCACAGCTCCCTTTTGCTGTTCGGATTTCGCAGGAGATAAGACGGATGAAACGTCGGCATCACCGGTATTCCGTGAAAGCTCCCCCAATTTCCTCTGAGCTTGGTGATCGGCGTCGTAACTCCTAAGAGCCTGTGCGCGGCGTGCTTCCCCAGCGCCACAATTACCTTCGGCTTGATCAATTCAATTTGCATTGCCAGGTATGGGAAGCACCGCTGAACTTCTTCGGGGAGCGGTTCCCGATTCCCTGGCGGGCGGCATTTCAGAATGTTCGCTATATAGACCTCTTCCGGCTCGTACTTCATCGCCCGGATGATTTTCCTCAAAAGCTGCCCCGCCCTCCCCACGAAGGGTCTCCCCTGCTCATCTTCGTCCGCCCCCGGCGCCTCACCGACATAGACGATGTCCGCCTTCTCGCTTCCCTCGCCGAAAACCACGTTCAGCCTGTCCTCGCCGATGGGGCACTTGTGGCACTTTTTCATCACCCTCTCAAGCTCTCGCAGAGTCGTGACGCCGCGAGTCGCCCGGGTCGCTCTCTCCAACGACCTTCTCCCTTCTGCCGAAAGATAGACCTCTCGCGCACCATCCTGCTTCATCTGCAAGAGATAGTCCCTGACTTTACCGAGCACATCAGCCATCGCACCCGAACCGGTTTTCGCAGGCACAGACATTTTTGCCCTTTCCGTCGGTTCCTTCCTTTCCTCACGTCGCGATCAACCAGAACAGCGCGAGGAGTTCCGCGACAATGAAGCCCGTGTCGGCGATGATCTCGCACTTCATAGCTTGATGCATCAATCCAAAATGATACGAAGCCAGGTAGCCCAGAACAAACGCTAGCGTCACTAATTGCGCAAAGCCGGAGCCGTTCACCCACTTCGAGGCGCTCGCTACAATCATCAGGGCAATGCTGACGACAACAATTCCTGCCAGCAACAGCTTCGTCCTCTTCTCTCCTATCAGAATTGGAATCGTCTCATTCCCGATCATCATATCGCCCTGAACGTCCCTCAAATCCAAAAGCGTTGACCGCGAAAAGACCAGCGCAAAGCAAAAAACGAAGACCGTCAGCGTCGGCAGGAACTCCAATCTGCTTTGCAGCTCAAGAACGGGGAGAAGGATAATCGTCAAGCACCAGGCGAGCGCGGTGCCTAAGTTCTTCGACATCGGAAGGTCTCGCAAGCGCCGGATTTTTATCGCATTGGCGATCTTCCGTGGCACGATGGGCAGGTTGTACACGAGACCCAGTACCGTCGCAAAGGCCATCAACCCGAACGCGAGGGAGCTTATCAAGGCGGTCAGCCCCACCGCGCCATAGGCCGCGACGATGCCCGCGATCACGAGGCCCTTCTTGTACCTTTCCAATACGTTCAACTTGTAGGATTCCTTGTACTGGGAATACTCGCGGTCGGTGTAATGATTGAGAACATGCAATGCGAAAATGAACAAGCCCGAAACCGCCACCGACAACGGCGCCGGCCAGAGATTTCTCATCACGGCGCAGGCAAAACACAACGCCGCCGCCCCCACTCCCACGTACACATCCCCCTTGACCACGAACTCCGTCACGTGCGACAGAGCCCTCCTGACGCGACTCGCCCTCGCCTCGCTCAAGTGCTCCAGTCGGTCAATGACCTTCTCGATCACCCAGTTCGGCGTGGACGCCCCGGCAGTAACCCCCATGTGTTCAATCCCGGCAAGGTCCTCTTCCTTTAGCTCGCCCGGCTCTTCGATGTGAAAAGTCTTCACGCTCATTCCGCGCGAAATCTCCGCCAGCCGCTTCGTGTTCGCGCTGTTCCTTCCCCCGACGACAACCAGGGCGTCCACTTTCATGGCGAGCGCCTTGACTTCTTCCTGCCGTCGAGTCGTCGCATCGCAAATCGTGTCGAAGACCTTCAGGTCTTTGCTTTTCTTCCTGAGTTCCCTCACCATCTTCTCAAACAATCGCCGCTCTTGCGTGCTCTGGGCCACCACGCAGATTTTCCCCCGCGGAACCTCCTTGACGTCCTCCACCCCCTCCACCACCACTCCCTTCCCGCCCGCGTATCCCGTGAGCGCTGAGACTTCCGCGTGCCCCTTATCTCCGACGATGACAACCGTGTAGCCTTCCTTCGCGTGCTTCTCGATGATGTTTCGTATCCGAAGCACCAGCGGGCACGTCGCGTCCCGACACTCCAATCCCGACTTCTCGATTCCCTCCCTTTCCTCCGGCCCGATTCCGTGCGCCCGAATGATTATCGTCCCCGACTCCAAACCAGAAACATCCTCCACCACGTGCACGTTCTTTTTCTCGAGCATCTCCACCGTCTGCGGGCTGTGAATGAGCGGCCCCAACGTATAAATGCCCTCGCCCTTCTCCCTGGCGGTCTCCAGGGCAATGTTCACCGCCCTCTTCACACCCATGCAAAAGCCCGCTGTCTCCGCCAGGTAAATTCTCATCCTTCCGCCTCCTCCTTCAGGGGATACTTCCCGCACGTGTGCTTCGCCCCTTCCGGGCAGTATCCCAACCGCTCGCATTTCGCCCCCGCTTCCTTCCCAAAAATCGAGGGGAGCTCCTCCTTGCAGATGCGCAGCATCTCATTCGATAGACGCCGTATCTCCCACTGCGCCCGATTGCAGCACCTCACTGAGAAAAAGTGCAAAAGCTCCCGACAATTCATCGTAACAACAATCTTCGTCTCCGCCGCCTCTGGCAGAATGAACCTCGCGTCCTGATTCGCTAATTCGCCCCGGATTCCTCTCTTGTTCAGCGCCCGGACAATTCGGTCGTACTTCTGCCGAATATCCTCCATCGTCGCCTCAAACATCGCCTTCAGTTCTTCATCCTTCTCAATCGTCGGCGGAATCACGTACGAAAAATCCTCCATGCTCACATACCGCTGGCTCTGCTGCGAATACGAAGCTAGCCGGTGCCTTACAAGCTGATGGCTGCACGACCGCGAGATTCCCCGTATGGCAAACGTCATGCTCACGTGCTCAAGCGGACTCTCGTGTCCCGAAGCCACAACCTTGCGAATCAATGCCTCTTTCTTCTTCAAATCCTCTTCGCCTGCCTCCGCGCAAAACTCGTCCCCCGCGAACGCCGACGAATAGCACTGCCTGCACGCCGAATACACCACGTCCACCGCCTTCGGCGTCACCGCCATCAGTTTGACTGTCAACTCCGCTCCCGCCATCTCACCTCCAGTTGCACGACCGGTTCAGGGACCTCCCTTCTTCCGGCCCCCCCGCCTCGCCCCTCGCCCGCGCTCCGATGTTCAGAACTTGCGCCCACTCTTCCTTTCCATCCCGAATCCCGAACCCCTGACCCCTGCACCCCACAAATGCCGACGCTCCGCGCCCCCCAATTGTTCGCCTGAAACATCCGCTCGCCCCATTCTGCCCCTCGCCACCTCTCCTGTCAACGCCCGCGCCGCGCCCCTGTTGCCGTGCCCGGGTTCGGGACGCCAGTGAAGGTAACGCCGCCGTCCCGGCGGCTGTCCCGAAAGCGTCCCGCTCTCGATGCCAGCGGGAGGAGCGCGCGCCCATCCTCACCCAACCCATTCGGCGCCTTTCCTTCGCGCCTCTGCCCTCGTCTCTTCCCCGATGGAAGGCACGGCATCTGAGCTGGCTTTTGACTTGCAGAATTCCATGCCCTGGCGCATGATATGAGGTGCGGTGGTCCGCAGACTCGTACACGCGGATTCCAAAGGAGGGGTGACAAAATGCTCAGGAAACTCTTAGCCTTATTGGTTCTCGGGCAATCTCTGTGGTTATGCTGCGCGTCATCTCCAGGGGAAAAGCCTCCTGAAAGGCAAATATCCGAGCGCCTTGTCGCGCGGACAGTGGACGAAGCGTTCTTTACCACGATGAGACCGGAGACGGCCACGGTCAGCCCCGATGGCAGGAGGGTCGCCTACGAGACTCGCGCGGGCAAATCCGTGGTGCTGGACGGAAGGGAGGGCAAGGCATACGCGGAGGCCGTCTTTCAGCTGACCTTCAGCCCGGACAGCAGCCGTCTGGCTTATCAGGCCCAAACCGGAGCGCCGCGGTACAGTCGGGTACTCGTTGTCGACGGAAAGGATGGGAAGCACTACCGCAAAATCTACGCTGGGCCCATCTTCAGCCCCGACAGCAAGCACCTCGCGTACGTGGCGGAACCCTACCAAGAAGCGGCGTACGGGTGGGTCGTGGTGCATGACGGAAAAGACGGCGAGGTGTATACCGAAGTCGAGGTGCACGGCCGCGAAGCGGCCGAGCTGGCCATTCCCGTGTTCAGCCCAAATAGCGAGCGGCTCGCTCATGTAGCGTATGTGATTGGCCCCCTAAAGGCCATTGTCGTCGTAGATGGAAGCAGGGGGCAGGAATACGACGACGCCTGCGGGCCGACCTTTAGCCCCGACAGCAAACGGCTTGCCTATACCGCTAAGGTCGGGGGTAGGTGGCTTGTGGTCTTAGACGGGAAGGAGGGCGAGCGATACGACGCAATTGGCGAGGCGGTCTTCAGCCCCGACAGCAAGCGGGTGGCTTACGCCGCCGAGGCCCGTGACAAACATCTCGTCGTCCTGGACGGAGAAGACGGGGAACAGTACGACGACATCCCAGAGGACAGCCTGGTCTTCGGTCCTGACAGCAAGCGAGCAGCTTACACGGCCAGAGCCGGCAACAAGTGGTTCGTGGTCGTGGACGGAGAACGGGGCAAGCCATACGCCTGGATCGGTCCGCCCTATTTCAGCCCGGACGGCAAGCGGCTGGCTTACGTGGCGGAAACGGGCGGCAAATGCTTCGTCGTCGTGGACGGGGAGGAAGGGAGGGGGTATGACGACATCGGGAGCCTTACCTTCAGCCCGGATAGCAAACGCCTGGCCTATTGGGCTCGACTCGGCGGACAGAGCTTTGTCGTCCTTGACGGAGAAGAGGGCGAGAGGTATAAGTCCCGGTTCTCGGTGCACAAAGAGCGCACCTACGTTGGTCGCGGCGGCGAGCGGGTGTCCGAATTGGACGTAGCGCTCAGGGAGAAGAGCCTACGCACCTACACCGACGACAGGGGAACCAAATGGCACGAATACGGGGTGCTCCCCGCGCGAGAGAGAAAGGACTACGATACTATGGCCGGGGAACCGGTCACCTTCAGCCCTGACAGCAAGCGAGTGGCCTACGCCGCAAACCGCGGCGGTAAGTGGTCCGTGGTCGTCGAGGGAAAGGAGGGGAGGGCGTACGATGGGTTCCCGAGCCCCGCCGGGGCGCGAATCGTCTTCGACTCCCCCAACGAGCTCCATTACCTCGCCCTCAAGGGCAACGAAATCTACCTAATCGGGGAGACCCTCCCGTGACCCAACCCTCGCGGCAGACCGAAGAGCCCGCGATTCATGCCGCAGCCGGCGCGCGCCTACTCATGGTCGCCGAGGTAATCGCCCTTCTGGAATTCCCTACCCCATAAAATGGAGACAAGCGCCAAGCAAAATCAAAGGCTTATTCCGCACGAAAGTCGCACCCGAAGGCAGGCCGCGATTTCTCCGGCAGTGAGGAAGCACAAGAGACACTCCGGGCTCTGATGAATCGTTCCACCACGGACGCGGGGCAGGAAAGGGGCGGGAAAGAGGAGAATCTTGCTCGCCGACTCGCGGGAGCAAAACGCAGCCGCGTCAAAGCCACTGAAGTCGTCAGGAGTGGCACAGAACGTGCACCCCCAAAAGAACGCCTCACTCCCAGCCCTGCCTGCAAGCTCAGCCGCCAACCCCGGTAGAAAAGACGGAGACCCGCCATGAGAACAACTTCTCGGTTCGTGGGACGGACGCTAAGTGCAGCATTCTTGCTGCTCCTCTTTCCATTCACGACCATCGCGGTCACCCTCACTGACCCGGACAATTTCGGCGTCAAGAAAACCTGGTCAGGGAGTTCCCTCGGCTTGCCGGGGAACCTCGGCGGACTCTTGTTTAGCCCTGACGGCAGGACCCTGTACGTCGTCGGAGATTCAGAGACCTTAAAAAGCGCCCTCTTCGCTGTTCCGGTAACTCGAGACCCCGCCACGAATGAAATCACGGACCTGGGACCTGCCGACCAGGTTACTGTTGTTTTCGAGGGAAGCCGCACGTACCCCGGGCTCGATGCCGGCTGGGAGGTCGGCCCCGCGGGGACATTGTTCTACACCTACTGGCCGAGCCACCGCGTCGCCGAGCGTCCGGGCGGCGTCTCCGGCGCCGAAACCCTTTTCGACATGTTTCCCGTGGGACTCCCGGACTTTGTGGCAGGACTGACCTTCTCTCCACACATCACCGACCCGAATACCGGCTTCGGAGTGATGCAGGTCAGTATATGGGACTACGGCAAGAACCGCGACCTCTACAACGTAGTGTTGAACCCGGTCGGCGAGGGTCTGTTCCAACCCAAACAGATTGAGTTGTTCGTGAGGCTGCCCTGGGAGGGCACCGGCTCCCTCCAGTACATTCCTGCCGGACCGTTCGAGGGAAGTATGATGTACGTCAACTGGGACTATGGCGAAGTCAAAATACTCCTCATCAACCGAGAAACCGGGCTTCCCGTTGACGATGGAACGGGGCTTCCCACTCTCGGCACGGTCAAACCCCGCGTTCTGCTATTCGCGTCCGGCTTTGGCAAGGGACCGTGGGGACTCGAGTTCGACCCAATAACGAACGATTTCTTCGTGTCCACCTGGTCGGGAGACCCGCACAATACAATCATTCAAATTGGGGATAAGGGCGTACCCCCTGCCGAGGACCCCAGAATCACGTCCGTCTGGGACTCCGTTTTGGGCCTGACGGTACATTGGTACGGACCGGCTGGCTGGACCCATACACTCGAGTATTCCCCGCTCCTCGTCCCGGCCGATTGGCAGCAAGTCCTCTCCGTCGAAGATGCCCCGGCGGTGAACGAGAAGACTCTACCGATGCCCTTCGGCACGAGCGGTTTCTACAGGGTCGTTTGTACCGAGCCGTGAAACTGCTTGGCCCCGCGGGCGGGATGGAGGTGCGAGCGTACGCCGAAGGGCGGTGTCGCCGAGACCGTGCGGGCGGAATCTCCCTTCGGGCAGAGCGGTCGCCCTACCTTTCGTAATTCAGAAGAATGAGCCAGGGGTCTTCCGTTCTGCGGCGGAAGGAGAGCACCTCGCTCCGCAGTTGTTCCAGCGTCGTTCTGGATGATGGGTCGCTCGCGAGATTCCGCAACTCCTCCGGGTCACTTGACAAGTCGTACAACTCCTCCCGCTCTCTGTGCAGGTACGATTTGACGCTGCGCTTTCCCATCATGCCATCTTCTCGTCGGAGGACAGCCTGCCATGACGAAGAAGCATACAAGTCCGACGCTGGCGGAAACTCCAGCTCAGGAAAGAGATTGTTCAGATACTTGAACCGCCGCGTCCGAATTCCCCTCATCGGATAATACATCGTGATTTCGTGGAAGGTGTGTGAGAGGAAAACTCTGTCCCAGCCTTCGGGCTTCTCCTCACCGAGAATTCCGAGGAATGATCTTCCGTGAAGCCCATAGCCGGGAATCGGGGTTTGAGCCCATTCGAGGATTGTCGGGGTAACGTCCGTGAAACTGACCATCGCCTCGTTGACCCGCCCCGTTTTCGAGAGCGTCGGCGAGCGAACGATCAGCGGCAGATGAACCCCCGGATCGTACAGGGTCGTCTTCGCGCCAGGGAAAGGAATGCCGTTGTCGCTGAGAAACACGATGAGCGTGTCATCATACCGTTTTGACTTCTTCAATTCCTCCATCACCAACCCCACGCCCTGATCCATCCGGCTGACTGCCTGATACTGCTCCGCAAGTTCTCCTCGCACCTCCGGGCAGTCCGGGAGGAAATACGGCACTTTCACGTCAGACGGAGAATAGGTGATTTTCTTTATGCCCGGGTACTCCTGGTCGTTCGCGAATCCCTTTGCGGCTCGGTGAGGATCGGCGAACCCGACCAAAAGAAAGAACGGTTTTTCCCGGTTCTGATTGAAGAACTCACCTGCCATTTTCGCCATTTGATAGACGTTCCGGTTGCCCCCAAGCCCCCGAGCCGGAGCCACGAAATCGAAGCCAAAGGATTCCGGAGGCCCGACGTGGAGCTTCCCGATGACGCCCGTGAAGTATCCGTTGCCTTTCAGAAGCGCTGGGAGGGGCTTGACCGAATCGAAGAGGCGGAAGTGATGGTAAGCGTGCTCGTGCCCGTACTGCCCGTTGGCGTGATTGTGCAGGCCCGTCAGAATGACCGAGCGGCTGGCGCTGCACGAGGCACACGTGGCAAACGCGTTCGTGAACCTCACTCCCTGGGCGGCTAAGTCGTCCAGGTGAGGAGTCCGTATCCCCTCATTGCCATAGCAGCCGCATTCATCCAACCCTTGATCGTCGGCGATCAACAAAAGCACATTTCGCTGTCGCGGCGTTCGCCCCGAGCCCGGCAACTCGGCGCCAATCGCCGCAAGCCCGCTCCCGCTTGCCATGCCAATCGCAGCGGCGCCTCCCAGGCATTTTCTGAAAAACCCTCGCCGATTCATACTTTGCTTGTGAGCCATATCTGTGCCTCCATGACCTATTCGCTGCCGTTGACTAAAGAAACTGCACTCCAACCTGACACCCGGCCCGCTTGAACTCTGCGGGACCGGGGCGTCTCTTGAGTCTGACCAACAGCCAGGGTTACTTATTACTTTCCGGGTTGGCCTCTAATTTACATCCTTTTCAAAGAAGGTCAACCCGCTCGTTCTACCCACGTGGACACCGCAACTGGCGGATTCCGATTGTCCTTGATATTTGGGCGTCGTCGGCGAGAATATTACAGTCGCTTGAGCCATGTTACCTCGTCGTGAGCAGCGCGGTTGTCGCTCAAGCGGCACGATACAAGGAAAATCGAAACCATAGAACAAATGGCGAAGGGAGGGAATGAGAATGAAAAGACTGCATCTTGTGGCGGCGGTTCTCGTGGCTTGCTTCCTGGCAGGCGCGTCCCTGGCCGCCGAGAAGGGCGATTGGATTAGCCTTTTCAACGGCAAGAACCTCGACGGCTGGGTGCTCCGCAACCCGAACGGGAGGCAGAGCTGGAGCGTGGTGGATGGCGTGCTCCACAATGAATCCTCCAACGACAATCGCGGCACCGACCTGGTCACAGTGGAAAAGTTCGGCGACTGTGAGCTGCACATCGAGTTCAAGGTCCCCAAGGGAGGAAACAGCGGCGTGTACCTCCAGGGACGCTATGAGGTTCAGGTCGGGGATTCGTTTGGGCAGGGTCTCAACAAGGGAATGTGCGGCGCCATCTACGACAAGATCGTCCCCACCGTCAACGCCTGCAAGCCGCCGGGAGAATGGCAGAGGTTCGCCATCACCTTCCGGCAGGCTCGGCTCGACGCCTCAGGGAATGTCGTCAAGAAGGCTCGCATCACGGTCGTGCAAAATGGCAACAAGATCATTGACGACAAGGAAATCGAGGGCGTTACCGGCGGCGCGCTCGACAAACAGGAAGGAAAGCCCGGCCCCCTCATGGTCCAGGGAGACCACAGCTCCGTTGATTATCGCAATATCCGCATCAGGACTCTCAACCCGACCCCGGCTCTCCTGAAGCCTCTTTGATAAGTCGGCGAGAGTGCGATACAACCTGGTTCTCGCTGGAAAAGCCATCACGCATCCGGACAACTCTCCCGCCGGACAATCCCGGCAGAGTACGGGTCCCGTAGGGTACGTCGGAGACGACCGTAGGGCTGGCGGAATGTCTCCTTGGTTTTAGATGGGATGAACAGGGTGGACGGCATGGAGAGCATGATCCCGTCTATCCTGTTATCCTGTCCGACCTCTTGCCTTCTGGGCGGGGCGCCGCCTACTCAACGGCGGGGTCATCCCGTCAGAAAGACTCCTTTGCGAAGCTTTGGGCGTTAGCGAACTCATGAATCCCCGTGCTCATGAGCTCGGCTTGCCGATTTTCGCGGTTTCCTCCTCGCTGAAACGGCTGTTCGCAACGGGTCCCGGCTCCCAGCATTGCTCCAGCTTGCCAAGCTTCGGCGTCTGGACTGGAATCACGAAAACCTCTTCGCCTCTCGCGTCTTTTTCAATTCGACCGCCAGCGCGGACTACCGCCTCTCGCGCGAGCTTTTCACAGACCTCGACGAGACGCGGGAAGTTATATGCCGTGTGGCTGAAAACGCCTTCCTCGTTGAGAGCCGACTTGAACCGGTCCGGCAGCTTCGAGAAGCCGATTGTCGTGAAAAGCACGCCCCCCGCGCTCGACGGGTTGCAGTCGGAATCCTGCCCGCATCGCGTTGAGATAACGATGGTCTTATCGGGGTCGCGCTTCCCGTAAAGCACCCCCATGGCGATATAGGCGCCGTTCAACTTCGCGTCTATATTGAAGTCCCCCTTGGGTCCGCTGCACGAGAAGCGACGGTACTCGGCGTTCAGGTGATATTTCTTGTTGAGAAGGTCCCAGGTCTTTTCCCAGTTATCCGGATTCTCTTTGTACCAGCGAAGCAAATCGCGCATAGTGTCCGCATACTGGCTTTTCTCCGGAATGCACTTCAGCCCTGCCTCGACAATCTTTACCGGATCACTCTGGAAGAACGCCTCCGCGTACATCCCGCCGACGAACTGCCCGCCATATACCCCGTCTCCATAGTTCATCAACCGCCCGAACTTCTCGCCTAACGCAATCGCCGTGTTCGGCAGACCGGGCGCAATCAGGCCGGAGAAGTCCGACTCAATCTGGTAGTCAATGTCATCCGCGTGCTTGTTGAACTGAGGATGACCGGAATCCGGCGGCGCAATGCCCTTCCGCAGGTTGGTCCGCCCCTCGTTATTGGCGTGCCAGAGAGGATAGCCGCTGTTCGCAAAGTCAATCCCCGCTTGACGAATAGACACATCAAACCCGTGCACCTCCAGAGTCCGCACGAACGTCATCTCGACGTAGATGTCGTCCTGCTGGAACTGATTGACCATCCGCGGTTCCCATTTGGGAATCTCGCTTTCCGGTATGATTGCGCCCTTCCATCGGAACTCCGTCGGGCCGCCCCAACCCACGCCGGCCATTTGCCCGATCCACCCCGCCTTCATCTTGTCGCAATACTCGCGAACGGGCAGCCGCCGAAACTCCTGCTCGGCGCCTCTAACGCCGACGCAGACCGCCGCCAAAACCGCAGCCACGAGCACCATCAACAGTGTGTTTCGCATGATCGCCTCCTCCTCTGACGGATTTCCCGCTGCTCAACCCGGAACCGTTCCTCACAGTGCGCGACCCGCTGGGGCGCGCGAAACCCAGACGCTCAGGAGTATGGCGTTTCCGGCGCCCTCGCGTCAAGTTTAACCAAGCTGGCGCGTGACAGGATTCTGGTGGCGTGAGGGGGCGGAATAATGCCCCGATGTGCGGCGGCGCCACCTATCTTCCGTGCCTTGAACGAGGCGGGGGAGATATGCTATATAATACCTGAGTTCAGGGGTGCGAGTTGGCATGTTTTGTCCGCTTGCACCCCTGCGGTTCCTAACGGACATCGTGGCATGACGTGCGGTTGTCGGCTTTGGGTCCGACACGAAGCCGGCGCCGCCGAAGGGCGAACCTCACTGGACATCTATGAGGCTCGGGAAGACGCCGTAGTGAGCAGGAGTATCTCAGGCTTTCCAGCTACTGCAACACCGGGGGGCTTCGATTGCCGACGGTCCAGACAAGAGTCGCGCCCCCTTGGGACTCCTTCGCGCTTCAATCGCTGCCTCGCCCCGTGTCTCGCACCGCTGCTGAACGCCACGCTCGCCAGAAGGCTGCTCCTCTTTTCAATTGCGATTGCGGCGAGCCTGCTTCCGGTCGGCTTCCTATGCTCAGAGGTGAAGGTGATCTGCGTCGCCCGCAGACCGATGCAGCCGACCTATCCTCACGATACGATAAGCGGCGTCGAGACTCTCCTCGCAGGTGTCGTCCGCTCCGATGGTCCCGCCCTGACCGAATATCAATGGGACTTCGGCGACTCCGCGAAATCCCGCCGGACGGCCCTTGCCGATCCTGACGCTTTGGAAGCAAAGCATGTCTATACTGGTCCCGTGGGCCGCGTCTTCCGAGCGACCCTCACGGTCTGGGACCAAACCGGCGCCAGCCACAGCGACGATTATTACGTGAGAATTCGTCCGGACACACCCCGAACCCGCGCACAGATGGCCTGCGATGCCGCCCTCTGGAACCTCCACAAGCGGATGCAGCCGTTCGAGCAAGACGGCGTGCCAATCGGCTATTGGGACAATCCGGGCGGCAATCACCGTCTCGCCATAACTGCCGCCTCTCTTCAAGCCTTCGAGAACCTCGGCAATTTCCCCTTCGACGACGACGCCGAAAGCCCGTACGTCGAGGACGTGCGGCTCGCCCTCAATCAGGTCCTCCTCGACATGAAAGCGGTCGCGATCTCGCGCCAGAACGCGGGCGACCCCGACCTCAACGGCAACGAAGTTGGACTGTACTCCCATCACGAGCAAAGCCTCAAGCATGTCTTCAGCAGCCAGGGAATCGCCATCATGTCGCTGGTGATGAGCCGCGACCCGCAGAGGGTTGCCGCCGTCGGGGGACCGCACGTCCTGGGGCGAAAGCTCGTGGACATCGTCCAGGACATGATTGACTACGTCGCGTTCGGCCAGACCGATGTCAGCCCGGAAGAAATCGTAACTCGCGGTGGCTGGCGGTACGACGGCGCCAACAGCGGCGACGCTGACATGGTATGCACTCAGTACCCGGTCTATGGCTTGATGATGGCGGAGCAGAAGTGGGGGAGGTTCGGCCTATCGGTTCCCGCATGGGTCAAGACCGAACTTCGGGACAATTTTCTTCCCGCCGCTCGAGACCCCGCGACGGGAGGCTGGTTCTACGTGGCAACCCCGACGAGCCACGTCAACGTCGCCCTCACGGGCATGGGCGTCGCCTCCAGCGCCTGCACGGGAATCTCCGTGACGGACCCGATGGTCCAGTCCGGGCTCGCCTACATTGCGGATGAGTGGGATTCCCCGGGGCAGTTCGGGCATCTTTCCTCGATGTTCAGCATGTACGCCGTCTGCAATGGCATGCGCTTCTACGGCATCTCTCACATCGGGCAGCACGACTGGTACAAAGAATACGCCGAGCACCTCCTCAACAGCCAAAACCCCGACGGCAGTTGGTCGAGCGAAGGATACGAGCAGTCCTGGCCCCTCACCACCGCCTGGGCCGTTCTCATTCTCTT
>CAZFAP010000093.1:0-18836 GCA_964516325.1 uncultured Verrucomicrobiota bacterium
TAGGTAAGGAAAGGTAACGCTGAACCACCTCCCGGGTGTTGTCCGTCGAGCGATCGTCAACAACCACGATTTCGTAGTCCTTGTAGGTCTGCGCCAGGACAGAATCTATCGCTTCCGCGAGAAACCGGCCGTAGTTGTATGTGGCAATGACGACGCTGACTTTCGGGACAGTCATATCGCTCCTATGCAAAGGGCAACGGAACCTTGGAGATTACGAAGCGGAATTTGCCCGAGGACTCGCACGGAATTGCGTCGGTAAGCTCACACTCGTACCGGACTTCCGAGCCAAACCTCTTGTGCATCAAAGTCTCAATGGCTCGCATGCTGTCATCGCTGAACTCTTCCCCCGGAACGATTCTCAGCCTCAGGAAGTCCGTCGCTTCCTGAATGATTTGCATCTGCTCCAAACCGGGAACGAGCGTGGCGAGATTTTCCGTCAGGGATATACCGGAGATCAGGCTGCCGTCGGGAGTAACCACGTAGTCGGCGATGCGTCCCTCCACGCGCTCCAGAAGAGGGAATCCACGGCCGCAGGAACATTTCTTTGCCGAGGGGACCGCCATGTCCCCAACCCGATAGCGAATGAACGGCATACCGTAATTGTCGAGGTCAGTCACTACCACCTCCCCTACCTCACCGGGTTCCGCGGGCCGACCGTTCTTGAGGACCTCGACGATCAGAGTGTCCATGTTGACGTGCAGCCCGGTGTGAAACTCACATTCACTGGCAATGAGGGAAACCTCTTCGCAGCCGTATCGGTTGAACACTTTCGCTCGGAAAGCGTCCTCAATGACCGAGCGCTCTTTCTCGAGCAAAACCATCGCCGTGCTGATAATGCCCTTGGGGCGAATACCCCTGATCCCGCGAGAGCGCACAAAAAGCGCAAAGAGGTACAGCGAATGAGCGTGCCCGAAGAGGATGGTCACCGGGTGCGCGATGAGACCGCGAGCGAACGCGTCGAGGTCATTCTCATTCATCCGCAGAGTGTCAAGGTATCGGACGCGGTACAGAAGCCGATTTCGCAACCAGGGACGGAGGCCGAGTTTCGTCGGAGGATTTCCCCAGATCGCCGCCATAGACTCGCCTATATCCCACCCCGCCCACTGATCATGGCGAATTGTGCAAGCTCTTCTCCTCTCGGTGGCGGTCTCATCAACGTAGAAAAACAGGGACACACCGGTAGAGCCGGAGGTCTTCCTCGAAATGAGGCGAGTCTTTGGGATGTTTCGCGCAACCATGTCGTCAGCATTTGTTCTGATGTCTTTCTTCGCGAGAATTGGGAGCCGGGGGAAATCCTCCCACGACCCGAGGTCTCCAACACCAATCTTAGAGGCCTGATAGAACCGCCTGTAAAAGGGACAGTTCTCGTACGCGTGCGCGAAAACCTTCGTGAGCCGGTGCCATTGCCGACGGCGAAGCTCTTCCCTGCTGAAATACTGGGAACGCTCAAACACCTTCAGGTATTCGAGATAGGGCGAGCCTTCTTCAAGGGCCCACAGAGGGGCGACAATATGGCGAACAATGGGGGCGAACAAATCCTTCATCTCTCAGTCCGTGCTCGTCCGAGCCTGGATTCCACCCAAGATGTCCAAAAACCCGAAGCCCCGGAAGGCGTTGCCGGGCTCGACAACTCTTCTCAAACCTCTCAAAGTCCACAGCAGCCTTGCCACCAGGCGACTGGATTTCAACTCCCTACTCGCCTCCTCGCCCGACTGAACCGCAGACCGAAGCGTCTCGCTCTCGCACCTATTCACACTGATCAACTGGCATCTGTACATGGCGATTGGCGCTCACCGCGGCACCGACAGCCACGAGCCTCTGTCGCCTTTCACAGTCTTTCTGGGTTGAACGAGAACAATCGAATGCCCAGAATCCTCGCGTATCGGATGTATTTTCTTCTTCTGAAGCCGCACTTCTCGAATGCGCGCATGGAGGAGCGGTTCCAGGGCGGAATGTGGCAGCGGAGGATGCGAAACCCACGACGCTGCAACTCAGCAATCGCCGCCTGAATCAAGCAGCCCGCGATCCCCTGGCCCCTGTGCTCGGGGAGAACGTATGTGTCATAGATAAAGGCCACGTCGCTTGGAAACGAAATCGTCTTCCCGAAGTCTTGAACGAAGACCTCACGGCGCCCCAGCTTGACGTACCCCACGGTTCTCCCATCCATTTTTGCGGCGCCGAAGAGGTGCCGGTTGGCGCGTGCCGCGGCGATTTCACCCGGGTGGACGATGTATTCCATGCCGAGGCTTTGCATCCACGATAGGGTCTCCTCCATGCCATCGAACGTCACGCGAACGGCGCCTGCCGGGGCGTTATTGCCCGGCTGCGTCAGGTCTCGCTCGTACCAATGCGCAGAATTGCTATAAAAGACTGCGTGTCGAATTTTCCGGAGGACGCGTTGCAGGACGCTCCGAAGGCCTTCGGTCCTGTGCACTCGACGAATTTTCTCAACGAGTTCCATTTCTCTGGTTGCGTCCGCGCCCCGTCAGGGTGTAGTACTTTTTCGTGAGCGAGCGGAGGAGAGACTGGTTTCGCTCGATGCTCAATATGCAGAACCGGCACATCGGGGGTTTTCTGGTATCAATAGCCCTGATGAAGCGCAGGTGCCTTTCATTGCCCCATATTCTCTCGAGGGGAGTCTCCGAGAAGTTGCCCAGGAAATAGTTGTTGAAGAAAGGGCACCCGAGGAGATTCCCCGATGGGTCAACCGTGATCAGATAGCGGCATACGTAGCACTTCGAATGGGGGCAGTGGCCGTGAACCATATCCCTGACCCTCAAGAGGTCAATATTGCCCGTCCGGAGGTACAGGGATTTGGTCTTTGCCTGCTCTTTCACGTCCTTCAGTTTTCTTTTCAGCAAGCGCGCCTGTTCCACATCGAGCAATACGGAACCCGAGTCCTGCTGTACGTAATACGGGGTCGGAACAACCCCGTCTATTAGCGACGCCTTTATGGACCAGTCCGGAAACTCGCCCACGTACTCAAACGCCACGCTGTCAAAGCCCATGCTGTCGGCGTAGTCGAGAACCTCTTCAAAGTGGGCAACATTGTGGTTGGACACTGTGCAGTTGGCGGCAAGCCTCGGATAGCCGCCGTTTCCCCGGGCCCGAAGAAGGTGCTTGACAGCCTGCTCAACGCGGTTGAACGTCCCCTCCACTCCGCGGACCCGATCATGATGCTTGTCCACGCCGTCCACAGAGATATAGACTGCGTCGAATCCCGCATCCACGATTTGCTCGGCTGCCTTCGCATCCAGGAGGTTGCAGTTCGTGACAAGGTCCACTTGGATTCCCCTCGACTTCACGTGCTTTGTCAGGGGGAAGAGGACATCCTTTCTGAGAAGGGCGTCCCCGCCGAACATCTCGACGTTACGGATCGGCCACCGGCAGGCAGAATCAATAAATCGCTGCCATTCGCCCAGGCTCAGTTCGCCACCCACGGGCTTCTTCCGCCAGATGGTGCAGGTGGCGCACCTCGACGTGCAGCGGTACGTCAGGAAAAGAAGAATGTTGGTGGGCCGCAGCAGGTGGTAATTGACTTCTCTTTTGAGCAGCCCCGTCATGAACTCAAGACCCGATTTGAATTGTGTGCTCAGCCTTTTCACGGTCGGAACTTGACCAGCCCCCTGGCAAGCTTGCGAACCCGCTTCGCTAAGTCGGAAACACCCGGAAATCGCTTGAGGGACTCCACGAGGGAGACATCCACCAAATAGAGAAGGCGCGCATAAGCGTGTGTACCGAAGAGGTAGAAACACGTGTGCGGCCGGTAAGAGTCCGTCCAACGGAGCTTGTACGAGTCGCAATTTCCCCCCATGTCGTACTTACGAACCCCTTGCTCGAAGAGCGTTTGGACTACATAGGCGTCGAGGTTGGAGCCGGGGGAGCTGTCCCGCAAGCGCTCGTCAAAGTCCGAACGCATGGCAATCTCATCGCCGTTGTACCGGAGATGGTATTCAAATGCTGCGGGACGCCCGTTTACCGTCAGGAGCCAGATTCGCAACCACTTCTTCTCGGCAGCAACGTGAGTCAACAATCGGAAGAAAAGGCGATTTCCTCTATCCACTTCCATTGACCTTCCATGGGCGCCCTTCCAGCTTCTCTCCGACACGCGGAAGAGAGCCCCCAATGTCGCAGGAAGGTCTCCGCAATCCTCCAGTTCCTGAAACTCCGGCTGCCCGATCCTCGAGAGACGATTTCGCCAGTTGTTCACCGTTTTCTTGAATTTCCTCGACTTCGAGGACATGAACTCCGACCAACTCCTGTCAATCTCAAGGAACGGTGAGCGTAAACCGGGACGCACATGACACAACAATCGGCGACTTGCCGCTGCTTCCAGCAACCTCCCGCACGTTGGCGAATCGGCCGCAATGTTGTTGAGAACAATCATGTCCCACTCGGACCTGCGCCGCAGAAGCGACTCCAACAGGACTTCCACAACGTCTTCGTGTCCCGGGGAGTACAGGAAATCTGACCGGAAGGTGTTATCGTTTTCCACGAAAGAAATGACTCTCGCTGGGAGTCCCCGGTAGAACACGGTGCGAAGCATCAGGGGCGCCGCACCCACAAGACCGTCTCCCCCTCTGACAAGAGGAACGACAAGCTTGGACCTGCCGCCAAACGCCTTCCACCAGCAGCGCAGCCACTCGTGTCGCAGGAATATGCTCTCCTCCCGACACCGGCTCAGAAGGTGGTTCCAGGATTCGCCGAGTGAACAGAACTGGTCGAAACTCGTGGCAACTTCCAGGCTCATGGAAGGCAACGGACCGGAAGCGAGTCGTTCTTCAGGAGGATTCAAGATTTCAGGGTGAGAGCCACTCAACGCGAGCGCCACTGACTTTCGTCCTCTGCTGGAATTTCGGTTTCCCAAGCGCGCACATGGCCTGATTTCCGAACAACGTTCTGAAAGAGCGCCTTCTCTTCCCCGTCGTTCATTCCCTTCATGCTTCGCTCCAAGACAAGACCGAGCAGCCTTGAACTAACGCTGCCAGGACTCCCCACAAAGAAAGCGTTACGCGATTTGCAGCCTGACACAGCTCCGCCCTCTCAGTTACATGCCCGCGTTCTTTGCGCAGGCACATCACCTACGGGCTCGGCCGGTCCGCTTGTTTCACGAAGAAGCGCTACGCAATCGCTCGTGGCCTCGAGGATTGGCCGCTGACGGCGAAACACTCCGCACTTCGCCCCACGACACAAACCGATACCGAGCCAGCGTCGTGAGGCGAGAGATCAACGCAGGGCCTCGTGGAAGGCCACGAGTTGGTCCACGTCTTCTGGGAAATAGACCCGCCATCCGCGCCAGTCCTTTCTTGACCGGGGAACCTTCCCCGAATCCTCCCACCTTCTAAGGGTCTTCGGGCTGACGCCTACCTTGCGGGCCGCTTCCGTTATGGTCATTCTTCCGTCGTTCAGCATTCTGCGCTTCTCCGCCCTCTGCGTAGGACAGGTGCATAACTTTCTGTACGGTCTTGGACATATCGGCCCAAAACAAGACAGAGTATGTCAGCAACTCCCATGCCACCAGTCCAGAACATGGCAGAAAACCATACTCCAAGCCGTAATTGGCTGCCGTACGCTTGGTTACGGTTAAGCGCTCCGTTGAGAGGGATAAACGCCGCCCAGACGGCGTTCATGTATCTGTTGCCCAGGACAAACGCGCCAGCAGGGCGTTCGCATCTGCAACTCCCGCCAGGGACGCCAGTTGAAATCCTGAATACGAGCAAGGTAATTATACGTCCTATGTTTATTCGCGGCAACATAAAACCTGCGGATGACACCCAAAAATGCTGCCGAGGATACACTTTGTTGACAGGCGCTCCGAATGCAGCCAGGGGGCACGGCTCCGAAAGCCTTGCTCTGGGGGCCGAGCGCCAAGAAGCATTCACTCCGTTTCGGGTGGCAACACGGCAGTTGTGCGTGAGCGACCCACACACTCTTTGCGGGACTGTCCGATTTGGGGGCGGCTTGCGCTGAGCGAGGAAACACGAAGAAAAGGGAAGGTCATGTCGCAGACACGTCAAACGTGATTCCGATGCCGAGAGGAAGATGACAAAAGGCGACCTCGTCTTATGGTGGCAGCACCCTCTGAGAATTCTTTCGCACCTCCGCGTCAGCCAGGCTGTGTCTCCTGTCCGGAGGGCAGCCGGGGGTGCCTTTTATTCACGAGAGCCCTTTTCCGCCTGCCTGGCTTCCTCCAGCAGGCGCGGCATTAAAGGGACAAGGGACCTGATGAAAGTCTTGGACCAGGCGAGAGCTTCTGCTTTGCTCGCTGGGAATAACGGAGCCGTGACCCGGACCATGGCGCCAATAATCGCGGGGGTTCTTGCTCCATTCAAGAGAAGAGAAAGCTGCTGAGCCGCGCGGTTGCCAGTGCTCTTGCGTCCCGCCATGTACCAATAAAGAACCAGGGTTTCTGGCTGTCCTTCCGTGCCTCGAACGAAGGCGTTCAAATGGAGGCGACTCGACTCACCGGAGGGGATGTCAATGGGCTCCTGCCAGCGCTCGAGGACCTCGCTCCCAGCCCCGATCATGCATATCTCGGGAGGGTGAAAGGCCTGCCGGTCGGTGTCCGAGGCAACCACGAGGACTTGAACTTCCTTCCCCTCAGGGTCACGATAATCCCGAACGGCGATACTCCGGGTATTGAGAATCGAGAAGACCTCTTCTCTCTCAACCGCCTCTGTAGTGGAGGCACTCCAGGTTCCGACACGATCCGGCAGGCTAACCGGTTCCAAGGAGGACATCGCGGAACTCGTTCGCAGAAAGTGCGGCGAGAGCATCACGAGGACGGCTGATGCGGCAAATAAGCCGGCCACAACCGCTATCTTTCTCCTGGGTATTAGCCTGAAGAGCATCGGGGGCGCGGCGCCCGCCGGAATGTTCTGCGCGCGCTCCGCCTGCCCTTGCCCGTCGCCCTTGCCAATCGAAAGCAGCTTCTGAACGCCGAACAACCCCACCAGCACTGCAAGGAAAACGACCGGGCTGGACACATCGTGGAACACTTTGAAGGCTTTGCTTTTCACCCCCCACTGGTCGGCAGCAAAGCAAAGAGAAGTCACTCGCACCGCATTCGATAGGATGGCAAGAGGAAATGATGACAGGAACAGAATGACCTTTCTCGGTCGGGAGACTCTCCCCAAGTGCGCCATGGCGGCGCCCAGCGCAGACAGCGAGATGACGGACTTCAGTCCGCTGCACTCGTACCCCATCCACAGGGGGTCACCCTCCGCGAAGCTGATCTTGGACCCCGTGAGAATCGCCGCTCCCCCAATAACATTGTAGAGGCGCACCGCCATTTTCCCGGAGAGAATCTTCATGTGAAAAGCAAGGGGAGCGATGGCCGTGCCCGGGAGCGGCACCATGAACAGAAGAAATACGAGAGGAAAGCTCAGTTGGCGAAGGACTTTCGTTCCGAAGAAATAGAGGGTCAAACACCAAATCGTGAGGACAAAGGAGAAGGCTGAGACAAAGTCAACCCGAAACCATATCGCAAGGATGTGCAAAAGGATGCTCCCAATAGCCAGGGGCAAACCCCAGCCCCGGCCTTGGACGGGAAGTCGCCTGACCTCGTCTCTTTTGAGCCAGATGAAAAATGCACTGACCGGGGGAATCAGAAACCAGTGCGCGTAATAGGAGTCGCCGCCCGTGCAGGAAATCGCAAGCGAATAGAAAATTGGCAGATAGGCAGCCAGTCCCAGCACAACGAGCACAATCAGCCACGCTCGCCGGTCCTGTGCGGCGTCTTTTCGCGGCAGGTAGTCTATGACTTGCTGAGTGTCCACGGCGATCGGGCTATGGTCCTACAGGCCCCCATCATTTTGGCTGTCGAAAAGCCCACAGCAACAACAGAAGTAATTCGATAAAAAAGCGGCCCTTACGAGAGTCCCGCACGACATATTCACCCCGGAAGCGTTACACACATAGGGCGCGAGCAACACCTGGGCCCCGAGGCATGTTACCAGAGAATTATAGCATGGTAACCGTGTCGAAACAAACGCTGGCGAATGATATTCCTGTATCCCCTCAGTTACGGCTGGCGAAGGTCATCGACAATCCCGGCATCCCTCGCATGGGGATGAAACCGCAGTCGCTCATGAACCTCGTTCGCCCGGAGACCCTGCCCGAAGGCGGAGCTGCGTGTCGCTCATTTTCATGGCAGAACCCGCGCACAAGATTTCGAGAAGATCAATCGGATTGTCGAGCACGGAAGCCCCGCTCCCGGCGACGAAAGCCGAAGCTCCGCTTCCGCAGCCCTGGACCGGTATCATCTCTGCGGTCTCTGCGTCCTGTGCGGTTCCATCCCCATGCAGGAGACCCCGGGACTCTGCATGAGGTTCGCCACCCATAACTGACGGATTACATATTCCTCAAGGTTTTGGTTGACCTCGTGAGTCGCGCCGGGGTATTATAATAACAAAAACATGAGCCGGTGCGCCCCTGAGTAGGCGGTTCGGGGGGAGAAAGTTGGCGCCAGCAGCCTACGTGATGCGATGAGGTTAGATCACCTCAAGACTCCAGCTTCGATGGAACGGATTGCCATTCTCAGCATTCTGGTTGCTCTGCTACTGATTCACGTCTTCGTCGTGCAGAAGGTGGCCTTTCTCAGTTTCTATTACCTTCCGGTTCTTCTGGCAGGATATTTTTGCGGCAAGCGAACGGGGCTCCTCCTTAGCATCTTGGCGCTTTTCCTGGTGATTCTTTACTCCTTGGTTCAGCCCGGGAAAATGTCCCCAGAACTCGTTACCATGACCGAAAGGCTCGGCACGTTGCCCCCCGGTTCCGAGGCCGAGAACCAGCTCCTTGGCGACATCGCCAGGGAAAAATTCAAGCTTTACTTTTCGCTTGCCACCTGGGGGAGCTTTCTCGTGCTTTCGGGAATTATCTCAAGCGTTCTCTATGACCACAAACAGAAGAGGATCGAGGAGCTCCGCAGCGCGTACGTTGGGGTGGTGGAGATTCTGACCAAATACCTTGAACTCGCGGACAGGTACTCCTCGGGGCGCTCGCTCAATGTGGCTGAAATTTCCGTGGCCATCGCAAGGAAGATCAACCTTCGTGAGGAAGCGGTGGGAAACATCCGCATTGCGGGGCTGCTGCACGACATGGGGCACAAGGAGGTCAGCTCGCTGATCCTGGAGAAGTCCGCGGAACTCGGCAAACAGACCGGCGCTAACATCAGAACCTTTAGCATCAGCGGCGACGAGGTTCTCCGATCCGTAAGCTCCGTTCTCGAAGGCGTGGCGCCCATCGTGAACGCGTACCACGAGTACTTTGTCGCGAAGCGAGAGAAACCAGCGTCTGAGCGGGCGAGTGTCGCGGCGGAAATCATTGCGGTGGCGCGCGCCTACTACGACATGGTTACGGGATCACCCACGAGAAAGCCAAAATCCCGAAGCGAGGCCATCGCGGAAATCAGGGGGAGCGCGGGAAAGGAGTTTGACCCGCAGATTATTGATGCCTGTGAGAAAGCCCTTCAAGAACGCGCCGGCGACATGGAGCCAAACGACCGGGCACAGGAGCCGGGCGATGCGATCGGCAATCCGCAAGAGGGTGCATGAAACCGGCCAAGAAATTCATAGCCGATAACCTGGAAAAAATTACCGTTCTGATGATTCTCGTTGGAATCGGTATCACGCACTTCTTCGTGCGCGATAAACTCCCATTTCTGAGCTTCTATTATCTTCCGGTCCTCCTCGCGGCATGGGGGTGCGGCCGCAGGACGGCATTACTCCTTGCGATCCTGTCTGTTTTTCTCGTGGTGCTCTACGCGGTCGCCACGCCGTCGAACTTCGACGAAAGGCTTGCCAACCGATACGAAGAACTCGAACGTGCCAAGTCCCAGGGCAAGCCGCAAACTGAGGTTGAGCGCATCGAGGGCGAAATAGCGCAGCAGAGATTTACCATTCACTTCTCCCTGGCGACGTGGGGTTCCTTCCTGATTCTGGTAGCCGTACTTGTGGGCACGCTATACGATCAGAAAGAGAAAAAGGCGGAAGAGCTTCGGCAGGCGTATGTCGGAATTCTCGAGATGCTCACCAAGTGCCTGGAGTGCACCGATAGGCATGTCCTCGGGCATTCTCAACGAGTGGCTGAACTCGGAGTGGAGATTGCCCGCGAGTTGAACCTCCCCGATAGCGCGGTTGAGAAAGTGCGCGTCGGGGGATTGCTGCACGACATTGGCAAGGTGGACGTCAACGTCATAGCGCTGCAAAAGTCAGCCACCCTCAGCGAGGAGGAACGGGAAGAAATCGGGATGCATCCGATAAGAGGGGCCGAAATCCTTCGCTCGGCGGAAGTCGTTCTACAGGATGTGATCCCGATCGTGAGGCTTCATCACGAACGCGTCTTGAACCCAGAGGCGCAGGTCCCCGACCTTCCACACCTGAAGATAGACAGAGAACTCAGGTTGTCCATAGGGACCATTGCCGTTGCGGACGCCTACGACGCCATCGTGAGCGACCGACCATATCGTCGGGGCAAACTCCCGTGGCAGGCCGTGCAGGAGATCGCATCTCATGCCGGGACGCAGTTCGACCCCGAGGTTGTGGCTGCCTTCAAGAAAGTGATATCCGCGAAGACCTGATGCCTTGGTTGGACTCCTTCCCCCGTGCTGCGCCAATGGGAATGCCGACCTTTCGCTCCCAACCGCTCCCCCGCCCCGTTTGTTTCTGGTCGCCAGGCTCGCTTGTGCCAAGAAGCGCCGTCCTCGAAAAAACCCCGAATTGCAGGCCAGGACGCAGATTGATGTGCGCTTGCGGACGGGACGCCGCTCGGCCAGACAGACACGCACAGGCAACATCACCACACCTCTACGCGGTAGTACCGCTGATTGGTGGAGAGAGCTTCTTCGTCCGAGAACGTGCTGCCGCTGGAATCGCGCGGCTTCCCTATGGGCAACCACTCCCCCTCGGGCGTGGGTGAGAAATGAACCTGGTAGTACTTGTTGGGGGCAGCGGACCACGTGATCTCAACTGCACCGCCATTCACAGCGATCGCCATAACCTCGAAGAAGGACAACGCGTCGAGAGGGTTTGTTCCCGTTACGAACTCCTCGAAATTCGTGCGGTCATCGAGATCCTCGTCCGCGCCAGGCTCCCGCGATATGTTACCGAACCAGGCCGTCTCCCAGACGTCCAGCATCCCATCATCGTCGCTGTCGGGATTCGGCGGGCTGAGAGGCCGAACCACGACAATGTAGTTGCTGTGGACGCCGGCGGGGTCCTGCGCGTTTCCTCCAAGCACTACCTCGCCGCGGTGGAAGAGCTTCTTGTAGAAGTCATGGTATCGGGCACTTCCCGATTTGTCAACGTACTGCCGGAAGCCCGTCGCCTCCCATGTTTCATCCGCCAACCACGCTGGAAGAGTCTCGTTCGCTCGGAATCCCACCCAGACTTCCACGTCAAAAGTGACGTTGAACCTCAGATACTCAGCGGATTTGTCGCCTCGGTCAGCGTCCGGTCCGTTCGGGAGGCGTATTTGGATCGCGCCGTTGGCAACCTCATCGGGGATCGGGCTGCCGATGAGATACTGCAACTGGTCGGAATAGACGTAGTTCCCGATGGCGTATTCTGTCCTGAGGACGCTGTTGCCGGTGCGCAGGGAGATGTCGGTGATTTCCACCTCAAACTGCGCCGTGAACTGCGCGCTCGTGCCGGGATCAATTGGGTTACGCAAGGACGACGCGTCGGAAACACTCCCGAAGGTCAGAGTGTAGGTGCGCCCGCTGGACATGGACGATGTGCTCAGCTCGACGGTCTTGCCGTCAGCTTGCAGCGCGGCGGACATCACGCTCAGCCAATTCGTGAGGCGGTAGTTCGCTGGATTGCCGGCGGAGCCAGGGTCCATCGGCTCATCAAAAACAATGCGGATTTTGTCTTGAGGGAAAGCCTCGACGGACATGACAACGGGCGGCACGTCGTCGGGCGGCGTCTTGATTGTCACCTGGGCTGGGAGCGATCGCGTGCCCGCGCCATTGACCGCAACTACCTCGTACACGTAGGCCGTATTCTCCCGAACACCGTTGTCCACGTGAGAGAGTTGCAGGAGGCCTGCGGTGAGCAATTCCCCATTCCGCATGATTTCGTAGCCCAAAATGCCGCTGTCCGGGTCAAACGCCGGTCCCCAAGACAGGGTCACGCTCTGATAATCCGGCGCCATAGCGGAAAGGCCGGTCGGCGTAGTGGGCGGCGACGTATCGGCGACAATCAACACCTGAAAGGAAGTGGGATCAGACCACTCGCTCCAGCGGTTCGTGTTGTCCCTGTGCTTTACTCGCCACTCGTACCATTCCAGGTTTTCGATGACCTGCGAAGGCGCCGTGATTGAGATTTTGTTCATGTAGTCATCGCCGCTGTCCCAGAGCGGATACGCCCAGTCCGCTCCTTTCTTGATTGCGATCCAGCGGCTCGCCGCGTGGGCGCTTTCGTTCGGGTCCGAGAAATAGGACGAGACCAGAAGAGGAACTCCTCTCGCCTCGGCGCCGTTCGTGGGGCTGAGGTTGACAGGCTTAGCGGGGATGTCGGTATCCCGCGCCCAGCCGATCATCGTCGCTCGGCGGCTGACAATCCAGTTCTTCAATCCCGCGATTCTCACGTCGAGGGTGGCGAAAAGATTCTGCCATGGACTCTGCTCAAGTTGCCCCTGGAAAGGATAGGGACTCGGCAAGGGCATTCGGTCCCACCGGTCGCGGTCAGCTTCCGTCATTTCGATGATGAGGTTGCGCCATTCGTCAACAATCGGGAAAATGTGCTCCGGGGTGTAGATCAACTGGAGGATTTCGCGTAAGCGGTTCTTGTACTCAACTCCGAAGGGGTCAGGATACGTGCCGAGAATCCTGCTCACGAACTCGTGCTGCCCGGCGTCGTAGGGAACGTCAAAGACTAAATCGAGGTCCCACGGGAAGACTTCCCAGAGGTTCGTCTGCGGATTGCGGTAGTAATAGTAGTTCTTTCCGGCGCTGATGTCGGTGTGGTGGATGGCGTCCACAATGGCGTTGTACGAGTACCAGGACTGAAGGTTCAAGTTGTTTCTCCACCACGTCACCGTCGGGGAACCGCGATAGCCGTCCCAGAAAGCCTGGATGTCGGACTCGGTCAGCGGAGGAATGTCGTTGACCTCTTTTTCCCATTTACCGTTCAGGGCGCCCGTATCAATTTTGTACAAGTTGCCCGTCAGAGGATGCTCGTGAGTCTTGAGCAAATTATCGTCGGGCTGCTCGACTTCCGTGAAAATGCCATAGAAGTCCCCCTTGTACTGGTCGGCGCCGGTTTCGCTCGCGTCATCAATAACTCGCAGATGCACGAACGTCGTGTAGGAAAACCGCACGCCAACGTCCCTGAACAACCTCTGACCGAGCGACTCATAGATGCCCTCCTCGCCCCGCTTGCCCGTCCAGACCTGCTGAATATTCGAGTTGAGGTTGAGCTTCTTTCTCTTTTCGGGGAAAAGCTGTCCGTCGTTGTCCTTCATCACGAAGCGACGGCCGCGATTGAACTTAATCTTGTAGGCGCGCTTGTGCTGATGATACCGGTGCACGCCGCCCCTCAGACGGAAGTAGATGTGGTCGTACACTTCGCCGTCGTACACGAACGTCCCGCGCCAGCGGAACTCGTGCCGACCGACCTTGTCCCACCATGAAATCTCCCTGTACTCGCATTCGAGGACGTCGTCCCGGTCGCCGATGAGATGATAGACGGGCAGCTTGGTCAAGACGGTGTGCGTCCTCGGGCTCCCAAGATACGTTATGGCTGCCTCGTAAGGAGGCACGCCGTTATAGACAAAATAGGCGTAGTTTTTCGACGGGTCGGTTTCGCGAGGAGCGCGACTGACCTTTTGTTCGGCAGAGACGTCCTTCGCGTAGATGATGTAGCGCACTACGGTGCGGTGCATCTGAGGCGCCAGCGTCGCCGTATAGACTCCGTCGCCGACCTGTGCGTCCCCGTCGAGACCCCCATCGTTCATGTCCACCGTCGTCCAGTTCGTCCCATATTCG
The DNA here is from genome assembly GCA_964516325.1 of uncultured Verrucomicrobiota bacterium. Lineage (GTDB taxonomy): Bacteria > Auribacterota > JABMQX01 > JABMQX01 > JABMQX01 > CAZFAP01. Next base: position 13,988 of record CAZFAP010000093.1, read on the forward strand.
GGGTCGAAAACGCGGATATACTGCCCCGGGAGCACGACTTGATATGCCACCCAGACCGCGGAAAGCCCGTCGGCGTCTCTTACTTTCGCAGTGATGAGAACCTTGTCAATGTCTTTCGGCTGATCGGGCGTGTGGTCAGCCTTCGTGATATACGGAGCATTATTGGCCGCGTAGGCGTTGTTTTGCTGCCCGGGCGAGGAGGGGGCCCCTTCCGTCCAGTTTCGCCCAAAATCGTTGTCATCGTACGGATTGATTAACTCCAGGGACGGCCCTTCCCCGTCGGGGAGAATGGGCCACGGGTCGTTGTCATGGAAATCAACGTAATCCGCGACCACACCATTGGGAGCTCTCAAAGCCACCGCCTGCCCGCCGGTGGAGGTCAAGCCCTGAAAATTCCCAAAAGCTTTGACCGCTGGATAGTGGCTGATCATCCACTTCATGTCCGCAGCGACGACGATGTACTGCCCCGGAAGAATCGTCCCGGACGCCGGAAACGCATAGGTCGCGTCGCCAACCAACCGCCAGCCGTTTAGAGAAGCTTCCTCGCTGCCGATGTTGAGAATCTCGATGAATTTCTCCTTCTGCTCGGCGGAGAGCGGATGGTACATGATTTCGGTGATTACCAGATCGGTATCGTGAGCAAGGGGATTGTACTGCGAGTTTTGCTGACCGGGTGTCCCCGAAGGGGCGGTCGAGAGGCTCGGCCCCCAATTGGAGAAGAGGCTGTTCTCCGCCGAGGGGTTCACCAGCTCGAGAGAAGGACCCCCGGCATCCGGCTCGGAGGGATAGGGCAATTCGTCCTCATAGTCCACCTCGTCAACCACCTGCGGCGTCGGGGAAGCGTCCACGAGAATCAGTGTCTCCCCGGCGTTCTCGAGGCGTCCATCGAAATTTCCGACGACATTCGTGATGCCGTAGTGAGCGGCGAGCTTGCCCTGATTCTTGCAGACGACCACGTATTCCCCGGAGGGCAAAACGTAAGAAGGGAACGTAAAGAAAATCCCATGGGTGAAAGCCCACCCGGTTAGGTCAACCGACTCCGCTCCGGCGTTGTAAAGCTCCACAAACTCGTAGTCGTCGTCCAGACCCTGAGAGGGAGACGGGTTGTACATGATTTCGTTGATGAGAACCTCGCACCGTGGGGCGCTGCACAAAACCACCAGACGGGCCAGAATTGCGAGGATGAGACTTCGCCGAAGCATCTTTTCCTTCCTCTGCCGCCGGGCCGCAAGCGTCGGGCAGGCCACCCAGGCGACCAAACCGGGCACGCGTCTTTGCGAGCCTTTCGCCCTAACGCAGGACGGCTTTTCACAAAAAGGCAAGCGGGAGCCTCGCCCTTACCGGGACTGGACACCCCCGCTTGCCCTGCAAGATGCATCAAAAATTCTATTTCATTATACCACAAACGAGGGCTAATACCAATGCCCAGAACGAGGAAACGTGGGGCAAGCCAAGGAAGGCGCCTTGGGTTTCGCAGTCCCGCCGCGTGTTAAGGACCGCGGCGTGGCCCAGGGCCCTCGGACCCAGACCGGGTCGCCAAGACCGTCGTGCGCAGCGACCAACCGCGCCGCTGGCTGGCGGGGCGAGCGTGCGCGTTCTCCGCAGCTCGTCTGCTATTCCAGGGGGAGGGTTCGCTGGTAGGTTCGGTTGTCCGTTCGGGCCTTGGGCGCCTTCTTGAAGCTCATATTCGGTTGGTTGGGGTGTGGGTAGTCTATGCCTCTCCCATCAAGCAGTTCTTGGATTGTGCGCAACTGGAGACGGGCGTATTTTCTGCCCCAGCCGAGAGGGTCGTAGAAGCCGGCCGCTGCGGCTTCACCGCGCGTCGGCGATGGTGGAATTGTGTTGGACCTCCCCGGCCACTGGGAGGATACGGGATCCCCCATGGCCCAATCGCCGCGCTGCAACCCCCCTTTCGCGTGCCCAGGACAATGCTGACCTGGCCGAACTCCGGCCGGACAACTCTCCCGGCTCTTCTCCTGTTACGTGGCTGCCTACGTTTTCTTCTCCCCTTCCTTGCCTCCAGTTTTCGCCTCTTCTTCCGCTTTTCGTTCGGCTGCCTTTCCTCCGAACTAAAAGCCGGTCACCGCCGCAAGGAGGCCTCCGAGCATGCTCAGGACGTTGTTCAGGATTTGGGGGGCGCCGCCATTGACCAAAACATGAAAAACGGCTACCCCCAGAATCACCACGACCGTCAGCGCCATCGTGGCTCTTGCGAGGCCCGGTATGCCGGGCGGCGGCTTGCCGCTGGCTTTGACAAGTTCCTGCAAGTCTCCCGGCTGAAATTTGTCGGTCGCTGCCTTCTCGATCAGCATCTCTACCAGCTTTCTCATCTTGCTCTGAGAGCGATATGCCAGACAGATATCGAGGATGATCGGAAAGCTCGCAACCAGCGCCACCAGGATCACATAGATTACGATTGCCATCTTGTCACCTCCTCCTGACTCATCATGTGTTCGCAGACCCAGCCCCGCTCGTCCCCGCGCTTGAGTGCTCTATCACCGCTGCCGCGATGGGCTGCGGCTTTGCCGGAGGCCAATGAGGTCGGTTTCACTATCCACGCGAAGTCGCACAGGACTGTCGCTGCCCGAGGGCGCGCAAGCCGCAACAGCCTGGGTCCGGCGACTCCCGGAACACGGTGCAAACCTCCGGCGAAGTGACGAACCGAGCGTCATGCGTTGTTAAGGGCCTTCCTCGTATGCGACTGTTCCGTAGCCAAGGAGGCGCGGGCCAAATTCAAGTTCGAGCGCGACGATCCCCAACGGCGTCATCCCTACACAGAACGGGCGGCCGTCTAAGTCCCTGAAGTAAAACATCGTATAGCCCTTGTCATAGAAAACCACATCACCCACCTCGGGGGTCTCGGTTTTTGGCAGCACTTCCCGCAAACGCTCTCCGTCTGACGAACCAACCCCAGGTATTCGCTCCTCCGCCAGCACGTATGCCGCAAAGCTCGATGAATTGAATCCCTCTTTGGGAGAGCGGCCGTCCGGTTTCCATCCGACCCTATCGGCTCTCATTCGACGAATACGAGACAAAAGCCTGAACTGCTTCGGATGCCCCAGGCGCAGAACGAATGAATCGCCCCAGCCAATTTGGGATACGCGGCTTGCAGAGTTCTCGGACTTGAAGAGCGGTCGTTCCTCAACCACATGCTCAGCAAGACTCAAAAGGGTTTGCTTTTCCTCCAACTCGTCTTCCAGACCTGCCGCGTACACCTGAACACCGGCGATCGCGAGCTGTGCCTCGGCCTCTGCATAGGACATGGCCGACTTCACCTTCTTCTCGGACGAGGCCCGCTCTCTGAGCAGCGCGTCAGCGAGCGCCTCGCCTGCTCGCTTGCGTTCTTGCCGCTGTGTTTGGAGGACCTTGGCGTCGCTTCGACGTCTCGCTAATCTTATCGCGTGGATGCTTGTCCACACCAGCGCCCCGCATAGAAGCATCGGCACCAATGCGTAGACAAGAGTCTTCCTGCGCGCCAGCCGCTCGCGATGCTGAAGTCGCTGCGGAAGCGAGCGAAACTGCTCTTCCCACTCATCCATGGTTCGATTACCCCAGGGCTATCTTCTCGAGGAGCTTGCGGAGGAGCTCCTGGAGGTACGTTCGCTGCGTTTGATCTATGCTTTGGTCCTCATCCAGCCTACGCGCGCCCTCCCTCACTACCCTCAGGCCGGTAAGCCTTTCGCTACGGCTCAGGATCGAACCTAACGGGAACACGCTGAGCGAGGAAACAAACGCGCCGCCGACGCCTAAGACTGTGCCTGACAACTGCTCGATAACCTTGGGATGCTTCAGCATGACTCCCGCGCAGATTATGACAGGCCCGAGCGCAAAGACGCCTAAGGCGAAAACCAAGTGCCACCTTATGGCGCGGCGCTGGCAATCTATGACCTGGTCAACAAACGCTGCGTCTGGATACATCTCAGACCCCAATGAGCTTCACTGTTGCTTGAAGCCAATCCATCCTTTGTGACCTCGCCTCCGACGAGGATTAGACCTTCCTCACGAGCCTGCGTGCGTCGGCCATAGCACCGGCCCTCGTCCGCCGTCGCGGGTGCGCCGCCCTTTCTTCCGCGTTCAACCCTCCACAACGGTAAGTCAGGTCACATACGCAGGGGTTCCCGCCCAGTCCCCGCAATGAATCGGTCTCCTCACCTCCCTGTGGGGGGTCTTAAGCCCCCTGGGGTGCGGCTCGCCGAGTGTCTCGAGGTCCCTGGCACGCGGGAACATGTTCCCGCAGATGGTGGCGGCCATTTCAGGACACGCCAGGCATTGTGTTTGTTGATGGGGCAGGTGTGGTGCGTCGCGCAATCCCATACAGACCGCCGCACGACGCGGAGGTTCAACACAGGAAGAATCACGAGAGGCGTGTTCTGGCCCAATCAAAGTGCCCCCGGCGCTCATAGCATCTATTCCCCGCCGATGGTTCACAAATGGTTTTCCCTTTTTGGATAAGCCAAGCTACCCCTCACAACCGACCTTGTCAAGCTGTTTCTGAGAAAAACAGTATCCCCTCAGTTACGGGCGGACAACCCCACAATAGTCCGACCCGCCGGGGCGAGTCAGCCCTCCCTTGTTTCTCATCTGCGTTCATCTGCGGTTTCATCTCTCCTGCCGACGGTGCCCCAGCGCGGGGGATCCCCCGCCTATAACTGAGGCGTTACGAAAAACAGTATCCCCTCAGTTACGGGCGGGTTGGGACGGGTCTTGTTGGAAGAGGAGGTCGTAGGGATCCAGGTTGGGATTTTGGGCGAGGCGGTCGAGGGCGGTTTTGAAGCGGGTTTGGAAATCACTAAAGCGTTGCTTGAGCGTGAGTAACACGCTCATGAGGATTTCGCGGGTTCGGGCGCCA
>CAZFAP010000094.1:0-11404 GCA_964516325.1 uncultured Verrucomicrobiota bacterium
CCCTTCGTGGCCTTCGTGGTAAGAAGAGGCAGCCGTTTCACCACGAAGAGCACGAAGCACACGAAGCCCTCGGTATCCGAGAAGATGACAGTTTACGGAGCCTGCTCAGGCAGGCCCGCCCTCGGAAGGCAGCCGCGGGAGCCACCGGCTTGAGCGCGGAGCAGGTCAAGGATAAGGATGCAGGCGAGACGCCTGCGGTACAGCGGGACAAGATGCCGGCGGTACACGCGGGTCGGGGTGCGGCGCCCTGGAAGGTCTGGTTAGCCTGGCGGGTACTTCTCCACCCAATTACAGCCACACCAGCCCGAGATTTTATGTTGACGCGGGGCCTTTGGGTGGTAGAATTGATAACCGGCATGCACAGAATCGGGTAGTTGGGAGTTGTCGAGGAGCTATTCCATGTCGAAGAAAGGCGGGGGCTTGCAGTGGACATCGTCCCGGAAGGAGGGCGGACAATGATCGGCAGACGAGTCTTCATTACCGTATCAGTCTTTTTCGTTCTATCGGTCTGTTCGGGCTTGCTCGCGACGGAATGGCATGTGGCGCCTCCGCCACTGGGAAACGACGGCAATCCGGGAACGAATGCGCTCCCCTTTGCCACGATTCAGCATGGTATTGACGCGGCATCCAGCGGCGATACCGTCATCGTCGCCGAGGGGACATACGTCGAGAACATTCAGTTCAAAGGCAAAAACATTGTCCTGACGAGCACCGATCCGCTCGATCCCTCCGTTGTCGCCAGCACCATCATTGACGGGAACAAAGCGGGTTCCGTTGTCACTTTCTCCGGGACAGAGAGCGAAGCATGCGCGCTCGCAGGCTTCACCATCCGCAACGGCGAGGCGGTCGGCGACGGCGGCGGAGTCTGCGGAGGAACCGAGTCGAACCGCAGTCACGCCATGATCCAGAATAACACGATAACCGAGAACTCGGCGGTGTCGGGCGGGGGGCTGTGCTATTGCGACGGCACAATCCAGAACAACACGATAGGGGGCAACTCGGCAACCGGCGGACGGCAGTGGGGAGGCCCGGGCGGGGGGCTGTGCTCCTGCAACGGCAGGATCCAAGACAACACCATAGGGGACAACTCGGCGCAAAATGGCGGGGGGCTGAGGTGGTGCCACGGCACCATCCGGAACAACACCATCGCAGGCAACTCGGCCGAATGGGAGGGCGGCGGGCTTGACGGATGCCACGGCTCGATCCAAAACAACAGGATAACGGGCAACACGGCGACGAACCAAGCGGGGTGGCAAGCCGCAGGCGGCGGGCTGGGCGACTGCAATGGGACAATCGAGGATAACACGATAACCGGCAACCTGGCAGAGCAGGGCGGCGGGCTGTATAAATGCTACGGCACGATCCAGGGCAACACCATCGCAGGCAACTCGGCCCAAGACCGGGGCGGCGGGCTGGATTCCTGCGGCGGCACAATCCAGAACAACACCGTAACTGACAACTGGGCGGCGTCGGGCGGCGGGCTGAGCGAGTGCAACGGCACGATCCGGAACAACACGATAACAGCCAACTCGGCTGTGGGCAGCGGGGGCGGGCTGGCTGCCTCCGACGGCACCATCCGCAATTGCATTATATGGGCGAATGCCGCTCCGGATGGCACCCAGTTCTACGACTCGAGCATCCCGACGTATTCTTGTGTCCAGTGGGCGGGAGGCGGCGAAGGAAACATCGCTTTGGATCCGCAGTTTGTTGACTGGGATGGTCCCGACAACGACCCCCAGACATTCGACGACAACAATTATCGCCTATCGGCAGGGTCTCCGTGCATTGACGCGGGAATAAACGAGGGCTGGATGTGGACTACGACAGACCTTGACGGCAATCCACGAATCGTTCAAGGAGGCTTGTTCCTGACCGTGGACGTGGGCGCCTATGAATATCGGCCTTTCAGGATTAGCCAGATTCTCGTCGAAGCCAGTGTTGGATTGCAGCTCACCTGGAACAGCGTCCCGGACGTCGTGTATGTCATCTGGTCCTGCACCGACCTGGCTTCGGGAGCCTGGACACAGGAGGCAACGGTTCCTTCCGCAGGCAACTCTACCTCCTGGACAGACCCCAATCCCGGCGCTTCGCGCAAGTTTTACAGGGTCGAGCAACTCTGAGGGCTGCCCGCCTTTCGTCCCGCCACAGGGGGGATGAATCATGGGTAATCCCGCCTACGGCGGCCATGCCGCCTCATCGAAGGGGCCGCGGGATGAGCTTTCGCGTCCTGGGACGGACAAGCCAAACGTAGCCGCACCCCGAGAGGGAACAGGTTCGCCTCTCGCCTCCTGAATTTGTGGCATTTCTTGTCTCTGCCGAACAAACCTCCAGGCGCCCCGAATCAGACCTCGTAGAGGGCCGGGTCAATCACGACTCGGGTTTGCTTTTGCATTGCTTCGATTGCCTTGCAGACGGTTACCACGTTGCGGTATCCCACCATCACGTCGGCGACGGGCGGCTTCTCCTCCCGAATGGACTTGAAGAATCCCTCGAACTCGAGGTAGATGTCGTTCTTCTCGCCGCTTTCTTTGCCGATCTGCTCCTGGGCGTCCTTCTCCTTGCCGGGGATGTACTTCTTTCCGGTAACGATGGTGACGACGGCTCTTCCCTCGATCTCCTGGGTATGGGCGAGCTTCAGCCAGACGGGCTGCTTCTTGCCGATCTCGAAAGCGAGGGTGCCCATGCCGAGGGGCTGTCCGAGAATGAGAGTGATGGTGCCGTAGGGGCCCATGAACTGTTCCGAGACGCCGTCGTAACCATTGGTCAGGACGGAGGCATAGTTCATAGTAACGTCATTCGGATACTCGATCATCACGTTGATGTGGTCCCAGATGTCGCGGCCGTCTTTGTAGAAGAACAGCTTCCCGACTCCGCTGACGGCAACGGGGGTCGCGCCAAGGAACCAGTCGGCGACGTCCACCTGGTGGGCGCCGAACTCGGCCATCAGCCCACCGGAGATGTCCGAATAGAGCCGCCAGTTGAGAATCTTCTCCCACTTCGGCTCGGGGCAGAACGATCGCCAATCCTGGTTGGAATTCCACTGGCAGCGGACATGAGTGACGGGGTGCTCTTCGGGACCGATGACGGCCTTCTGGATGTGCTCGAACGCCTTATGGTACATGGGGTTGTAGCGCCGCTGGTGTCCTACCTGGAGGAATTTCTTGCTTTTTCGGGCCGCCATGACCATGTCTTCGGCCTGCTCGATGCTGAACGCCATGCACTTCTCGCAGAAGACGTTCTTTCCGGCATCAAGGGCGGCGACGCTGATTTCGGCGTGGGTGTGTTGAGGAGTAGCCACGACGACTGCCTCAATCTCCTTCATTTCGAGGAGCTGGCGATAGTCCTCAAACGCCTTCGCAGTCTTCCCGGCTCTCCTTTGCCCCTGGCGCAGGTTATCCGGGTAGATATCGCACACGGCGACAATGTTCACATTTTTGATCTGTGCGATGTTTTGGAGAAGGGTTCGTCCACGGTTGCCCGTGCCAATCACGCCGACATTTACCGGTCTTCCCTCCTCGGCGATAGGCTCTTCGCCAGCGCTCTTTTTGGTGGCGCTAACGGCGAATGCCGCGGTAGCGAGACCCGCCTTCTGAATGAAGCATCTTCTGGACATCTTACCTGTCTCGGTCATTTGATCCTCCCTACTCTTGTTTTAACCTGTATTCTTGATTTCTCATCCGTCATCTATTGAAGTTTACGGTGATAATGGTCGGTTTGTCTCTCGACTTTGTCATCGGTATCAGAACCGCTTTGACTTCCTCATGCGCCTTGCAGTACTCCTTGGCTCCCTCCGGCCCTAAGACGAAGAAGGAGGTGGCAAGGGCATCGGTGTCGGCGCCGGAGCGCGCCACTACCGTCGCGCTGACCATCCCCTCCACGGGAAAACCGGTCCGGGGGTCGAGGATATGCGAGTAGCTTTTTCCAGCGATTTCAAAGACCTTTTCGGGGGCGCCGGAGGTCGAGAGCGACCCATCTTTCAGCCCGACAACAGCGATGGCTCTCTCTTCATCGGAAGGGTCGCGAATGCCGATGTGCCAGGCTTCCTGCCCCGGGGGGTAACCGATGGCGTATATCGTGCTCGTGCCGCTGTTGACGAGTGCAGCTTCCACCCTGCACGATTCCAAGACCTCAACGGCTCGGTCAACCGCATATCCCTTGCCGATGCCGCCGAGGTCAATCTCAACTCCCTTCCGGTCGAAGAAGACGGTGCTATCGTCCTCGTTGAAGCGAACGTGCTGCATGCCCACGATTTCAAGGACGGACTTGATCTCCTCAGCGGTTGGCATCCTCGGCTTCTTGTCGAAAAAGCCCCATGCTTTGACCAGCGGGGCAACCGTTATATCAAACGCCCCTTTCGTCTCCAGCCAAATCTCGCGTGAGCGAAGAAGCAGGTGAAAAAGCTCCGGCTCCACCCGGACCGGTTCCTCTGCGGCGTGACCGTTGATCCACGAGATGTCGCTCCCCACCTTCCATCGGCTCAGTTGCTCGTCGAGATTCACGATTTCATGGAGCGCCTGCCGGGCGGCAGCGGAAAGGTTCCTCCGGTCCGAACCGTAAATGAGAATCTCGAAGACCGTGCCCATCGCCGCTTGCAGTTCCGAAACGTTCGGAGCGGGATTGGCGGGAATCGCCGCCGCTTCTCCTGACTTCATGGACGTGGAAAGCAACCTCGCGTACACCAATTTCGACTTGGGCAGTCTCCGAATTCTTCAGCCAAACGGTGATTTGTGACGGATTGGGCTTGAGGCGAACAACGATAGCTTACGCGCCAGCGTCGCACAGCAGCGACACCGGCGAACAGGCCGACGGCAAAAGGGACACGACTTGGTGACCCGCTGCCGTCAGGCGCTCTTATAGTTAGTATCCCACCGAGCTGCACGACTTTCAAGGTAAATTCGGCAGAGGCCGTAACCCCTCAGTTATGGGCGGGAGACTCGCGCCCCGCCAGGCACGTTGCGAAGAGGGGAGCAACCGCAGATGGACGCCGATAGACGCAGACAAGAAGCGGGGGAGGGCTTGAATGGCCCTGGCGGCTCGGCCCTTTGTGAGGTTGTCCACTTGTGGCGGAGCGATTACGTTTTCATGTAACCGCTCAGTGTCCGGAGGTGTGCTACACGGGGCTCGATCAGGAGAGAGTGCAAAGTCCTCTTGTGGCATGGGCATCTTGCCCATGAATATCCTCACGGGCGAGACGCCCGTGCCAGATAGACGCATCCTCTGTGCCCTGTGCGCTCTCTGCGGTAAGTCCCCCAGAAACTGAGGGATTACACTCGAGTTCGCTTCCGGCTTGACAGCGGGCGAGTATAGGGCTTATGCTATTACTGCGAGTTGCGAGTGGTTCTACAGGGGCGTTGTCCTCGCTGGACCAGAATGACGGCAGCGAGATGCCCTGCACGGCGTGCTTGCCCGCGACTTTTGGGCCAGAGACGCATGTCCTCTTAAGCCGGGAGTGATTAACGTCTTGGGAACTCACTAAAACAGGAGGGAAACAGATGAAGACCAGGATGGTCCTCACAGCGACGAGTCTTTCCGTTTTGTGCCTCGCACTGTGCGGGTGTGGTTTGACCCAAAAGAAGTACAACGAGTTGCTCACGCAGAACGAGGCTCTCAGCCTCGACAAGGACAAGCTGACAACCCAGAATGAAGAGCTTAACGCGACGATCGCCGGCCTGAAAAAGGAAAGGGATACGCTTTCCGACCAACTCGTGAAGCTCAAGGCCGCGGAAGACAGGGCGACGGCTGCGGAGGGCAGGATTGCATCTCTTGAGGGCCAGATTAAGCAAAAGGACGATCAGATAAAGACTCTCAATGCGAAGCTTGAGCAATTGAACGCAGAAGTGACGGCCCTGAAGAAGGAAAATGAGGACTTGAAGAGCAAACCCGCTCCGGCGCCCGGGACAGTCCCCGCGCCGAGCACTCAATAAAGGAGAGGTTGAAGGTTGCCTCTGAATCGCACGAATCTGACGGGAGTTACGTCGTTCGGTCTCAGTGTTGTTGAACAAAGGGACGAAAGGCGCCGTCTATATTTCTGCAAGCAATCAACAGAGCCCTCCGGCAGGAGTCGCCGATTTTAGGCGCGTCGTTTCGGCGAAGCAGGGGGGGCCTACAGTAAGGAGGTTCATGAGAGATGAGAAAAGGGAGTAACGCGAAGATTCTCGGATTGTTGTTATTGGTTATTACGTTTGCTGTAACAATGGTTGCGCCGCCGTGCTTGATGGCGGAGGAAGCGCTGCCGGGGATTCCGGACAAACCGGAGGCGGCTCCGACGGCGCCCGAAGAGGCAAAACCGGCTGAGCCGGAAGCCGCGCCACAGCCGGAGCCGGCGCCGGTGTCGCCCGCACCGGAAGGCGTCATCAAGGCGGTCCCTGCAAAGGAAGAGCCGAAAGCCGCTCCCGTTGCGGAGAGCCGGGAGGGAGTCATTGTGGGTGTGCCTGTGCAGGGGGCGCCTGTAGCGAGAGTTATCGAGGGGCTGCCAACGCTGAAGGGACCGAAGAAGTCCATCGCAGTAATGGATTTTGAGAACAACTCGGGTTTTGCCGGGGAATGGAGTCTTGGCGGCGGTATGGCGGACATGCTGACGACGGCGCTGGTGCAGACGAATCGGTTCATCGTCGTGGAGAGGCCAAAGCTTCAGAAGATTATCGAGGAACAGGACCTTGCTACCTCGGGGAGGACCGCGAAAGCCGAGGGGGCCAAGACCGGAAAGCTGATTCCCGCGCAAATCGGCGTGACTGGCGCCGTCACGGAGTTCTCGTTTGAGAAGCAGAGGACCGGGATCGGGTTCGAGTACCAGCACGTGGGGATCGGGTTTGTCACCGGGGCGGCGCACGTCGGGATAAACCTGAGGATGGTTGACACGACGACAGGGCAGGTTCTTTTCTCCGATAGAGTCGAGCGAAACGCCAGTTTCACCGGCATAGAAGCGGATTACACCAATAGGAGCCTGGCGATCGGCGGAGAGCATTTCCAGAAGACGCCGCTCGGAAAGGCTACGCAGGAGGCGATCACGAACGCGGTCTTCAAGATTGCGATGAACATGGAGAGAGTCCCCTGGAAAGGAAACATCGTCCTGATTCAGGGGGACAAAATCACGATCAACTGCGGCAGCCGCGAAGGGATTGTCCAGGGACAGAGGTTTGTGGTCTATAGCAAAGGCGAGGAGTTGACCGATCCGGACACGGGGGAAATTCTCGGGGCGGAAGAGACGAGAGCCGGAGTCATCTCCGTCGTCGAGGTGAAAGAGAGATTCTCCGTCGCACAAGCGGAGGAAGGGCAAGGCTTCAAGCGAGGGGACATACTGAAGCTGTATTGACGTTTGCGGCGGTTCGCCCCGCAGCGCTGCAAGCACATAAACGCATCCCCGGAGGACCCGCGAGAGTTCTCCGGGGATGTTTTTTGGATGGTTTGTCGGGGCGCAGGAGGAGGCGGGGGCGGCTCACGCAGGATCACGCTTCTGGAGGTAGTTCTCCTTGACCCAGGCTATCGCTTCTTCCTTTGAGGTCAGCTTCCGTTCGAGCTGCATGTCCTCGACAGCCCGAAGGATTTGGCCGAACAAGGGTCCGGGCGTCAGACCGAGCGAGATCAAGTCGTCGCCTTTGATTAGCGGCTGGGGCTTGATCTCTTCTTCGGGAAGGGACTCAAGCTTTTCCTTGAGGAAGTCGTAGATTTCGAGGCTTCCGTGGCTGGCGAGGCAGTCGGCTCGGTGCATTTCCAGTTCGTCGAGGAAAGTGTCTCGCTGCAGCATTCTCTTGAGCTTGCTCTCCCTCATTTCCTGGGCGTGGATGAAGCGCATGTGGTTGGAGACAATGTCCACGATCTTCTCGCGTTTGTCCCCGGAAAGCCTCAGCCGTCTGCAAACCTTCTCGGCGATCTGGGCGCCGACCACCTCGTGCCCGCTGAAACGGATTCTGTCGGCGATCTCGAATGTGAGCGGTTTTCCGACATCGTGGAGAAGAGTCGCAAAGGCGAGGGCACTGCTGGGCAGCTCGCCCGTGCCGCTGTGAAGATTGTCGAGGGCGAGCTTGGTGTGCTCGAAAACGTCTCCCTCGGGATGATGCGCCTCGGGTTGAGGAACGCCGATCATTTTGTCAACCTCGGGGAGGATTTGCTTGAGCAATGAGACATCAGCGAGCATTTGAAGGGCCCTGCCGCAGTTCGGTCCCGTCAGGATTTTCTCCATCTCGTCGCCGATGCGCTCCCAGCTTACCTGGGTGATGTTGACGGCAAATTTCTGAATCGCGTCAAAAGTGGAAGGCTCAATCTGAAAATCGAATCTCGCGGCAAACCGGACCGCGCGGATCATCCGGAGCTTGTCTTCGCTGAATCTCTCGAACGGGTCGCCGACGGTTCGGACGATCTTGCTTTCAATGTCGCGGCGGCCGTCCACGTAGTCAACCACTTCGTCCTTGACCGGGTCGTACAAGAGGGCGTTGATGGTGAAGTCGCGGCGGAGGGCGTCCTCCTTCGCGTTCGTGAAGGTTACGCCGATGGGGCGTCTTCCGTCCGCATAGCCCTGATCGGAACGGAACGTCGCCACCTCGTACTGCTTTCCTCGAAGAATCACCAAGACCACACCGAATTGAGCGCCCACACCAACCGTTCGCCGGAAGAGCTTCATGACTTGCTCGGGCGTGGCGCTCGTGGCGATGTCGAAGTCGGCGGGGTCGTTTCCCATGAGCATATCGCGGACGCATCCTCCCGCGAACAAGGCCTCATGCCCGGCTTCCCGCAGCCTGTGGACGATTTCAATTGCCGTGTTTTTGGATTCGCCCATGTGCAGAGAACCTCAGCGGAAACTCGATAATCAGGGTGTTCGGTGGAGCATCTTACCATAAGTTCGCAGCTTGCGAAATCGCGGCGGCCGTCGGAACCGGGTGCAGGAGATGTGTTCCAGTGTGCGGAAAGGGTGCCGTTGTGGAGGAAATCACATCGCCAGAAAAGAAAAAAGCGGGTGTGACGGCCCCTTGCGTTTGATCCAGAGGCAAAACCGCAGCAGTGGGCAGGACCGCGGTTTTCGTTTTGGGCATGCGCGGCGGACACCAGTTTAGTCTATCTGCACCCTGTAGAACATACTGCGGTCGGTTGGCAAGCCGGAGTCGGCCCAGGACGTTGTGAATCCTTGCGACGGAACCGTTGCGACGCCAATCCATTGCCAGCTCGCAAGGTCGGGGCAAACGCTGACGGTGTAGGTGTGTCCGGGGCGGCTGTTCCATGTGAGCCGGAACTGGCCGGCGGTCGCTGCCACCTCCAGAACCTTCAAAGCGAACTTGTATTCGTACGCTCCCATGTCCACGACATCAGCGCCGTCCCCGTCACCGTCAATGATCCGCGGATTGCCGTCGAGGTCAACTGCGTCCCACATCCAGTCTTCGTTTCGCCCCTTATCAATACAGGGCGAACCAGCCGCGAGATGATAATCGTTGTCCTCCCATGTCAAGGGGTTGTTGTCCGGTCCGTCCGCATCAACGAACCCAGGGTCTGCGCCGCCCACCCGGGAATAGCCGGGTGCGCTCGACCAGATGAGCTCAGGGCCCTCGGGGGCCGTGTTTCCCCAAATGATGCAGTTGCGGATGGTGCCAAACTCGCAGCCTTGCAGCCCCCCTCCGTACCTCTGCGCTCGATTATGGCAGATGGTGTTGCCCTCGATAATCCCTCCGTCGGAATCGTTTACCCCTCCGCCTGACCCCTCTGTCGAATTCCCGATGATGGCATTGCCCCGAATAGTCCCCTCGCAGAACGCCAGCCCGCCGCCCGAATTCCCGGAGATGATGTTAGTCTCAATGGTGCCGTGGCAGTGGGACAGCCCCCCGCCAGACGTGGCTGAGTTTGTAGTGATAAGGTTGCTCTGCACGCACCCATCGCAGGAATATATGCCACCCCCGCCTTCCAATGCCGAATTCCTCGTGACCACGTTGTCCTTTATCGTCGCGTGGCTCTGGTTACCCCAAACTCCGCCGCCATAGGCCGCCCGGCCGTTCTGAATAGTGAGACCCGCGATGACGCATTCCTCGCTCTCATTCCCGGTCAACGACACGACCGACCCGCGAGCGCCCCCGTCTATTATCGTTGAGGCGACAACATCGCGGTCCTCAGGGTCGGAGCCGCGGAGGATAACATCGGCCCCGCAGAAAACAAGGTTCCCGTTGTATGTTCCCGGGTCAACGATGATCTCGTCGCCGTCCAGGGCAAGGCATAGCAGCTTCTGGATCACGGTGCTGTCCGACGGCACGTGGACCACCGTCGGAGAGGGATCCCACCAGTCCAGCGGGTCGCTTCCTCGCAGGATTTCCAGGCCATCGCGAAGACCATCGTCATCTGTGTCTTCCCCCTCCGGGTTTGTTCCGATCGCCGACTCTTCTGCGTCGGACAGAAGGTCACCGTCCCAGTCGGGGGAGGAGCCGTACTCGTAGCATCCCATATCCACCCTCTCCCCAACGAGCCGACAATTCCCGTCGAGGTCTTGCTGTGGCCAGGCGAACCAGTAATAATTAATCCTACGGTCTATGCACGGTGATTCCGCTTGGAGATGGTAATCGCCGCCAGCGCTGTTAACGAATTTGGGGTCGTCTGAAATGTTTCCTTCGCCCCCTCCTGTCCATCCCTGGATGCAGCTATAGGTCGGCTCGTTGCACTTCTGGAGCTGCGGATACTTTCCCGCGGTATTCTGCCAGATGACGCAGTTTCGGATTGCGCCGTCGCAGGCATACAGACCGCCGCCTATTGCGGCCGAGTTGCCCACGACGGTGTTGTTCTGGATGTTCCTGTCGCACTCGTACAGACCGCCGCCCCAGTGACCGGCCGAGTTACCTACAATGAGGTTGTTCTGAATCGCCCCGCCGCAGCGCACCAACCCGCCGCCGTCCCGTCCGGCCGAGTTTCCCGAGATCACGTTGTTCTGCATCGTCCCAGAGCAGCCGTCAAGCCCGCCGCCCCCCTCAGTTGCGTTGTTCTGCGAGATGATGTTGTTCTGGATGGTGCCGGAGCAAACCTGAAGCCCGCCGCCCGTGCCGCGTGCGGAGTTTCCGGTGATTGTATTGCCCTCAATGGCGCCGCCGCAGGAACAGAGCCCGCCGCCGGCGCCGGCGGAGTTTTCGGTGATTGTATTGCCCTCAATGGCGCCGTTGCAGTTGTAAAGCCCGGCACCCATGTCGGCGGAGTTTTCGGAGATCGTATTGTCTTCGATCGTGCCTTGGCAGTTATCGAGTCCGCCGCCGCCCTGGGCGGTGTTGCGTGCGATTGTGTTTTCGCGGATGGTCCCGTCGCAGGCCCGCAAGCCGCCGCCCCAGGTCACGGCCTCGTTGCCGGTGATCCTGTTGTTCTGGATGGTGCCGTCGCAATTGTCGAGGCCGCCGCCATCCCCGCCTGAGTTGTCGCTGATGGTGTTGTTTTCGATCGTGCCGCCGCA
>CAZFAP010000094.1:11504-18833 GCA_964516325.1 uncultured Verrucomicrobiota bacterium
GCCTGAGTTGTCGCTGATGGTGTTGTTTTCGATCGTGCCGCCGCAGTTGCCGAAGCCACCGCCGCCGCTGGTAGCCGAGTTGCCGCTAACGGTGTTGCTCTGGATTGTGCCGTTGCAATCGGACAGTCCGCCGCCATAGTCGGCGTAGTTCGCTGTGACCTTGTTGTTGCGAACGATCCCGTCGCAATAGCTCAGCCCGCCGCCGGTGTTGTTGGCGGAGTTGGAAGTGATGATGTTGTTCTCGACGGTAGCATAGGTGGGGTAATATGCGGTGCCGCCGTAGATTCCCCCACCCGCCTTACCGTAAGGGGTTTCTCTGCCGGTGCCGTTGCGAATCGTGAAACCGGAGAGGATACAGGTTTCATCCTCGGTGCCGGAGAAGGTGACGACGGATGCCTTCTTGTTCCCGTCAATGATGGTATTGGCGACGACATTGGGGTCGAGCGGATTGGTGCTGGTCAGGGTGATGTTCTTGCCATTGAACTTGGTGTTCTCGACGTATGTCCCCTCCTTGACGATGACCGTGTCGCCATGGTCGGCTGCGTCAATCCCTTCCTGAATCTTCTTGAATGCAGTTTCCCAGGACACTCCATCACCCGACGCAGAAACCGAGCCATCCACGTACCAGGTTGCGCCCTCGGTCACCTGCGAAAAGCAGGCCAATAATGCAGCGCCCAGAATCCCGATCATTTTGCACATCGTCGTCACCTCCCATAAGGGTCCGTGGCCGAGCCTCAGTTTCGTGTTGCGAAAGCAGCTCCCTACGGCTCGGAGGCAAAAACAGTCGGCAGCATTTTATCACACCACAGCCGCAAAGCCGGGCGACTTTTTTCGGCGGGGTCGTTGCCCATGAGCATGTCGCGGACGCAGCCTCCGGCGAACAAGGCTTCATGCCCGGCTTCTCGCAGTCTGCGCACGATTTCTATTGCCGTTCTTTTGGATTCTCCCAGGAGGGACAGCCTTTCGAGAGGTTGCCATCGGCGCTTTCAAAGATTGCATTTTAGCATAAGCTACCGGCGCGCGGGAATCGAACGGTGATTTCGGGTGTGGCTGCATTTTAGCGGGGACTTCTTCGCAAGGTAACTGGATTTGTCCGGCGGTCGGCCTCTACGGGAGACTCGCCCTTCCTTGATTGGGGGGGCAAGATGCCCCTCAGACGGCCGGCAAGATGCCGGCGGTACGCACCCACGCCGACGGCACCGTGCGGCAACGGGTTCGTCGCCCCGTGAAAGGCCCGAAGACAGCCGACTCCCTCGGGAGGCAAGGCCCTCCCTGCCGACTGAAGCGCAGCGGCGCCTGGTGCGGGTGTGGCTACGTTTGAGTGGCGGGACCGGGGTCAACCCCATTGGTTCGAGAAGCCCCCGCCCAAGGCGGGGCTGGAAAAGAATTTCACGGGCTGCGGGCGACTGAAGCGCAGCGGCGCCTGGTGCAATTCAGTTGACCCCAGGATCAATTGGCACTCATAATCGAAGTGAGGAACATCCCTGTGACAAACGACAATATCGAGTTGCTTTCGCATCAGATAGGGAAGCGGAATCCGCCCGGCGGTTCCGGCCCCGCTTGCAGAGAGCGGACGCTCGTGGCGGTCGGCAATTTGAGCAGATACGCGGAGACTGTCCCGCGGGTTTTGAATGCTCTCGACGCGCGCACAGTTTTCAGCAGGCAGCGTGTCATCGTGATCAAACCGAACCTGATCGAAGCGCAGCCTCCGCCCATCACGACCGATGTCCAATGCGTCGAGGCAATTGTCGCTTACTGCAAACATTGCTCGAGCGCCAGAATCCTTGTCGCGGAAGGGTCCGGAGGATGCGAGACGTCGGAGTGTTTTGCGAAGCTCGGCTACAACCGACTCGGGAACGACTATGGCGTGGAACTGGTGGACTTGAATCAGGCGAAAACTGTCACTCTGAAGGCGCCGTCGAACGTTTTCTTAAAGGAATTCCACCTTCCGGAAATCCTGCTCGAATGCTATTTGATCTCGGTTCCGGTCCTGAAAGCCCACTCCATGGCTGAGGTTACGCTGGGAATGAAAAACATGATGGGCGCGGCGCCGGAGAGGTACTACGGCGTGGGCGGGCACTATAAAAAGTGGGGGTTGCACAGGAAGCTTCACCAGGCTATAATTGAGATTAATAAATTCAGGAAGCCGGATTTGACGGTGATTGACGCCGCTGTGGGCATGGCCGAGGCGCACCTCTGGGGGCGGAAATGCGACCCGCCCGTCGGCAAGCTCGTCGCCAGCTACGACGTTGTGGCCGCAGATAGAGTTGGATGCGATCTGCTGAAAAAGGACTGGCGGCGAGTCGAGCATATCGTTCTTGCCGACGGAGAGTTGGGACGGGCGGAGGCGGAGGTTATGGCGATTGAATGCTAATGGAAGCCAGATGGTCAGGCAGACTCTCCGGTGGAAACGGCAAAGCAGGCGTCAAAATCTTGATTCTGGGTATGCGTGACTCCCGACTTCTGGGAGGCGGGTGGGCAATTAGCTCAGTTGGTCAGAGCGCTTGGATCACACCCAAGAGGTCAGAGGTTCGACTCCTCTATTGCCCACCATTTGTGTGTCTGTTTGCGACGGCTGCACAGCTTGATTTGTCTCGCAACCGGCGGCGAAGTCACGATCGAGGTCTGAAGGGAGGAACGAAGCCTGGCACAAAACAGGGACTGGAAAGTCTCTCGTGGGCATCGCCATGAAGGAACATTTTACAGGGCTGATTGCGGCGGTTCACACGCCGATGCATTCCAACGGCGACGTGAACCTGAAGGCAATTGAAGAACAGGCTCAACTCCTGTCTGCGGGCGGGCTAAGGGGCGTCTTCGTCTGCGGCACGACGGGAGAGGGGATGTCGCTGACGGTGTCGGAGCGCCTTAAGATAGCCGAGCGCTGGCGGGAGGTGGCTCGACCGGGCTTTCTTGTGATAGTCAACGTTTCTCACCTTTGCCTGGAAGAATCGAAGGCTCTTGCAGCCCATGCGCAGAAAATTGGCGCGGACGCGATTGCAGCAACCGCCCCGTGCTTCTTCAAGCCAGCCAATGCGGAGGATCTCAGCTCGTTCTGCGCGGAGGTGGCGGACGAGGCGCCAGGCCTGCCTTTCTACTACTACCACATTCCCTCGATGACGGGCGTGAGCATTCCCCTGTTCGATTTCTTGAGCGCTGCGGAGAAGCGCATTCCCAACCTCGCCGGCGCCAAATTCACGAGCCATGACCTGATGGATTTCAGCCGCTGTGCGGTTTTTCGGGAGGGAAAATTCAACATGCTCTTTGGGCTGGATGAGATGTTGCTGGCGGGGTTAGCTCTTGGGGCTGAAGGCGCCGTGGGCAGCACCTATAACTTTGCGGCGCCGCTTTATCACCGAATCATCGAATCCTTCCGCGCCGGCGACATGGCGGCGGCACGAACCGAGCAGGCCCGTGCGGTGCAGTTGGCTGTCGTCCTGGAAAAGTTCGGTGGTCTTCCCGCGGGCAAAGCTATGTTGAAAATGATTGGGGTTGACTGCGGTCCGGTTCGGCTGCCGCTGCGAACTCTGAGCGAGGAAGAGGCTGATCAGTTGCGCTCGGAGCTGGAGCGCGTGGGTTTTTTCACGTACTGCCTGCGGGCATCCGGCTGAGATTTCGCGGGGCGTTCAGGGCGACCAACACCAGCAGGGCAAAATGACAACGTTCGGGAACGCGGGATTCATCGAGCCTCATCACGACGATTGAGCACCGACGGGGGATGTCCAAACGCGGCACACTTCAGGAGACGCAGCGGCAGAAGACTGGTTTGACGCCAGTTATCCTCGGTTGGCCTGGCCGAAACGAACCTCGCTGCAAATACCTGAATCCCCACCGTCGCTCTTGACAACGCCGTTGCCTTTGGTAACACTTGCGGCACTCCCCCACAGGGCGAAATTGGGCAAGTCCACAACCTGATAGCACCGAGCGGCAAGAAGGAAAGGATACTCTCTCTATGCCGAGACGAAACGATGTCACCAAGGTCATGATTATCGGTTCCGGACCCATTGTTATCGGGCAGGCGTGCGAGTTCGACTATTCCGGCACGCAGGCGTGCAAAGCGCTTCGGAAGCTCGGGTACCAAATCATGCTGGTCAACTCGAACCCGGCAACCATCATGACCGATCCGGGCATGGCGGACGTAACGTACATCGAGCCTTTGACTGTCGAGGCGATGACGGAAATCATCAAGAAGGAGCGTCCGGATGCGCTGCTTCCCAATCTGGGGGGGCAGACGGGCTTGAACCTGACAGCGCAACTGGCGCGCGCCGGGGTGCTTGAGCAGTACGGAGTGAAGGTAAT
Source organism: uncultured Verrucomicrobiota bacterium (assembly GCA_964516325.1). GTDB lineage: Bacteria > Auribacterota > JABMQX01 > JABMQX01 > JABMQX01 > CAZFAP01. Next base: position 15,801 of record CAZFAP010000094.1, read on the forward strand.
AGGGGTCCAAGTGGACGCCATTATCCGGGGTGAGGACCGAATCGCCTTCAAGGAAACGATGGACCGCCTCGGGATTGACATGCCGAAAAGCGACCCGGCGTATAGCGTCGAGGAAGCCGAGAAGATAGCTGCGCGTCTGGGATACCCTGTCGTCATTCGCCCCGCCTATTGTCTCGGCGGAACGGGCGGGGGGCTTGTCTATAACGTGGAGGAACTGCGCACTGTCGCGGCCCGGGGCATCGCCGCAAGCATCGTCGGGCAGGTTCTCATCGAGGAATCGGTAGCTGGTTGGGAAGAGCTGGAACTCGAGGTCGTCCGCGACGCCAAGAACCAGATGATCACGGTCTGCTTCATCGAGAACGTGGACCCGATGGGCGTCCACACGGGCGATTCCTTCTGCGTGGCCCCAATGCTGACGATCTCGCCGGAGCTTCAAGAGCGGCTGCAACGGTACTCGTATTCGATTGTCGAAGCTATCGAAGTGATCGGTGGAACGAACATTCAGTTCGCGCACGATCCGGACACCGGCCGCGTCGTGGTCATCGAGATCAACCCGAGGACATCGCGGTCATCGGCTCTCGCCTCGAAAGCGACGGGGTTCCCCATTGCGTTTGTCTCGTCAATGCTGGCGGCCGGCGTCACGCTCGATGAAATCCCTTACTGGCGGGAAGGTACCCTCGAGAAGTACACACCGTCCGGGGATTATGTGGTCGTCAAATTCGCCCGCTGGGCATTTGAGAAATTCCGAGACGCCGAAGACAAACTTGGCACGCAGATGCGAGCCGTGGGCGAGGTCATGAGCATTGGCAAGACCTATAAGGAAGCCCTCCAGAAATCCATCCGGTCGCTGGAAAATGGCCGCTATGGGCTGGGATTTGCCAAAGATTTCAACCGCCGCACTCTTCAGGAACTCCTGACAATGCTGAATGTGCCGACGAGCGAGCGGCAGTTCATCATGTACGAGGGGTTGAGAAAGGGGGCGACCGTTGACGAGCTTTACCGGCGGACGAGGATCAAGCATTGGTTCATCCAACAAATGAAAGAGCTCGTCGAGCTGGAGGAGAAAATCCTTTCATACCGAGGCAAGCGCTTGCCGGATGAGCTGCTGATTCAAGCCAAGAAAGACGGCTTTGCGGACAAATATCTCTCGCAACTCCTGCGGATTCCAGAGAAAGAGGTCCGGCAGCGGCGGACTTCCCTCGGCGTGGTGGAAGGCTGGGATGCCGTTCCGGTCAGCGGCGTCGAGAACGCAGCGTACTACTACTCAACGTACAACGCGCCTGACAGAACCTCAATCTCCAACAGACGGAAGGTCATGATTCTCGGGGGCGGTCCGAACCGCATTGGACAGGGGATCGAGTTCGATTACTGCTGCGTGCATGCCGCGTTTGCCCTTCGCGACGAGGGCTTCGAGACGATAATGATCAACTGCAACCCGGAGACGGTCTCGACGGATTACGACACATCGGACAAATTGTATTTTGAGCCTCTCACCGTTGAGGACGTGCTGAGCATTTACCAAAAGGAAAAACCGGAGGGGATTATCGTCCAATTCGGCGGGCAGACTCCGTTGAACATCGCCAGGGAGTTGCACGAGGCGGGTGTCCGGATTCTCGGAAATTCCCCTGACACGATTGACCTGGCGGAGGATCGAGACCTATTTCGTCAGATGATGGCGAAGGTGGGCATCCCCATGCCAGAGTCCGGGATGGCGAGCACCCTGGATGAGGCGGTGAAGGTCGCGGAGCGCATCGGATACCCCCTCATGGTGCGGCCATCGTATGTTCTCGGTGGGCGCGGAATGGAGGTGGTTTACGACGAGGAGATGCTCCGAAGGTACGTGGCTGCTGCGGTGGACGTCACCCCGGAACGGCCTATCTTGATTGATAAATTCCTGGAGAACGCGACGGAGTCGGAGGCGGATGCCCTCGCCGACGGGACCGAGGTGTTCATCCCCGCGGTGATGGAACACATAGAGCTGGCCGGTATCCATTCCGGGGACTCCGCGTGCGTGATTCCTCCGGTCAGTCTCCCCCCAAAACATATCGAGACCATTTGCGAGTACACGCGAAGGATTGCCAGGGAGCTGAACGTCATAGGGCTGATGAACATCCAGTACGCCATCGCCACCGATGTGGTCTATGTCCTCGAGGCGAATCCTCGCGCCTCCCGCACAGTGCCGCTGGTCTCCAAGGTCTGCGGCATCTCCATGGCGCGGATCGCCACTCAGATCATGCTTGAGAAAAAGCTCTCCGAGCTTGGTCTGCGTTCTCGGCACATTCCCCATTTCGGAGTGAAGGAATCCGTGTTCCCGTTTTCCATGTTCCCGGAAGTGGATCCCGTGCTTGGACCGGAAATGCGATCCACCGGGGAAGTGCTGGGGCTTTCCGACTCCTTTGGGCGAGCTTTCTTCAAGGCGGAAGAGGCAGCGTCCCCGCGACTCCCACTCGACGGCGCCGTCCTCATCACCGTCTCCGAGCGAGACCGGCCGGCTGTCCTCGACGTGGCGAAGAAGTTCCGCGAGCTTGGCTTTCGAATCAAAGCGACACGGGGCACTCACGCCTTCCTGAAAGAATGCGGAGTGGAGTCGGAGCTGATTCTCAAGGTTCACGAGGGGCGACCGAACATCCTGGACGCGATTGCCAACCGGGAGATTCAATTGCTGATCAATACGCCCGCCGGAAAGCTGAGCCAGTACGACGACTCCTATATTCGGAAGGCGGCGATCAAGTACAAAATCCCGTATATCACGACGCTCACGGCGGCTGCCGCGTCTGCCAAAGGGATCGCTGCAAGACGCGACGGCGCCCCCATCGTGAAGTCCCTTCAGGAATACCACGCGGGCATCCGCGGGTAAGGGGTTGCCATCGCAGCCCGCTCGGGCAGTACTGTGACCCGCTCCAAGGGTCGCCGACAGTCTGCGTCCGTGTTCCTCACCGAAAAAGCTGCACGCGGAGGTTCCCCTACGGTCACCGAATAAACAAACCAGCCCCCGATGAAGGGGGCTGGTTTGCTCGTTTCGCCGTGTCGCTT
>CAZFAP010000095.1:0-18731 GCA_964516325.1 uncultured Verrucomicrobiota bacterium
CCCTCATTCGCGACGTGAAGCGGGTCGAGTCCCAGAAGCTCGCAGAGAGCAAATACCTCTTTCCTTATGGGAATGGCGTGCTCATCAACGAGAATCCCGAGGTTTGTCCGCTCGACGAATTCGTTCAAGACGGTCGCCAGACCGCCCCGGGTCGGGTCGCGCATCAAGCGGATTTCCGAAAAGAACGGCTTGAGGCTCGCAACAAGCTCGTTGACGGGCGCGCAATCGCTCCGGAGCTTGGTTTCCAGACCGAAATCCTCTCGGGCCGCCATAATTGCCATCCCGTGATCGCCGATGGCGCCGCTCACGACGATTTGGTCGCCGACCTGAATCTCCCCATCAAGAAATCTCTCGGCATAACCGATGCCCGCAGTGTTCACAAAAAGCCCATCGCAGCTTCCCTTTTCCACGACCTTCGTGTCTCCGGTGACGATTTGCACTCCGGCTTTCTTAGCCGTTCCCTGCATCGAGCGGACAACCTTCTTCAGAATTGAGATGTCGAGCCCCTCTTCGATCACCAGCCCGCAAGAGATAAAAAGAGGGGTTGCGCCGACGACGCTCAAGTCGTTGATCGTGCCGCAGACGGAGAGCTTGCCGATGTCGCCGCCAGGGAAGAAGAGGGGTTTCACGACATAGGTATCGGTGGTAAAGGCGAGGTTTCGCGATGGGAGCTTCAGAAGAGCGGAATCGAGCAACCTGGCTCGCGGGTCGCCGCCAAACTCCCGAACCATGACCTCGCGGATCAAGTCGTGCATGAGCTTGCCGCCGCTTCCGTGCCCAAGCAGGATTTTCTCACTCGTGATGCCCATCTGCTCCGTACGTCTAACGGTACTTGTAGTATGCAGCGCAGGCGCCTTCGCCGGAAACCATGCACGCTCCGACGGGGTTTTCGGGAGTGCATTTCTTCGCAAATAAGCGGCAATCCGTCGGCTCCTTGACTCCCTTCAGGACGAGTCCGCAGATGCATTGTTTGTTCTCGACGGTTTTCCCGGTCTCGATGGGAATCTGGACCTCGGCATCGTACACGGCATACTCTGGGCGTATCGCAAGCCCTGTGCCGGGGATGACTCCGATTCCCCTCCACTTGGCATCTCTCGCCTCAAAGACCGTGTCCATGACCCTTTGAGCGGCAGTGTTGCCGTCCTCGTGAACGACGCGGCTGTACTGATTTTGGACTTCGGCCCGCCCATCCCGAATTTGCCGGACGAGCATCTCAATTGCCTGGAGAATATCCAGCGGCTCAAAGCCCGCAATGACGCATGGGGCATGATGCACGTCCACGATTCTCCGATAAGCCTTCGAGCCGATGATGACGCTGACATGCCCCGGGCAAATGAATCCGTCTATCCGAACCTCCCCCTGAAGGAGCGCCTCCATCGCCGGCGGAATGACTTTTGCGGCGGAGACTACGAAGTAGTTTGCGATTCCCTTCTGCTCGGCTTCGAGGATTGATGCGGCAATTGTCGGTGCGGTGGTCTCGAAGCCGATGCCGAAAAAGACGATTTTCTTACTGGGATTGCCCTCGGCGAGTTTGAGGGCGTCCATAGTCGAGTAAACGACCTGCATGTGCCCGCCAACGGCTTTTGCCTTGAGGAGGTTGGTGCTGGAGCCGGGGACTTTTGCCATGTCGCCGAACGTGGCAAGGATCACGCCGTCGGTCATCGCGTAGGCAATAGCAAGGTCAACCTGCTCATTCGGCGTCACGCAGACGGGGCATCCCGGGCCAGACAGCAATTTGAGGTTCTTTGGCAGAAGAGCTCTCAGCCCGTACCGCTGAATGGACATCGTGTGCGTGCCGCAGACTTCCATCAGAGAAACCTGACGGTCGCCAAGCACCTCCTCTATCCGTCGGATCAAGCCCGCCGCAATGTCTTTATTTCTGAATTCCTCGACGAATTTCATTTGTTTCTTCCGAGCCGGATCGGCATTAGCCGTTTCGACCGCGACTTGTCACCGATACGCACGGCGCAGCGTCTCCATTGGACCCGGGCCGACCCTTGTCCTTCCCCACCGAATGTGGGCTCCGCGCCAGCCCAAGGCCCCACGAGGGACGGCCGTTCCCAAACAAGGAGGTCAATTCAACCCGTATGCGGCTAAAGGATAACAAACAGCGTCGGGTTCCTTAAGCGAAATTCCGGGTCCGGCTGGGACACGAACGGAGAAGCCCGCCCTTCCGTGCGCCCACGGCGCCCGACCTCAGGGGGGCGCGCCAAGCGTGGGCCTTGCGCTCCCCTCCTTGGCAGCGCAGACAGGTCAGCAGGATCGGACGACACTTGCCGAACGTGAGCAAAGAAAGCCTGCTAACCTGTCAGCGGAGAAGAAGTCAAGGCAGTTGCTCGACCCGGTAGAATCGCCGCGGGGCCGTGGAAGGCAGACCAAGCGGATGCTGCCCATCATCTGCCCGGCAGTCAAGACCGCTCTCCGAACCAGCGAAAATGGGACCGGCAACCCAATCGAAAAGGTCAGCGGAGACCCACAACCTGTAACGCTGACCGGCTCGGCTACGCCAACAAATCTCCGGGCGACCCGCGGGTCCGGAAATCTCCTTTATCGCGAAAACATATCCAAGCTTTTGAATCCTGTGATTGTAGGTGTCGGCGACGAAGATGCTTTCTGACGGCGGTGTGCTTGAGACACACACCGCAACGTCGAAGGGGCAATTGAATTCGCAGTCGCCCGAGCCCAGGACCCCCTGCTTCGCCAGAAAATTCCCTTCGGAATCAAACCTCTGAATCCGGTGATTCCCCGTATCCGCGACGAAAATGTCTCCGATGCCCTGTTCGCCTGCGACCGTCTGCTCCGCCTGCCGCAGGCCACAGACGAGCAGGCTGGCAGTCTGCTGGGCCACGCAAGTAACCGTTACGCCGTTGGGGTACAAAAACTCTCCGTCACCCTCGCCGGGTTTCCCCCACTCGCCCAGAAAATTGCCATTGGAGTCGAATCTCTGGATTCGGTGGTTGTCCGTGTCAGCCACCAAAATGTTTCCCGACAAATCCACAGCGATGTCATTGGGATACCAGAACTGCCCGGTAGCAGAGCCTTTCGCGCCCCATTGCGTCAGAAAATTTCCGTCGAAATCGAACTTCTGGACTCGGTGACACCAATCCGAGACAAAGACATTGCCCGACAAATCAACCGCCACGCCATTCGGGTAGCAGAACTGCCCGGCGCCCGAGCCTCGGGAACCCCACGTTCCGAGAAAATTCCCGTCGGAATCGAAGCTCTGGACGCGATGATTGAACGTGTCGGCGACGAGAATGATCACGAATGTCGGCGCTGGGCGCGCGCCTTCACCCCCTGTTGAGGCCTCTCCCTGAGGTCCGGGCGGGAAGCCAACCGCTATCCCGTAAGGGTAGAGTAGCTGCCCGTCATCGGAGCCCTTCGACCCCCATTTACCCAGAAAATTCCCGTGCGAGTCGAACTTCTGGACCCGGTGATTGCCAGCGTCGGCGACAAAGACGTTCCCCAGCGGGTCCACCGCTACGTCTGCAGGGTAGGAGAACTCACTGTCGCGCGCACCGCGAGCACCCCACTTGCCGATGAAATCGCACGCGGCGCCAGGATCCTCGGTCCCAGTAACGGCTGGACTGCTGGGGAGATGCTCCCATGGTAGGTTCGGTCGCTTGTCTTGCTGGGCATCTAAGGCCGGCCTCAGCGCCATGTCGAAATGTACGCCTTGACAAAAAAGGGACCCAGAGGCGCAGGCAGTGAAGATGCAAAGGCACGCGACACGCAAATAGGCAGAAGCCCAGAATCCTGAACGAATTGCTCTTTCCACGATGCCCCATCCTCTCTTTAACAATCACACAAACGCTATAGCCTGAAGCGGAAGGATGTCAATCGGAAACCCCGGGCACGCATATGGCCTCAGTTTTGGGCGGGGGATCCGCGCGTGGTTGGGCGGGTCAGCGGAGAGGGTGGAACCGCAGATGAACGCAAATGTACGCGGATGACGGGCAGAAGGGTTTTGCGGGGCGTTCCGGGAAGTGGGAACGTTATCCGGTTGTCCGCCCAGGAATCAGGGGACACGGGTACACCCTCAAGGGTGAGGTTACGCAAAAGAATCCTGCCGCAAGGCGCGCTCCGCCGACCTATCACCGCCATTTCCTTTGACTTACACTCTTCGTGCATAATAGCATTTCGAACAATGTAACAGTTCGTAAATCTGATCTTGCTCCGTCCTTGAATGGCGAGTTATGGGGGATGATGGGAGAGCTTGCGCCGATCGTTAACACAAAACTCAGGATTCTGAGGCACTCCATAGAGGGCCTCCGGGAGCACTCTCGGCTCAAGATTGCGGTCATCGCGGCGTTTGGGCTCGGGTACTTGTTCGGCTCCTTTTTTCTATTCCGGGGCGGGTTTCACTTTGTGGAAAGATTCCTTCCGGGCCTTGGCGGTTTGCTTATCAATCGCCTATTCTACCTTTTCTTTCTCGCGACCTTCATCATGCTAATTTTCAGCAACATGGTTCTGGTGTATTCCCTTGCCTACAAGTCCAAAGAGGTTGACTTTCTGACGGCGATGCCGCTGCGTCACTCGACGATTTTCCAGTGGAAGTTCAGCGAGGCGGTATTTTTCAGTTCGTGGGCATCCCTGTTCATGTCGGGGCCGCTGATACTGGCCTATGGGATTGACCGTTCCGCGAATATCGCCTATTACCTTTCCGTTCCCGCGGTTCTGTTTCCTTTCCTTCTAATTGCCGCTGGCATCGGCGGATCGCTGATAGTCGTTCTCGTCAGGTTTTTTCCCAGAAAGAAATTCCTGGCGGGCTTTGTGTTGGTGATGGTTGCAGTCGGGCTTTTCGTCCTCTTCCACAAGCCGCCTTCCGAGTCTCAAGGCAACGCCCTGCAATCACCGCTCCCTGTTCTCGACGACATGATGCGCTTTGCGAGGGTCTCCAGAAGCAACCTTCTTCCGAGCACGTGGCTCGTCGAGGGGATACTCCTCAACGTGGAGGATCGCCCCGAAGCGACGCCCTGGGCAGGAGATAAGCTCCTGGGCCTGGGAATGCTTTGGGCGAACGGGCTGATGGCACTGGTCGTGTGCTTCTTTCTCGCACACAAAATGTTCTTTTCGGGCTGGGTGCGGAGCAAAAGTGGGGGGAGAGCAAGGATTCTTCCCCGAGGAGGGGACATCGTTGGACGACTGAGCTTTCTGTGGCGATTTCTGGGCACGCCGCTGCGGGCCATGGTCACGAAAGACCTCAAGATTTTCTGGCGAGACCCAGCCCAATGGAGCCAGTTCGTGATTTTCTTTGGGCTTCTGAGCGTCTATATCCTGAACCTGAGGAACATGTCGTACCACACGTTCCCGCCGTTCTTCAAAAACACGATCTCCTTCATGAATCTCGCCGCCACAGCGCTCACGCTTGGGACTCTTACCACCCGATTCGTGTTCCCCCAGATGAGCCTCGAAGGGAGCAAGTTCTGGATCGTGGGGTTGGCGCCCCTTCCGCTGGAGAAGATTCTGCTGGAGAAGTTCCTTTTGTGCTTTGTCTCTTCGACCGTGATTGCCGGGGGGCTCACGCTTCTTTCGGGGTTGATGCTCGGACTGGATGCCGCGGCTGTGGCGATTTCGTCGGTGGCAATGCTCCTCATCTGCTTCGGCCTGTCCGGACTGAGCGTCGGGCTTGGCGCCCTGTTTCCGAACTTTGCGAGCGACAACCCCGCAAGGGTCGTATCGGGGTTTGGAGGGACACTCGCCCTGGTCCTCAGCCTCGCTTACATCACGCTGGTCCTGGCTGCGGAGGTTGTCATAAGCCACTTCAACCTTACGGGTCAACTCAGGGCGCCCACAATTTTCTGGGCGTGCCTGGCTCTGAGCGTCGCCGTCGTGTGCATCACCATCCTGGCGGGCACCCTACCCATGGCGCTCGGCGCCAAGCAGCTCAAGAAGATGGAGATCTAAAGGTAACGCCTCCGTCCCGCAAGAGGCTCACCCGAGTCTGTCATGGACTTCGTTCACCCGGAGACCATGAAAATGAGGGCATGGGTACGCTTCAGGTGCGCATGAGCCGGCCATCGCCTGATGCGGTGTCAGCATGGTTCGGCTACGACGCCAAGGCCCCAGGCTGTCCTTGCCGGTCTTCAGTGGCGCCATCGGCACCACTTGTAGCCGGGCTTCTCGACACCATGGGGTTCACCCCGTTGCCACCTCTCACCCGTAATCACGCCCCCGGCCCCACAACACCGATTTTCGGGCAGCGAACGCTGAGACCACGGACACAGCGTGACCCGCCGGAAAGGGATGGCATCGGCATCTTGCCCACGGACGCATCCCCTGCCCCTTTGCGAAAAAGTGATTGACCTGTTATCGGCGCAGTGGTATGAGTAACACGAATAGCGATTTCGTAGCACTTCGCCTCGATTCAGTTTTTCGCCATGGAGTCAGACGCGGGCGTGCAAATCCGCCCGGAAAGGGTTCTCAATGCACATACCGCACGGGTACCTGAGTCCAGAGATCAGCGTCGGCGGATACATCGCGGCGCTGGCCGTGTGCGCGGCGGCGGTTCGCCGCGCAAATCGCCATCTGACCGAGAAAGAGATTCCGCTCCTGGGCGTGACAGCGGCGTTCGTCTTCGCGGCGCAGATGCTGAACTTTAAGATACCCTGGGGAACCAGCGGCCACTTTTTGGGGGCGCTGATGCTTGGCGTTCTTTTCGGACCGCTCCTCAGCAGCCTCATCATGGCGGTGGTGTTAGCGGTCCAGTGTCTGGCATTCGCCGACGGCGGTTTTGACGCCCTCGGGGCAAACATCCTGAACATGGGCGTCGTCGCGGGCACGGGCTGCTATTACCTATTTGCATTCCTGAAAAGAGTTCTGCCCAAGACACGGGCTGGCTTCTCAACCAGCGTCGCGATAGCCGCATGGCTTTCCATCGTTCTCTCATCGGCTCTGTGCGCGGTGGAACTATCACTGTCGGGCGTGTTCGCCCTTCGGGTCGCCCTGCCGATGATGGTCGGGGTGCATTCGCTGATCGGTCTGGGAGAGGCCGCGGTAAGCGTCGCGGTCATCAACCTCCTCGCCGAAGGACGACCCGATTTGGTGCCGGGATGGTCACCCGGAGGAAGCGCCGCCGTCGTGGCAGAACGAGGTTAGCCCATGAAACGAAACACGAGACTCCTGTTAGCCGGTCTGACCCTATCGCTCGCATTAGCATTCTTCCTTTCGCCGTTTGCCTCATCGCTGCCCGACGGTTTAGAAAAAGTCATCGAAAGACTCGTCCCCGCAGGGCGTGTGAGAGAAGCCAAGCCTCCCCGTTTCACACCTCTCCCCGACTACGGAGTTCCTGGCGTGAAGGACGAGCGTCTCTCCACAGGAATCGCGGGCGCCATCGGGACGATCGCTGTTTTCGTGGCCATATTCTTCCTCGGCAGAGCTTTGGTTAGGAAGGGGGCTTCCGGAGCGAGGAGGGAAGGCGATTGAAGCACGGCTTCCTCGACAAATACTCTGACTTGACCAGCCCGCTTCATTCCCTTTCCGCGACAGCGAAAGCAATTGTTTTTCTGGGGCTGATCGTTTTCTGCGTTGCGACGCCCGCCGCAGCGTACCTCTCTTTTGCCGCGTACTTTGCTTTTCTCTTGGTTTGCCTCGCAGTCTCGCGTGTTCCGTTTATCCACGTGTTCAGGCGGTCATTGGTGGCGGTCCCTTTCATGGCCATGGCGGCGCTGTCCATCCCGTTCATGGGGGCGGGACATGAGGGCGCTGGCAGCGCAGCCCGTGGCGTCCATCCCGGCATCATCGTTTTCCAGGGAGTCGTGATGAAGTCCTACCTGAGCGTTTTCTCCCTCGTGCTTCTATCCTCAATCACTCCTTTTCCGGCTCTCCTCGGTGGACTGAGGAAACTCGGCGTGCCGAGGATATTTCTGTCGTTGATGAGTTTCACGTACAGGTACTTATTCTTGCTCATCGAGGAATTTGAGCGAATGGTGCGAGCCAGAGATGCTCGATGCTACGGCGGGAAATGGCTCTGGCAGACCAGGACCGTCGGGAGAATGGTGGGGACATTCTTTGTCCGCAGCTACGAGCGGGCAGAGAGGGTTCATCAGGCGATGGCGTCGCGAGGATTTGATGGGCATCCGCCAAAGCACGCGGCGCAGCCCACGCGCCTCGCCGACGTCGCCTTCGTGCTGGTCTCGATAGGCGCCTTTGCCTGCGCGAGACTCTTTTTGACCCGCGGATGGCCGCTCTAACTGACGCTCGACAAGGAAAAACACACAGGATCGCGCTGTACATAGATTGGAACTTGGAAGTGATCGTGAAGAAAATTATTGAGATTGAATCGCTGCATTTCTCCTACCCCGATGGCACGGCGGCTCTTCGAGGAATCACGATGGAGGTGCTGGAAGGGGAGACGATGGCTTTGATCGGCCCGAACGGGGCGGGAAAATCAACGTTTCTGCTCCATCTGAACGGGATTTACCGGGGAGATGGGAGCGTCAGGATAGACGGCTTGCCCGTCGAAAAGGTGAACCTCAGGGTGATCCGCCAGAAGGTCGGGCTTGTCTTCCAGAACCCGGATGACCAGCTCTTCTGCCCGACAGTTTTTGAGGATGTCGCCTTTGGCCCGCAGAATCTCGGGCTTGCGGTGGACGAGGTCAAGCGGCGAGTCGAGGAAAGCCTCGAAGCCGTCGGAATGCAGGGCGCCGCGAAGAAGTCTCCGTTCCGCCTGAGCTTCGGAGAAAAAAAGAAAGTCGCTGTGGCTGCGGTCCTGGCGCTGCGACCGAGCATTCTGGCAATTGATGAGCCAACCGCAAACCTCGATCCCCGCGCAAGAAGAGGAATCATCACATTGCTCCGCAACCTCGGCGGGACGCAGCTCATAGCAACCCACGACCTTGCCCTCGCGCGGGAGTTATGCAATCGCACGATCATCTTTGACGCAGGAGAGAAAGTTGCCGACGGGCCGACGAACGCCATATTGAACGACGAGACTCTTCTCGCCTCCCACGGCCTGTTGTAGGCCTACTACGCGGGCACGGGCGATCCGACCATTCCTGGGGGTGGAGGGTCACGGGAATCCCATGTACGCACACGCCGCTTTTGTCCGGGCCGACCGCGAGCAAAAGAAGGGCGGTTTTTTCTTGATTTTCTGTGCAGGAAGAACTTATAGTGTAGGACGTTCGTTGATTGACGTTTCGCTTCTCGCTTTGACTTTTCTTGACTTGCCCGCAGATAGTCCGTTTTCGGAAAACCTATAGCGAGTATCATTCCAACGTGAGGAAGAGAAATGACGGAGATTATTGACATTCAGGCGAGAGAAATCCTGGACTCAAGAGGAAACCCTACGGTCGAAGTTGAAGTGGAGCTGGCTTCGGGCGCCAGGGGGAGAGCGGCGATTCCATCGGGCGCCTCGACCGGCGAGCACGAGGCGATCGAACTGCGCGACAACAATCCCGACAGGTATCTCGGGAAAGGCGTTACGAAGGCGGTGAAGAACATTCAAGAGATCATCGCCCCTGCCGTCGAGGGGATGGACGCAGCCCACCAATCGGAGATTGACGAGAAGCTGATTTCTCTCGACGGCACTCCGAACAAATCAAACCTCGGAGCCAACGCGGTCCTCGGGGTGTCTCTGGCAGCAGTTAAGGCGGCGGCGGAGGCATTTGGAATGCCTCTGTACCGATACATTGGAGGAGTGAACGCGAGGGTTCTCCCCGTCCCGATGATGAACATCCTCAATGGGGGCGCTCACGCGGACAACAATGTGGACATCCAGGAGTTCATGATTGTGCCCAAAGGGGCGACTTGTTTCCGAGAGGCGCTAAGGATGGGGGCGGAGATATTCCACACTCTTCGGAAAGTTCTCAAAGGCAAGAAATACAACACATCGGTCGGCGATGAAGGAGGCTTCGCTCCCAATCTCCAGTCCAACGCAGAAGCGCTTGACGTCATCCTCGAGGCCATCGGCAAGGCCGGCTACCATGCGGGAGAGGACGTGTTCATCGCGCTCGATTCCGCGGCAAGCACTTTCTTCAAAGATGGCAAGTATCATCTTCTGGCGGAGGAGAAGAAGGAGTACAGTGCGGAAGAATTGATCGAATTCTACGCTGGCCTCACGAAGAAATATCCCATCATCTCCCTCGAAGACGGCCTGGCGGAAGACGACTGGGACGGATGGAAAAAGCTGACGGACCGTTGCGGAAAAGATATTCAGATTGTCGGCGACGATTTGTTTGTCACGAACAGTACGAGGCTGCAAAAGGGGATCGAGACGGGCGTGGCGAACTCGATCCTCATCAAAGTGAACCAGATCGGCACCCTGACCGAGACGCTTGAGACCATTGAAATGGCGAAGAAGGCAGGCTATACTTATGTGATTAGTCATCGTTCCGGGGAGACCGAGGATACGACTATCGCGGACATCGCCGTGGCGACGAACTCCGGTCAGATTAAGACCGGTTCCGTTTGCAGGACGGACCGCGTGGCAAAGTACAATCAGCTTCTCCGCATTGAAGAGATGTTGGGCGATACAGCTTCCTACGGGGGCACGTTGTGAAACGGAAGAAAGAGGAAAAGCCGAATAGGGCGAGAAAAGCCGTATATCCGCTGAGCCTGATTTTGCTGCTTGGCGTGTCGGCATACGTGCTTGCCCCCGGCTTCCAGGAACTCGACCAGGTGCGTGCTCAGGTGAAGGAGCTTCGTCGAAAAGAAGGGGAGAGGAAATCGCACAACGAGGCTCTGAGAAAAGAGATTGAGAGCATGCACACATCGGAGGGAATCGAGTGGGCGGCGCGCCGGTATCTGCGTCTGGCGAAGCCCGATGAGGTCGTGATTGTGTTCCGGTCGCCCGAGGACAATAAGGCTGAGGAGTGAGGGTTTGGAAAACGAAGCCCCGGACAAACCGGCGGAGCTAAGGAAGGACGATATCAAGAAGGGCGATATCGTGGAAGCCACAGTACGGAGAATTGCGCCTTTTGGGGCGTTCGTGAGGCTGGCGGATGGGAGAAAAGGGCTGGTGCATATTTCGCAGATTGATGATTCCTACGTAACCAAAATTCAACAGCACTTGAAGATCGGGGACAGCATCAAGGCGAGAGTCGTCGCCATAGGCGAGGACGGGAAGATTGACCTGTCCATCAAGAAGGCCAAGAAACCGGTCTCGGCCAAGAAGCCCAAGCCCCGGCAAAACGCCGGGCTAAAGCATACGAGTGGCTTCAAATTCACACCCTTCGCGGACGAGTTCAGCAAAAACCTCGATAAGACCTTGAAGTCATAACCCTCCCAAAGTCTGTCGCAGGTTGTGGCGAATCCCTCGAGGCTTTTCATTGGGCGTTTTCGCGCATCGTCACGGAGGGGTTTGGCGCAAAACGGGTAGGAACGAATAGCAGAGGCTCACGCAGATCAAGCCTCAATAGACAAAGGAGGAAAGACCGAAAATGTTGCGGAAAAAACAAAAATACAACGTCGCCGTTGTTGGCGCCACCGGGGCAGTCGGTGGCGAGATGATTTCCACGCTTGAAGAACGAAACTTCCCGGTAGATCAAATCAGGCTTCTGGCGTCGGCTCGCATCCCCGGCAGGACGTTGAAATTCCGAGGAAAAGGGGTCCCGGTGGAGGTTCTGAGCGAAGACTCCTTCCACGGGATTGATATTGCGCTGTTCAGCGCCGGCGCCGGCAGAAGCAAGCAGTTCGCTCCGATTGCCGCGAAAGAGGCTGTGGTGGTAGATAACACGAGCCACTTCCGGATGTTTCCGGACGTGCCTCTGGTCGTGCCGGAAGTCAATCCCGAAGACATTGCCTGGCACAAAGGCATCATAGCGAACCCGAATTGCTCGACGATTCAAATGGTCGTCGCCCTCAAGCCGATCCACAATGCTGCAAGAATCCGGCGGATCGTGGTAACGACCTTCCAGAGCGTTTCAGGGGCAGGCGCCCGAGCGATGGATGAGCTGGACAAGGAAACCCGCGCCATTTCCGAGGGGAAAACTTACCAACGGTCGGTCTTCCCGCACCAGATCGCGTTCAACGCGATCCCGCAGATTCCGCAGTCGGACGCCTTTCTCGCAAACGGCTATACGCACGAAGAAATGAAGATGGTCAACGAGACCCGGAAGATGTTTCACGACAATTCGATTATGGTCTGCGCGACCTGCGTGCGCGTTCCGGTCTTCAAAAGCCACAGCGAGGCAGTGAACGTCGAGACGGAGAAGAAGATTACCGCGGCAGAAGTGCGGGACCTTCTCTCCCGCGCCGAGGGCGTCAAGCTGGTTGATGACCTCGCCAACCAGGAATATCCGCTCGCCATCCATGCCGCGGGCAGAGATGAGGTCTTTGTCGGACGCGTCCGGGAAGACATATCCTGTCCGAACGGCATCACGATGTGGGTAGTGAGCGACAATCTGCGGAAAGGCGCGGCTTTGAACGCCGTTCAGATCGCGGAGAGGCTGATAGCGTCTCTGTGACGGCCATCTTGGCGGACGGCCTTCTGCGGTGCCGCTCAGGGCGTTTCGCAAAAACGTTCCAACGGGGCGCGCCATGAAAGCGCCCAGAGGTCCCAACGACGGACCAAAACTGATTTCATGAAGCTGCTCTGGCGGCGCTCACGGCCAGCGGGCGCCGTCGCGAGCAGCCAACCCGGTCGGAAAGTCTTCAGTGTGGACCCGCTGAATTGGGGTGAGATCCTAATTGGCGTCGCAATCTGTGTCTGTGCGGTCGTGTGCGCCCTCGCAGCCCGGCGCCGTATGAGGACGAAACCCCTCGCAACGAGATTGACAGTGTGGCTGGCGGCTGGGCTGTTGTGCTTTGCGGGCAGCCAGATTCTCGCCAGGGGGATCGTCGGCTGGTGGCCCTTCTTAGGCACGCCCGATGTGCACGTCCATCTCGTGAAAGTCGAAGTCTCGCCGTCCTCCGGGCGGATCGCCCTCATTGCCTTCGCTGGATTCAGAGCGCGGGCAACACAAAGCGCCGCAAAACTTTTTGTGGCGGACCGAGAGGGCGAAGAAATGGTCGAAGTCTGCGGGGGCGCCGTGATGGATATGCGCTGGTCGAGGGACGGAGACGACTTGTACCTTCTTCGCAACCTCGGTGCGCGGAGACATCCATCCAAATCGCTATGGCGCTATACGGCTTCTACTCGTAAGCTCACCCACGTCAGACAGCTCCCTCGACGAACCGCCGTCCTCAGCCTCGACCCGGGAGAGAGGCGTCTCCTGTTCACGAATCCCTCGGAGCCCAAAAGCGACGGGAGATTTCTGCTCATTTGTGGACAGGTTGGCCAAGAGAAAGACGACCGTACGGTCTGCTGGCGAGAGGGGTGGCTCGGCGGGCACACCTGGGGTCCCAAAACCGGAAACATCTTTGTTGCCACGAACGAGGAGAGTTCGCTCGGCGACGGATTTGGGTTGTGGATGATAAAAAGCGACCGAGAAGTCCCGACAGAACCCGTGTCGCTCCTCGAAATGCAGGGGATCGAAGCCATCAAGCTCAACGATTCGGAAACTCACGCTGCGCTCTTTGTCCGTCGGCGGCCTCCCCCCTCCATAGATTTCGACCTGTACGTCTTGAATCTTGCGGAACGCTCGGCAACACCGATTGCCCCGAATGTGGAGTGCGGCTCCGCCGTTTGGGACCGAAAAGGTGAAAAGCTCGCCTTCGCGGACAGCGACGGGCTGAAGACGTACAACACTTCGACGGGGCACGTGCGGCTTCTCGTGGAGGCCCCGCCAAGCTGGCTACATCCTGAGCACCGGGAGAGGCTCAGGGCTTTAAGTTACGACCGTTCCGGGGACATCCTCTTTCAAGCGGGGCTCTGGAGGCTCGAAAAGTATAGGGAAAGAACCGGCAACACACGGACGCTGCTCCACAGGGGGCAAATGCGGCGCTATTTCAGGACTTGAGCCAAAGCCACCCCCAGAAAAAGGATCGGACTCGACGCTTTCTCGCTCTAACGGCACGAGACTCCGAGCGCACCCCTGTCCGCCCGTTCTCACCGAAGCATTCCCGCAACTCTATCGGGCAACCCGTCCCTGTTGTCCTGAGAGACGGGGAGGATGGTCACGTCCGGACGGCTCTTGATGCTTTCGATAAAGCCCGTTCCCTTGGCGGCGACCGTGCCCAGGACAATATTCGGTGCGTCAAGCGCGCGAATCAGCGCTTCTTGGAAGGCCTGAGAAAAGCACTCCATTTTCCCAACCTCGTCAACGACAATCAAGTCCTGGGGCGACCGAGGCGTCATCGCGGGGACCGCCAGCCGCTCGATATCCTCCATATTGACCTTGTATCGCCCGACGCTGAACTTCCCTTTTGCCCGAATGTGAGCGAGGATTCCTTCTCTGCCGTCGAGCGTGACGATAGAAAAGCCGACCCTCTGGCAACCCTCCCGAATCTCGCGCGTGAAAAAGCCAGTGGCGGGACAGGAAACCCTCTGAAGGGCCTTCTGGATGATGGTTGTTTTGCCGATGCCGGGGGGGCCGGTGAGAAACAGATTCTTGCCGACAAATCTCATTGGCTGCTAAACCTCATGAAGAGAGGCGAGACGCACGCTCCGACGCCCAGGCCCCGTTCGCCAACTGCGAAACCCCCAGACCCAGACCGGAGTCGCCGCTGGACAGCCAAAGCCCCCGTTCATCGCAGAGTCCGGGGAGAGACGAGCAGCGCTTCGGTTGGGAAGCGACGCAGCCTTCTGAAAGTTAGAACTGAACCATGGCTTTGACGACGCCATCCTTGTACGTCGAGACCAACTCGTAGGCCTCGTTCGTTCTTTCCAGCGGGAAACCGTGCGTGACTATCGTGCGAACGTCAATTCTCCCTGCCTCGACGAGCCTCAGTCCCCTTTCGACATAGTGGACCTGTCTGCGGACGTAAACGGCCGTCAATTCCTTGCGGCGCATGACATCGGTGTTGAACGCGTACTGGGTGGCCGCACCGGGGATTCCCAAAAGCACGAGCCTTCCGCCGGGGCGCAGGACTTCAAGCCCCTGCGTAACGGCATCTTGTTCTCCAGCGCACTCGAAGGCAAGGTCAACGCCTCGCCCGTGCGTTAGCTCGAGGATTTCCTCGACTACATCCGTCTGGTTCGGATTGAAGGAATATGTCGCGCCGAGCCTTGAGGCCATTTCGACGCGTTCCTTGACGATGTCGGTGGCGAAGGAAAGCGAGGCGCCGGAAGTGTTGGCTACTTCCAGGGTCAAGAGCCCAATCGGCCCCGAGCCAAGAACAGCAATGTGGTCGCCCGGCTTTATCTCCGCCAGCTTGACAGCATAAGCACAAACCGACAGAGGCTCAAGCACCGCCGCATCTTCGAAGGTTAACTGGTCGGGGATCGGTATGACATTTGTCTCCGGCATGACCATGTGCTCTTTCAGGCAGCCTTCGAGCTCGCCGGGGACAGACAGAAACTGAACGTTTTTGCAGATGTTCTGCCTTCCGGTGAGGCATTCTTCGCATTTCCCGCAAGTAACGGCTGGCTCAACGGCGACGCGGTCTCCCGGCTTGACCTTGGTCACCCCCTTGCCGACCTCCTCTACGACTGCCGAGCACTCGTGTCCGAGGATCATGGGAAAGGTAACCTCGAGAGAGCCGGTTCTTCCCTCGGCGTAGTTGTGAATGTCGGACCCGCAGACTCCCGAACATCGAAGTTTCAAAAGGACATCCGTGGGGTCCTTGATTCGCGGCTCTGATATATTCCGAATCTCGAATTTTCGCTTGGCGACCAGATACGCTGCTCTCATTTCCCTTCCTTCTATCAAATCGGGCTAACTTAGACGTACAAAGCCGAACTCAACGTCTCCCCTGGGTTTCCCAACACTAATCGAACCCGGCGCGAAATGCAAGAGAGCTTTCACGGAACCGCTTCGATCCGGAGAGCGTCGAGAGGCAGGGCGCCGACACACGTTGAGCGATCCCGCAAGCAGCCGGAAACGCAAGGAATATCGGGGGCGACTGCCGAAAGGGGTTGCATTATTCTGAGCAGGTGCTATCTTTTTAGTGGAGATTGGAAGACACCTATGCCCGAAATGATAGACATCCGGTGCGACTACTGCGGCGCCGTTTTCCCGATGATTGTCGGGGACACACAGCGAAAAGACCAGCACGTCTGGTATCCGGGAAAGAAATGCCCCATCTGCGCTTCGGAGAAGTTCTTCCCGGTGGTCAAAGCGGTGGAGGCGAGGGTGCTGGCGAAATGGAAGCTGGACCGCAGGGTCGGCATAGCGGCTGGCGTCATGGCGGGGTTGTTCCTGATTATCGGTCTGATCTGGTTTCTCCACGAGCGGCCGCATCGAAAGGGCGGTCTGGAAGCAGTCTATGCGTGCGACAGTTGCGGAGAGCAGTTCGTCAAGAGCGTTACCGGGAAAGTCCCGAAGAAGTGCCCGGAATGCAAGGCGCTCGCCGGATACCGCGCCGTGCAATGCATGAACTGCTACCAGGTCTATCCCTGGAAAGCGAAGGACTGGGCGACCGACCACCCAACGTGTCCCAAGTGCAAGTCGAAGGTGTCAAAAATTCTCCGGCAGCTCAGCGATATCGAGAAGAAAAAGCCGCCGCCAAAGGAGCTGACACCCGTGCAGGGCGAAAGCGATGCCGAGAAGTAAGGGCTTCACTTTAATTGAGCTCCTCGTAGTGATAGCCATTATCAATATTCTGGCGGGGATGCTTTTGCCTTCTCTGACGAGGGCGAAGGAGCAGGCTCGACGGACGGCTTGCCTCAATAACTTGCGAAACATCGGACTGGCTCTGGCAATGTATGCGGGCGAGAGCGACGGCTTTTATCCCCCTGAAGATAGCTCGCCGACCGAGCCAAATGATTTGGACCTGCTTTACCCGGGCTACCTCGACGACGCGGCTGTGTTCTGGTGCTCATCGGATCTGGTCAGGCCGACGAGGTTCACGCCGGAATCGAGCTTCGCGTATCTGGGAAAGGTGCAGACTCCGGGCGGCAGCATCAGGCTGAGGCGGGACAGCGACCCGTCGTTTGTCCGCGTCGGGACGGAGATGGTTGAAACGCCGCCGTTGGTGGGCGACGACGGATGCGGGCTTGGCGCCTTGACCACGGAACGGCCGAATCACACCGGTGGAGGCAATCTCCTGTTTGTGGATGGGCGCGTCGAGTTCAGGTCAGCAAGACGCTGGCCCAAGGAAACCGTGTTCAATCTGCACTGAGACCGGTCTTGCGGGTCTTCCGTCGCCACACGCTTGGTACACAAATTCATTAACCCAGTAACGTATGAAACCCGGCCTGAGGCGGCGGACCCCCTTTTTGACGGGATAACCCCGCCTAAGGCGGGGTACGGGACGGTCAAGACCGACGACCAGACGAATCCGGTTCATCCTGTACATCCAGTCGGAAAATACGTGATCGAATTTATGAACCAGAGCACTTAGTGACTCCACACCTCTTTAATTCCAAAAGGCAGGAAAGATGTCGCAAAAACGCGTAAGAGTGCGAGTCGGAGTTATTGTCGTGCACGAGGGCAAGGTCCTTCTTGCCAGGCAGCACGTCGCCGAGGGGCAGGATTTCTGGGTTGTCCCGGGCGGCGGATTGAAAAGGGACGAGGGAATGCTCGATTGCGCGAGAAGGGAGATGGCCGAAGAAACCGGGCTGGAAATCGAGCCGCTTCGACTCCTGTACGTTGGCGATTTCTTCAAAGGAGACAAACACGTCGTGGACACGTTCTGGCTCGGGAAAATCATCGGAGGCGAGTTGAGGCGGCGAGAGGAGGAAGTGGACAGTCTCCAGTTCATCGAAGTAGAGCGGCTGAAAGAGATGAAACCGCGGCCGCCGGCACTCGCGGAGCTGCTCAGGAACGACATTCGTGAAGGCTTTCGCTCGCCGGTGGCATACCTGGGAAAGTACTTCAAGGATGACTCATGGAACCGGGAGCCAAAGGGGGTCGCTGAAGCAGCGGATGGCTCTGGGTCTGGTGCTTTTGGCGGATGAATGAGTTCGCAAGCTATGGCAGATGCGCTCGATAATATCAAGATTGTTCTGGTCAACCCGAAAGTCGCGGGCAACATCGGGTGGTCGGCTCGCGGCATGAAAAACATGGGGCTGTCGAAGCTATTCCTCGTGAATCCCGTCGAGTTCAGCCCCGACGAACTGAAGCCGTTTGCATTCGGCGCCGAAGAAATCGTGAGGGACGCTCGCGTCTTCGGTTCGCTGGGCGATGCGCTGCGCGAGGCGCAAGTCGCCGTCGGAACAACTCGCCGGCTCGGGAGGAAACGGCGCGGCACGTACTACCTCCGAGAAGCCGCCTCGAAAATCCTCCCCGTGGCACGCAATAACACGGTAGCCGTCGTCTTCGGGGGAGAGCAAAGCGGTTTGAGCAACGAGGAGCTGTCCCTCTGCGACATGGTCGTAACAATCCCCGAAAAGACAGACTATCCTTCGCTCAATCTCTCGCACGCAGTAACGATCGTCTGTTACGAGCTATATCTTGCGAGCCAGAGCGAATCGCTCGTGCCGTTGCTCGAACTCGCTTCACGAGAAGAACTGGAGGGGATGTTCGAGCACATTCGCCAGACGCTCGCCTCGCTCGGCTACGACAAAGCCGGTGAACGAGACCTCCTCGAAAGCATCACAACCTCTCTGAGGAGGATTTTCGGCCGAACCGGTCTCGAACCCGCCGACATCAACACTCTCCGCGGCCTCTGCCGCCGGATAGGGAAGGTCGCGGAACTTCTACCGAAGCAGACGGACGGAGGCAACCTCCGTTCCTGAGCGCCCGGGTAGGCTTGTCCTATCCAATGTTTGTCAGTTGTTGTCGTAAGTTGTTGATTTGCAAGGGGCCAGT
>CAZFAP010000096.1:0-18619 GCA_964516325.1 uncultured Verrucomicrobiota bacterium
CACCCTCAAAAAAATGTGAAAATCCCAATCAGGTGCGGAAGTTGGGCTAAGGCGCGTTCAGGAGCAGCCCCGCCGAAAGCCATCTCTTGACCCCGTTCCAGCGCTTTCGGTGCGCGAAACAGAAGCACAACGCCCGGTCGCTGGCGATTATCGGGTCGCTGGCGTCACCGGAGGCCATAAGTTGGTCGTACTTCTTCCAGAACTGTTGCTTCTGGCGTTTGGCCGTGGGTGTCACCTTTGAGGATGCGCACAAGTCGGCCACGATGCGCTCCAGTTGATACACTTCCCGAGGAGCGCCGCCCCTGCAGGCGATGGCCAGGAGCTTAGCCGATTCTTCCACAGTCCTTACGCCGGCCTTCCTCTGGAAGCCGTACAGGACAATCAGGCCCAGGGCCAGGTTGTGCTCTTCGCTGCTCGCCCAGAGCCCGAGTCGCTCGTCGGCCTCGCGCACATAGTTTTTTGAGATGTCGCACCCGAGAAACTGCCTGCCCATTGTCAGGGAGACCTTGCACGCCGTCCCGCTGCCCATGAAGGGGTCAACCACGACGTCACCGGACTTGCTGCAGCACCTTATGATTTTCTCCGAGACCTCCTCCGGAAATACAGCGGGGTGACTCGTCTGCCCGGCTGACCCATAGGCGACTCTGTCGGTCTGCCACACGTTGCCCGGGTTTCTGCCCAGGATGTGATTCCGGCTATCGTAGGATAGCGCCTTCTCTCTGACCGCGTCCAAGTTAAACGTGGGACCGAGCCCGTCCCGCCCTGGTTTCACAAGCCAGAGAATCGTCTCATGGCGGTTAGTGAACTTGCTTTTGAACGCCATACTCCCAAAATAGTTCCAGACGATTCTGTCCCAGAGCACCAATCCGCATTCCAGGAATACCGGCAGGCTCAGCGAATCCAACAAGACTATGCGCCCTTTGTTGTTTCCAGGCCCCGGGCCGTGCTTTTCGGTGTAACCGGTTTGCCAGAATATGGAGCCCCCGGGCTTCAGGATCCGGGAGAGGTCGGGGATCACCTCCTGAAGGAACCGCTCGTACCCCGCGATATCCTTGGAGTCGCAAAAGCCCTCGTAGGGTCGATCAATATTGTACGGCGGGCTAGTGTGAACCAGAGCGGCCCAGCCTGCCGGGCAGCTGCGCAGGACCTCCTTGCAATCCGCCCACACAAGCGCGCGCAGATCCTTGCCCACGAGCACAACTTCGCAAAGAGAGGCACTCGGGATTTCGTACATCGCCCTTACCCTCCGTGTCCCTTGTCCAGCAGGTCCAGCCGGTTCAGGAACTGTTCCGTCACATAGTCAATGTGTTCGGCGGCTATGCGGTGCCGGACATGGAGGTAAGCCTCGTCGCTTCGGAGCTGCCTGGTCATGTGCTCCAGCTTTCTTCGCTTCCCTTTGTAGTCGAGGATGGCAAAAAGGAAGAAGTCAAATTCCGCGTGGTGGTTAGGGCACAGGATAACGACATTGCTGATTTCGGCGGGCCCGTGGTGCTGCCTGCCCAGGGGGCGCAGGTGGTGCGCCTCGCAGTAGCACCTTCCGCCACCCAATTCAATGCGGCCCTTGCATACCTGACACCCGTAGTCGTAGACCGCCTTTAGCTCCTCGACCTGCGGATAGTCACGGTCGAACTCCTTTCTTCTCACCATCCTATACCTTGCTGGTGCAACCTCCGCAGAGATGAGAGGCCTGTCACTGAGGTACTCGGCGGTGAGCCGCATGGCTACCTTGAACGGAAACGCGCCCCCACCCCCGGTCCGCGTCAAGCCGTGATAGCGGACCGGCAGAATGTCTTGAGAATGACGTGTTTGGCTCCGTATTTGGCCATGAATGCGGCCCACGGTCGGGCGAACTCCGGCGCGTCATGGCGGAACAGTCCTTGTGGGGACAGCGGCAGGTTCCCGAGCCAGGTTACGACCCGCGGATGGTCCCGCAAGAAGTGCACCGCAGCCAGGTAGCCCTACACAGATGGCCCGTCCTATTGCTCTCGTCGAGGTTCTCCGCGATTTCGACCGCCTTGCGTGACAGTGCGTCCGACCTGCATCTGCACCAGTTGAGGAACTGCTCGTACTCGTGCTGTGCGGTGGTTTCTGGCATCGAGGTCACCTTCCTGTTGAGCGTTATCGGACCATATCATTTTGCTCGGCGAGGTTCGCGCTTGTCAATGCCCAATGCGCGCTACCCTCGCGACGGCACGGTACCGGGCCTTCGGCGCCTGCCGCTTGCCGCATTTGAGCGTCGGGGCGCCAGTGCCTCTGCGCGTGCAATTTCTGGGCTTCATTGGTCCGTTGCGCCCACCATGGTTTTTCGCTTGCCTGAGCCACACGGCTGAGTTATCATCCGGACGGAAAGCAAGCAGATGTTTGAGACGGTTGCGCCGCCAACACATGTGCTCGGCACAAGGAGGTGACAAAGATGAAAGCATCAAAAGTGGCTGAACTGGTGGTTACCACGCCCAATGAAGTGGGCACGATGGGGAGAGTCTTCAAACTCATCGCCGAAGCGAAGGTGAACGTGAGCGCCTTCTGCGCCTACGTCCTGGAAGACAAAGGAGTCTTCCGCCTGGTTACCGATGACAACGCCAAAGTCGAGAAAGTGGTCAAGGCGGCTGGCTACGAGACCCGTTCCGGCGAGGTTCTCCGCATTCAGGTGGAAAGTAACGTCGGAACCGGGGCGGAGATGGGCACAAAGCTTGGAACCGCGGGAATTGACATCCACCACTCCTACGCAACCTCGGCGGCGAAAGGAGAGTCGGTCGCCATCTTCAAGACCGCCGACAACGATAAGGCAGTCAAGGTCTTGAGCTGAGGCGAGCATTCGGTGCGTCCCATAGCCCGGAAGGATTTTTGCAGTCCTCCGGGTCTTCTTTTTCTGCTCGCGTGCGGCTGGGGGATGAATCTCATGTCCGGAGCTCGGGAGTGCAGCGGACAACGTCGGGGAAGGAGGGTGCTATGAAGATATCTGGCTTGGTCGTTTTCGCAGTTGCGGTCGCGAGTGCCCCAAGGTGCGGGACGCAGACGGCACTGCTTCCGGCGGACGTGTATTACGACAAAGTCTGTGGCGCATGGTTGGGGGAGTGCGCTGGCAATATGTTCGGTTTGCCTCACGAGCTGAAGTACGACCAGGAGGCGGGGCCGGACATCGCGTTCAAGGAAAATTACACGGATGGCGCCCGCAGCGACGACGACACCGACATTGAGTACGTCTATCTCCACGCCCTGGAGGAGCACGGGCTGGACCTGTCATACCCGGAAGTGGCTCAGGAGTGGATGGACCACATCCACGGGCATATCTGGGTCGCAAACGCTCGCGCCCTCGAGTTGATGAGGCAGGGGGTCTTGCCGCCCGAGACCGGCCATCCCAGAAACAACGACAAGGCATGGTTCAACATCGGCGGGCAGTTCACCCAGGAGCTATGGGGGATGATTTCCCCGGGTATGCCCGCCACGGCGCAGAAGTTCGCCGACAAGTTCGCGCACGTCTCGGTCTATGGAGAGAGCGTCATGGCGGCGCATTACTTCTGCGTGATGTATGCGGAGGCTTTCTTTGAGAAGGACGCCGCCGCGCTCGTTCAGAGAGGGCTTTCAGCGATTCCCCCGGATTCGGAGTATCGGCAGGCGGTCGCCGACTGTGTCGCCTGGCACGCCGAATTTCCCGGCGATTGGCGAGCCGCCCGTGCCGCTCTCCATGCCAAATATCGCAACAGATGGAATGCGAATTCCAGCGTCCTCAACGGCGGGGCTTGCACTCTTGGGTTGCTTTACGGCGAGGGCGATTTCGAGAGGACAATTCTTTTGCTGTGCTCCATCGGCTACGACGCGGACTGCAACACCGCCACCGTCGGAGGGCTGCTGGGCGTGATGAAGGGCGCCAGCGGGCTTCCCCGAAAATGGGTGGAACCGCTCAAGGACACGTACCGCAACGTTACGCGCGACAATCTCCCCAAAGAAGAAAAAATCTCGTCAATTGCCCGTCGGATTACGGCAATCGGCGAGAAAGTCATGCTCAACAACGGCGGAAAAATCCAGACCCTCGACGGGAAGAGAATCTACCGCATTCGACGCCAGACCCCTGTCCCGGCAATCCTCGACCCGCGGCCGGAAGAATGCCTCAAGATGGAGCAAGCGTCCGACCAAGCAATCTTGCGCCGGCCGGGAGTTTGAGTGATAGTCCTCGGCAAGTGGGGGGTGTCCGCGGGGTTGACACGCACCAAGCGAGGAGTGGGGGGACGAGGGAAGCCGACGCAGCATAGAAAAGGAACGATATTCTCAGCCTGTTCACCTCGGGGGCGCGCCTGGTGGATTAGGAGACGGTGGCTGCCGGGGGCGCCCGCCAAGGGTCGCGGCAGTGTCTATGGGGCTGGATGGTGACCTTCCTCGGGGCGATCCAGGTGGTTTTCCGTGCGGTTGCATCCGGCGTCTACAGCGCATTTTTCCAGCGGAAAAACGCCTTGACAGGCTTCAGCCACGGGGCAGAATAGAGGACGCGGAGAGACGCCCCTGGAACAAAGGGCATAGGAACTGGCAAATAACAGGAGAATTCCTTTTCCGGGATGGTAGGGTCCGGGGGGCCCCGAGGATGACCGCTCCGGAAGGCGCGTTCGCCGTCGGGGCCATGGCTATACTGGTTCGGCAGCTTCACTCTTTCGCCGGCCTGCTGAAGCGCCGACGGGATGCTTGCATATGGAAGGGTGGCAGCAGGAGAGTTCGCAGTATGATGAGAGGTTGAGTCGGCTCAGAGGCTGGCAGCCCAACCTGTCAGGCCTGGTCGAACGGTTGCCCCATATACCTTTGAGCTACACCCCGACCCCCGAGGGTCTGGTCGCGCTGCAGGTTTCGCTCTTTACCGCCGCAGGGTGTGTTCCTTTTGCCTTCCAGTCGCTTGCAGCATTTCTAATTCTTTGGCAGGCCGGGCTTCTGACGGCCATTTCTCTTCCCACGCGCCTGGCATATGAACTCTGGGGTGGTGCCCACTTTGCCCGGCGAACACTGGACGAAATGCGGAAATCGGGCAACATCGAGGCGGCCCTCGCCAGGACCCAGCGGTTGCTCACCGGTGCCCGCCCGGAAGTTGACCTGCCCTGGGGCGGAACCGCCTCCGAGAAGTCCATTCACGTAATGGACTTCGTGCGGTCACTTGCGGACGTCTGCCCGGGGGCGGAGAAGACATACGCGTTCCTCTGTGAATCCTGCCATCCCAGCCACCTCCGACTGAGTACCTGGTTCCTGGCGGGCCCCCCGGTGGAGAATTGGTCAAATCCGAGGTTCCGCCAAGAGGCGCATCGGCTGATCGACCGCACTGTCGACGCATTGGAGCGGTCCCTGGAAGGTATCGCTGTTGATGCACGCAACGCACTCGAGCTGGCGCTCCCCTACATCGAAAGAGATCAACCGCTCGAGTCGTCGTAGAGATGAGGCTGATGACCCAACCCACGCGACCGCGGAGGTCGCTCTCAGATTACGCCCTCGCATGGTGCCCGGGACCGGACCGCGATGGGCCGAAACGCACACTGCGCTGCCCGGGGCTTGGGCAGGCCGCGCTCCACGCCCCCGAGCCAACGACTAAAGTACAGCCACACCTTCTCATTAGCTCGACTTGACATACGAAATGGATATCGATACCCTTATAGTAAGAAGTCACTGTTAACGATGAAGGAGGCGTATGAACGCTGTGACAATCTCGCCGAAATTTCAGGTGGTCATCCCTAAGGCAATTCGGAACCTTCTTAAGCTCAAGCCGGGGCAGAGAGTGCAGGCTGTGGTATACAACAACCGCATCGAGTTGATTCCGGTTCAGCCGATCGGCCGCATGCGGGGCTTCCTGCGCGGGATAGACGTGACTATCGAACGTGAGGACGACAGAGTATGAACCTCGTGGATTCGTCGGGCTGGCTTGAGTACTTTGCAGATGGCCCCAATGCAGATTTTTTCGCTCGTGCGATTCAGGACGTGAAACGGCTCGTAGTGCCGACACTGAGCATCTTTGAAGTCTTCAAGCGGATCGCCCAGCAGCGAGGTGAAGGTGAAGCGTTACAGGCTGTCGCCGTCATGCAACAAGGGACAGTCGTGGACTTGTCGGCGCCGCTGGCCCTTGATTCGGCGCGCGTGAGTTTGGATGAACAGCTCCCTATGGCAGACAGCATTATGTTGGCGACGGCCCGTGCCTGCGGAGCCACGCTGTGGACGAAGGACGCCCACTTCAAGGACATTGAAGGGGTTCGGTACATCGAGAAGGAGAGGTAGCGAGCGAACTCCGCACTCCACCGCCCTGGTCTTCGCGCCCCCTGCCGAGCCCATCGTCGTTGGAATCGGAGAGATGGGATGCCCCGGAGAGGTGCCATCGCGCGAAGGATCGCTGAAAAGCCGATGGGGAACACGGTTGGCGTCTCGTCCCCCGCCCCGCGGCGGGGCGGGACTTAGCGTCCTGGCAAGAGGAAAGGGAGTCGTATGCGGAACGGCGCTTCACGACCCGGCGCGGGCGGCGCGCGGTCAGGCGTCCCGCATGGACTCGATTTCCAGCGTGAGTTCCGCAGCGATTCTCTTGAGCGGAACCTTCTTGATGGCGACGCCTTTCTTGAAAAGGAGGCCGTGTCGTTTCCCCAGAGCGACCCCGACGTCCGCCTCGGCGGCTTCGCCCGGTCCGTTAACCTCGCACCCCATGACCGCGACGGTGATTGGTAGGGTCATGCCTGACAGCTTCTCCTCAATCTCCTTCACAATCGAAACCAGGTCGCCATTGCACCGCCCGCACGTCGGGCAAGATAGTATCATCGGCCCGAACCGGCGCAGCCCAACCCCCTCGAGAATTCGCCTGGCGACTCTTACCTCCTCGCGCGGATCGCCGGTAAGCGAAACTCTCACTGTATCCCCTATCCCTTTCATCAGCAGATGCCCCAACCCTATGGCCGACCTCACCGCCCCGACGGACGGCGGCCCGCACGCCGTGATTCCGAGGTGGAATGGATAATCGCATCGCTGCGCCATCAGCTCGTACGCTTTGACCGTCTGGACCACATCCGAACCCTTCAGCGAGATGACAACATCGCGAAAATCCTCCTCCTCGAAGACCTTCAGGTACTCGGCGACCTTCGCCACCATCGCCGTCGCCATGTCGGAGTGCGTCGCCGGCTCCCTTTCATCGT
Source organism: uncultured Verrucomicrobiota bacterium (assembly GCA_964516325.1). Taxonomy (GTDB): domain Bacteria; phylum Auribacterota; class JABMQX01; order JABMQX01; family JABMQX01; genus CAZFAP01. Next base: position 7,140 of record CAZFAP010000096.1, read on the forward strand.
GCCGCAAAATCGAGCCGGAATTCGCCCCAACCCTCATCGGAATCCCTGCAGATTTCGCTTTTCGAATGACCTCTTTGACCTGCTTCTCTTCCCGCAGATAGCCCGGATTGACCCTGATTTTGTCCACGCCGCTGTCAATGGCCTCGAGGGCGAGCCGATAGTTGAAATGGATGTCCGCGACGAGCGGCGCGTCCGTTCGCTTCCGAATCTCCCCCAGTGCCTTTGCCGCCTTCCGCGTCGGGGCCGCCAGGCGAATGATTTCGCATCCTTCCTCAAGCAGTTCCTCGATCTGCCTCATGACCGAGTCAACGTCTTCCGTGTTGACCTTCGTCATGGACTGAATCGAGACCGGGGCGCCGCCCCCGACGAGAATCCTCCCAACCCTGATCTGTCGGGTCTTTCCTCGCGCAATCTTGGTTTTCAGTTCTCTCGACATCTCGCTCACTCTGCCGCTCTCTGCAAACCGCCGACTCGCCTGCGCCGTTGGTGGCCGGCGTTCACAAGCCCATGATGCGTCACCCGCGTCATCGTGTCAAGCGCCGTAGGGGGCTCCAGCTCTGGGGAAACAAGGGGCAATGGGCGAGGCGCTCAAGGTGTTTCAGTGGGGAGCGAGAGTGCGGGGGAGGGCAGAGGATGGGGGGTTGTGGCGCTGGGGTGGAGTGGGTATAGTAGAACTGATTTGCGGCGACACCCGGAGCATGCCCCAGCGGAAGGCTCAGGAGGTATTGAGGCGAATTTGACAGCGTGCGGCCTTAAGGAGGGTCGAAGGCGTCGGGCGAGATGCTTGAGCAGGCTTCCCATCTCGAGGACTTGCAGAAAGATATGAGCGATCTGCAACCCCGCCCGATGGCGGGGTAGGCATGCTCCAGGTTCAAGCCGTCGTTTTCTCTGGATTTGGAGCAACCCTTGGAGGTCCTGCGACAGCTCTGAGGTCCAGCCGGCCCTGGAGGTCGAAATGCGTGTCTGGCAGCTGGTTTAGCTGCGCATTCAAGCCCGGCCAGGGGTGCCGAACCGTTTTTATAAAGGCGCGACCCAGTTCTATGACCTTCTCGCCGGGCGTTTGCGAGCTTTCACATAGGTCCGGACCTGAGCGATAGCCAACTGCGAAATCTCCTGACTCAGACGTCTGAGACGACGGTGTTCCTCTATCCATCCTTTCACCTCCTCGAGTAGGTCCAAGGGGACATAGACGGTACGGGTCTTCCCTTTCTCCTTGTAGGTCAGGTAGTTGCCGGGGTGCTTTTCCCCTCGCTGGCAACGGCAGCCGGGCCGACCACACTGCTTCCTGATGACGACAAGACTCGCCACCAACACGGGACCCGTCGCTTTCAGCTTCCTGACTCTCGCCTCGCAGAGCCTCCGGATCAGCGTGGGATGCTTCGGTACTTTCATCTGTTCCTCCCGGTGGAAAGTGTGCTCTTTTGAGGAAAAGTATCATACCTTATCCGAAAACTCAACAAAAAAAGAACGTGCGAAGAATTTTTTCTTCCGCACGCATACCCCCCCCCTACCCGCCCCCCATTCCCGCCTCACCCCTTGCCCCAAATCCCTTTCCACAGGTGCGAAGAATCCTTTGTTCCTCAGAGCTGTTGTCAAAGGTAGTAATCCTACCCAACGACGTAATGCGTCACTTACAGGTGGTCGGGGCGTTGGTGTTGACCCACAGGGGGCGCGAAGAACGCCGGGAAGGGGGAGAGTTGGACAGGATGAACAGGATGTACGGGATTGAAACGACGGTGGGTTGCATCGCCCGAGGCGGTCGAGGTGTGCCCCCGGGACACCCGTCGCACCGAAGGCGCGGGATGCTACAAACAGGAGTCCTCTGCGATCTCTGCGCTGCCTGCGGTGAGTCCCCCCGTAACAGGGATTACCCAACGATGCGAAAAAAGCTTGCCATGGGGAGACCGCTCTGGTATAGTGTCGCCTGAAAACAAGGAAGACGTATTCTCAGCGCACATGTTAATCGGCCTGGTTTTTAGCAAGCCATGAGCGAGGTCTCAGACCGAGTGCGAAAACGACAAGCCGGCGGACCCGATTTGGACTCTTCACGTCGCTTCCGACCGAGGATGGAAATTCCAATCCCTATTCGCCCAGCCGCCACTCCCTGCAACCCTCTTGTGTCTCTGCACGACGAGATGGTGAGAACCGATGAGAGAAATTTCAATCGGTGACCTGAGAATCGGGGAGAACAGCCCGCTGGCGTTGATTGCGGGCCCCTGCGTGATAGAGAATGCAGAGGAATCTTTCCGCATCGCGTCCCACCTGAAAGCCCTGACCGAACGACTCCGAATGCCGTTCCTTTTCAAGTCATCGTACGATAAAGCGAATCGGTCGTCGGCGAGTTCCTATCGGGGACCGGGCGTTGAGAAAGGGCTGGAGATTCTCTCAACAATTCGGTCGGAACTGTCTCTCCCCGTTCTAACGGACGTCCACTGCCGCGCCGACGTGGAGAAGGTTGCAGCAGCGGTTGACGTGGTCCAGATTCCGGCATTCCTCTGCCGACAGACAGACCTGGTGCAGGCTGTCGCGGAAAGAGCGCGGGTGGTCAACGTGAAGAAAGGTCAGTTCCTCTCACCGTGGGAAGTCAAGAACATCATCGAAAAAATTGAGGCGGTCGGGAATCGCAATATCCTGATCACGGAGAGGGGGACCTGCTTCGGGTACAACTGCCTGGTTACCGACATGAGGGCGATACCGATAATGCAGTCGTACGGCTACCCGGTGGTGTTTGACGCAACCCACAGTGTTCAACGCCCCGGGGGGTTGGGGACCGCTTCCGGTGGAGACAGGGAATTTGTCCCGCACCTATCGCTGGCGGCTGTCGCGGCGGGGTGCGATGCGCTTTTCCTCGAGGTTCACCCCGAGCCTGATCGCGCGCTCAGCGACGCCTCGAGTATGCTCCCGTTGAAGGAGTTGCCGGACCTCCTCGAGAAGGCTCTTGCGATAAGGAAGATTGTAACCCCATCGCTGAGTGCCGGGCGTAATGCGGCACAGGCGTGCGACATCTGAGAGAGGCGGAAGCGGCGACCCGTCGCCGGAAGAACACCAAAAGCCGCGGCAGCAAGAGAAGGAAGACCCTCAGGGACATAATCATGAGAACCAAACTCAGAGAAAACGAGACAGTCGCCATAGTAACTCGGAGGCATCCGGTCACCATCATCTGGCTCTACATCGTGACGATAGCGTTTCTCGTCCTATGGATGTGGCTTGGGAAGAGGGAGGTCGGCCGCTACCTGGGTTATCCGTTCGGCCTGGCGGTAATCATCTCCATCATTAAGACATGGTCTCGGCACAGGGACATCTGGGTAGTTACGAATCAGCGGGTTGTTGATGAGGCGGGGATTTTCACGATTCGTTCCATGGAGTGTCCGCTGGACAAAATCAACAACATAAGTGTCACGCAGTCGGTCCCGGGTCGGATTCTGGGTTACGGCGAGTTCCAAATCCAGACCGCTGGCGAGGCGGGAATCACTGAGCGAGCCAAGGTCATGAGGCCCAGGGCATTCCGGAACGCCATCTTCGAGCAGCAGGGGCGCCACCGCGAAAAGCTGATGCAGATGCAGGCCAAGATGGGGGCGGAACAAACTGTGGAGCAAGGAGAGTTAAGGGAATGTCCCTTTTGCGCCGAAAAGATCAGAGCCAAGGCCAGAGTTTGCAGGTTCTGCAACAGGGAGCTTCCGCCGGAGGGCTGAGCGCCCGTAGCGGGGGGTCTCGCGGAGTCATGAGGGGCCGAAAAGAAAGTAGCGGATGAAATACCAGACACTACGCAGAGAGCTGGTGAGGTTTGGCAAGCGGGTCGCTTACGAGCATCTGGTCGTCGGTCCAGGAGGAAACATCAGCGCTCGCGCTGCAAACGTCATGCTAATTAAAGCCAGCGGAGTCCCTTTTGAGGAAGCGGAGGAGAAGGACTATCTCGCGGTCGAGATTGAGAGCGGCAAGGTCCTCGAAAAGTCGGGCAGGCCAAGCTCGGAAGTCCCGATGCACCTGGCTTGCTATCGTGTGCGAGAGGATGTGAAAGCTGTGGTCCACACTCATTCCCCTTTTGCGACAGGCGTTGCCAGCGCAGGAGTCACTCTGCGCCCCATGTTCCCCGACTTTGTGGCCATCATTGACAGCGAAGTGCCCACGCTGCCGTTCGTCATACCTTGCGGTGAGGAACTCGCCCGGACGGTCGCAAGTGCCATGGTTAGGGCAAACGCGGCTCTGCTTGCGAACCACGGGGTCATCACGGTAGGGGCGAACCTGAAGGAGGCGTTCTACAGGGCGATGCTAATTGAAGTGGCGGCACAGGCCCTCGTCGCTGGGACCGCCGTCGGGAAAATGAAGTTCTTGAACGAGAAGGAGACGAGGCGCATCCGCGGTCTCGACAAGGTCCAGTATCGAATTGACATGCTGAAGAGAGATAGAAAGCAGCCCTGAAGCAAAGAGCTTTTGCAGGGCGTCATTCACAACAAAATCCATGACTTGCTTCTGCATCCCGTGCGATTGGGCGGCTGGAATGCGGAGGCAGAGGAAAGGAGGGTAATCGGAGGCTTGACGTATGGACAAGAAGAAGAAACCCGAACTGCCCAAACCCAGAAAAGTCTGGGACATTGACCCCGGTACGAGAATTCAGCGACTTCGTACCGCGTACGACCGACACAGAGAAAAGGAGGACTTGAAGAGGGGCCTCTGGGGAGAAGAAGAAGAGGAGGAGGAGGAACAGGAGTAGCGGAAGCCCAGAGCAGCACGCCGGCACTCAGGCCAACAAGGTGGACGAGTGAGGCCGTATAACATTTCAGAGCCTTGCGGGGGGCGCGCGGTGAGACGCGGCCTTGTCCGCGGCCGAGCAAGGTGGAATGGTGTTTTTCTTTTGCTTCCCAAGCGGAGGCGAGTGAACGACACAACGGAGGCTCCATTCGCCGACCCGCTGCTCATCGCGTGGCAGCATGCCTCCCCGACAGGGCCCCACGAGGCTGACATTCATCGAGAGGCTGGAGAGGCGCCGGCCCCGCGAGCAATTCCCCCCGGCCGAGGCTGGGGCGCGTGCAAAAAGGGCTTTTTGTTTCTTTAGCAGAACCTTGCGGGAGAAATTAGCAAAAAAGTGACGTCGCGGAAAGGGGGGCCGGGCTTGTGGCCGGGAACACCGATGACCCATCGGTTGGACTGTTACTTCTGCCTTGGCCGGGCCCGCATGCGACTTTACCCCATGCCCCGGCGTCCCACCTTTTCGCCTTTTCGTCTGAACCGCTCCTGCACGCCCCCTGGATACACTGTCCGCAGCCGTGAGACGTCAGAAGGTTGAGAGGACGACGTGATGTCAATCAAAGGATACGTGGAGTACAAACGGAGAGAATTTTGCAGGGACGTCAAATGCCCGGTCCAGTTGCAGTTGGATACCGAAGAACAGGGCTCGGAAGACTATGAGAGAATAAGGCAAATCTGCAAAACGAATTGCAGGTACACGACCTATCAGTTTCACCATTGGTTGACGGAGAAAGGCTATCTCATCGTGAGGCCGGAAGCCGCGAGAGAAATCTAACGAACCAGCAAAAGTCCAAGGTGGATGAGCGCACGGCACAATCTCATCTTCGACATAGGAGGTCTAAAAAATGGATTGGGGAATGAGAAACCGGCTGAGCCAAGTCATTCAATCGGACGGACACTGCTTCTTTCTGCCCATAGACCACGGGTATTTTCAGGGGCCAACTCGCGGTTTGGAGAAACCGGGCGAGACCATCGAGCCGCTCCTCCCCTATTGCGACGCCCTGTTCTGCACGAGGGGAGTGTTGCGTTCATGCGTGGACGCTGCGAACAGCAAGCCCATCATTCTCAGAGTGTCCGGCGGCACGAGCATGGTCGGGAAGGACCTCGCAAACGAGGGCGTCACCACGTCGGTCCGGGAGATTATCCGCGTTAACGCGGCCGCCATCGGCGTGTCTGTCTTTATAGGCAGCGATTATGAACACCAAACGCTGATGAACCTCGCAAAGCTCGTCAACGAATGCGAGGACTACGGCATCCCGGTGATGGCCGTTACGGCGGTGGGAAAGGAGTTGGAGAAACGGGAAGCCCGCCACCTCGCATTGTGCTGCCGCATCGCCGCCGAACTCGGGGCAAAAGTCGTGAAAACGTATTGGTGCGAACAGGACTTCGATAAGGTCGTAAGGGGTTGTCCGGTTCCGGTCGTGATGGCGGGCGGGCCAAAATGCGAAACGGAGCTTGAGGTCTTCGAGTTCGTCTATGACGGCATGCAGAAAGGCGCTATTGGCATAAACCTGGGGAGAAATGTCTGGCAAAACGCTCATCCGGTCCCCATGGCAAGAGCTTTGCGCGCCATCGTCCACGAGAACGCCAATGCCAAACAAGCCCACGAGTTGTTCAACGACCTGAAGAGCAGCCGATAATCCGAGTTGAGGACTTATACGCTGGGATGGGAAATGCCATGCGCGTCGCAATGTACTACAACAATCACGACGTTCGCCTGGAGGAAATGCCGACCCCACGCATTGGCCCCGGCGAGTTGCTGGTGAAGGTATTAGCCAGCGGCATCTGCGGAAGCGACGTGATGGAATGGTATCGCATCAAGAAAGCTCCTTTGGTCCTGGGGCACGAAATCGCGGGCGTCATCGTCGAGGTTGGAAAGGGAGTCGAGCGTTATAGAGTCGGCGACCGAGTGTTCGTGTCGCATCATATACCCTGCAACACCTGCCGGTACTGCTTGATGGGCCACCACACCGCCTGCGAGACGCTGCACACGACAAACTACGACCCCGGCGGCTTTGCCGAGTACATTCGCGTGCCCCCCCTCAACGTTGATCGTGGCGTTTTTGTGCTGCCCGACGAAGTCTCCTTCGAGGAGGGGGCGTTCGTGGAGCCGTTAGCCTGCGTTGTCCGCGGGCAGAGGGTAGCTCAGCTCATGCCCGGGCAGACCGTGCTCATACTGGGCAGCGGGATTTCGGGTATTCTTCACCTGCTCCTGGCTGGCACGCTCGGGGCAGGGCGAATCATTGCCACAGATGTCAATGAATATCGTCTCAACGCGGCGAAAGAACTCGGAGCCGAGGCTGTCATTCACGCCAGCGAGAACATCCCCGCACGCGTCCTCCAGATAAACGACGGCAGACCTGCCGACCTGGTGATTGTTTGCACCGGGGCTTTGTCCGCCTTCGCCCAGGCTCTGCAAAGTGTGGACAGAGGAGGGACCGTTTTGTGCTTCGCGCCGACGGACCCGGGCGTAACTCTCCCCGTTCCCGTCAACGACTTCTGGCGTAACGAAATAAAGCTGATGCCTTCCTACGGGAACAACGCCTACGATGCGACTGTGGCAATCGAGTTGATTCGCGCCGGTCGCGTGCCCGTCCAGAAAATGATCACGCACCGGCTGAGCCTGGCGGAGACGGGTCTGGGCTTCCAACTGGTCGCCGAAGCCAGGGAATCCCTCAAGGTCATCGTCGAGCCGCATAGGGCGTAGTGCTCTGATTCATAAAGTCGGTGACGTATTTTTCGACGGGATTTACAGGATTGTCCGGATTTGTCTGATGCGGCTCTGCCCCGCGTCCGGCGGGGTTGTTCCGTTGAAAAAAGTGTCCCACACTGTTCGATACGCGACCGTATTTACGAAGCGGAGTTTTCGTTACCTGGGTACAGTTCCAGAAGCCAGAGAGCCTTTGCTTGCAGAGTGGTTGGCTGCGTCTCCATTTGGAACGTCGGTCTATCTTGACCAAACAGGGTGCGTCGTCTGAAGAAGCGGCGACCGCTTTCGGGGACGCCCTATCGTTGGCGATTCCGGACCCCCTGCATTCGCAGGAAGAGTCTCGGCTTATCACCCTTGGCACTTCCTCGAAATTCAGGCTGATCGTCGTTCCTCATGTTGACAAAGGAGATAACATCCGAATAATCAGTGCGCGGCTGGCCTCGAAACGCCAGAGAAGAGGTTGTGAAGAAGGAGTCTGAAAACAGCGATATCCTGCAAGAGTACGACTTTTCGAAAGGTGTCAGAGGCAAATACGTCAGGATGTACCATCGGGGTTCAGACATCATCGTACTGGACTCCGATCTCGCAGAACGATTTCCCAACTCCCAGGCGGTAAATTGAGCACTCCGGTCACTGGTGGACATTTAGGACCGAAAGAAGCCCTGACGATCGGCTCCGCGGATAACCAGGGACAATATTCCGTGCGCGGGAAGCGCAGAGACGGATGATTTTCGTAAACAGACCCTCCGAACGGATGTCGAGGTGCGGATAGGGACTGTTCAAGGAAGGGAGAATCTGATGACGGTACGTAGTTGTAGTTGGAGCGTGTTCCGCGCGGCCCTACTGCTTTTGGTGGTGGTCTTCCCCTCGCAGGGACAGGTAACGAAAGACCAGGCGGAGCGAATTCGGGCGGCGGCGCCGGAGAAAGCCCGCGTCGCGCCGAAGAAGCCCCGCCGGGTTCTCATCTGGAACACCCCGTTCATGGAGCAATCTCCCCACAAGGGATACTCGATTCCGCAAGCGGAATATGCCATGAAGATGCTCGGTGAAAAGACCGGCGCCTTCGAGCCCGTCGTCAGCGATGACGTGGCGATGTTTCTTCCAGAGAATCTGAAGAAGTTCGACGCCATCGTCATGAACAACAGCAACGGTGAATGGATTCGCCCGACCGAAAAGGACGTGGAGAAGCTCAAGGAATACGGGCCAGATGCCGATGCCGTCGAGAAACTCCTGCGAAAGAGCCTGCTGGAATGGGTCTCCAGCGGAGGTGGGATCGTCGCCTATCATCACGCCATCGGCGGCAATACGCACTGGCCGAAGTTTCTGGAATTGCTCGGCGCGGGCTACTGGGGCCACCCGTGGAACGAGGACGTCGGCGTAAAACTTGACGAGCCAGACCACCCGCTTCTCGCTGCATTTGAGGGAAAGAACTTCCGCCTCGCCGAGGAGATATTCCAGTTCGGTGAGCCGTACTTTCGAGAGAAAGTCCGCGTCCTCCTATCGCTCGATACCAAGACCACGAACATGAGCGTGCCGTGGATTCACCGGAAGGACGGCGATTTCGCCCTTGCGTGGGTGAAGCAGCACGGCAAAGGTCGCGTGTTTTACTGCGCATTTGGGCATCGCACGGAAATCTGGTGGAATGCGACCATCCTGCGATTCTACCTCGACGGCATCCAGTTCGCCGTCGGCGACCTCGACGCCCCCGCAGAGCCAAAGTGACACCCCCGCCAGTGCACCGCCACCTCGGCGCAGCACAACGAGCCTTCATCTCACAGGCGGCCTATAGACACGAATGGATCGGATCGGCGCTGTGCTGATCAGCTCCAGCTTGTGCTTGGTGTTCTGAAACCCCTGAGCCAGCGTCGTGGGGTATTCTCGGCTCGGGTCTTTTACCTCTGGTGATTCGTACACGTCAATGAACATTGGCACGACTTTCCACCGCACCTCGAACCCGTCCGGCGTCTTCTTATTCGAGACCTTGCGGCAATACTCAAACACCCAGTCCTCCGGCTCGATGACCACGCGCCCCGAATTGGAGACAAATCTCTCCTTCGCATTGCCGCTCCCGTCGAGGCCGGTCTTCGAGCCGGTGACCGTAAACTTGAATTCGTCCTGCCTGTCGTTGAAGTCGGTGAACGTGGCGGTCCAATCCTCGGGAATGAGTGGCTTGTCAAACAAGATGCGCTTGATCGCGGGCCAGCCGACGCCGGCAGTGCCGCTCGGACGCGAGTGATAGTAACACTCCGGGAACTCGCTCGGCTTCTTCCCGTCAATCAGCACACGGCACGATCCCCTGCCGCCCTTCGCCGCAATCCCATCCACGCGGTTTCCCTCAAGCTCCAGCATCAGTCTGTCGCCTTCCCATCGCACGTCGCTACCGACGGTGTACGTTCTGACCATATCTTTCCACTCGTCCTGAGGAACGTCCGGACGGTAAACCAACTCCTGTTTCACCAATTCCGCCATCAAGAACTCCCCGTGCTCGTTCAAGTGAACGCCGTCGCGGAGAAGCTGACTCGGTTTCAGGTTGTTGTCTTGGAGGTACTGCTTCCAGGACTCGCGGATGTGGGACAACTGGCAGTTGTACTTCTTCGCGTATTGCGGCAGAAACGTGTAGTTCATCATCTTCGTCCAGTTGTCCTCGGTCTCTGAGGTCACGTGGTCGGTCTGGATGAGGACTTCCGGCGTCGTGCGCTCGCGTGTCCGGCGAATGATGTCCTCGTACCGCTCGTGATGGCCATAGACGTGAAAAATCAGGAGGTCGGGATAAAACGGATAGAGGTCGTATTCCGCGGTTCGCACAAGGAGTTGCGACGCAAAGCCGCCGAGCGCACGGTTTTCACAAAGGAGGTCCGCATGGGGGAACCTCTCTCGCAGGTCTTCCTCAACGAGCTTCCACCATTTTTGCAGCGTGATGCTCTGTCCATAAAACAGAATCTTCACCGTGTTGCGCTTCTCCGGTGCGCTCGTAGCCAGCAGCGTCATCGTTCGTTGAATGTGCTGTCCGTAATCCGACAGGTCTTCGGGCGCCTTCGGTTTGGGAAATTCAGCGCCGTTGAGAAGGGACGTGACCGATAAAAGGACCGAACTGATGAAAAGGGATAGCCGTCGCGGGTCCATGGAGGTTCTCCTTCCTGCCGACTCGCTCGTTGTGCAGCGCGTCCAGGTTGTATTTTTCCCAGAAAGATACCCGGCCTGCGGATTCTGTCAACCTTTTCTGCGCCCACAAGACTTAGCCCGAGGAGAGCCTGAAAACAGTTTCGCGCATCAGCCCGGGGCTTACACGCTTCGGCACGGGGATGAACGCGGAAACAGAGAGGTTCTCTCCGGTTGCGTCGTCGAGCAGACTCCGGTTTCTCACTCGCTCGTCCCGGCTCTTGGACGGAGCAATTCTGCGCGAGGGAAGCGACATGGTTGCATCGGCTCCCTAATCCTTTTTGCTCAGGTAACGACCATAACGAACCCCCGCCCCCCCGCGTCCTACAGACGGCGCTCGCGGGATAGTCCTTGTCTAAAACTTTCCACGCAAGTGTTGAGCGGACTGCGCGCTCACGGTGCCGCATCGCGCACTCAGCCTCTGGGCGATAGAGAAGAACCGCGAAATTTCTCACCCCAAGTCCCGACAGGAGAATTGGTTTCATAGACTGAGGGGAGCACGACATCGCTCGGCCGCCATGGGGCACGTCTGTTGCGATTCCTCCCCGTCGAACGTGTAGAGAACAGCGCAAGTATCTCTTTACAGGCTTGTGGGTTGAGTAGTTTCTCTACTTCGCCTTTCCTCTGCCTTAGCCCTCCAATCCTCATGGCCCCGCGACCTTGCGAAAAGCGAAAGTCGCCCCCCACAACACCTTGTTGCCTCCATTCTGAGGATCGCTCCAGACCCGTCTCTGGCACGGAAAAGTCATAACCAAAGAAGACACCGCAACTGGCTTGGTCTGGAACGAGGGGCTCGGCCTGTCTTGCGGCGGAGAGGCGAGCAGCGGCGCAGCCGGCCATGCATATTTCGGACTTCGACACCCTC
>CAZFAP010000097.1:0-18528 GCA_964516325.1 uncultured Verrucomicrobiota bacterium
ATTACTCCGGTGCGCTGAGCGAAGCGGTTCTGTTGGGGAACGTGGCTTACCGCGTCGGAGAGAAGCTACAGTGGGATCCGGTGAACCTGAGAGCAACGAACTGTCCTAAGGCGGAACCCTACATCCGGCGCAGCTACCGTGAAGGGTGGACATTGTGAGCTCCGGGTCTTCAGGCGCCTTGGTCGCTTCTGAGGAGCCGTTTGACTCTCCACGGAGCAGGCGGAAGATCCGTTCCCTCCACGCTCCCCCTAAGGGCGCACGATAACCTTCGCAGAGATGAACGTTGGGCCCTATGAAAAGTATGCGGCCCTTGAACCCTGAACCTGGGAAACGAGGCACTCGAAGCCGTAGCCAGTGCGGCGTGTTGAGAGAGGAGGAGACAATGAACCGCCGAGATTTCTGTAAACACAATCTGCTGCTGGGAATGGGCGTTCTGGTCGGCTCTCAGGAGAGCCATGGGGCCAGGACTATCAATCAAGCTGGGAGCTATTACGAGGAGCCAGCGCGAAGACTGCCTGTCAGAAAGTTCGATGTTGTCGTTGCCGGTGGCGGTACGGCGGGTGTGGTCGCGGCTGTTGCCGCAGCGCGTCAGGGTGCGAAGACGATGTTGATCGAGCGGAAAGGCTATACCGGCGGGACCGCCACCGAAGGGGGGACTGCTATTCATAGCTTTTACAATCTCTGGAAGGCCTTCCCCGGAGTCAAGAAACGTAAGGTTGTGAGAGGAATTCCTGAGGAGATTATCGGTCGCCTCGCGAAGGTCGGCGGCACGACGGGATACCCTGAGATGTCCAGAGGCTACGATTACGATTCCGTGTGCACGGCTATTGATACGGAGCTGTACAAACTCGTGACGTTCGAGATGCTTGATGAAGCCAGCGCATTCGTCGCGGTCAACACCCTTCTGACAGGCGCTATCAGGGAGGGGGCTCGAGTCAAAGGCGTGATCACGGAAAGCCGCTCGGGACGCGAGGCAATCTACGCAAAATCATTTGTGGACTGCACTGCATATGGCGACCTCGCGGCTTACGCTGGTGCGGATTACACGGAACCCAACGACTACGCGGTGGCGAATAGCGTCGGCATCGCCAACGTGAGCGTGGAAAAGTATTACGAATTCCTCAAAAGGCATGATGCTGTTAGCGAGTATTGTGAGGGTGTCCGCAGCGGGCAAGAAGGGCAAATTGTGCGGTTGAGCGGTCATCTGGCGAAACTGCCCTCTGAATTCGCCGAGGAGGCCACGAGAATCGGTATGTCAACCGTAACAACGACCGTGCACGACAACTATTTCATGTTCATCAAGCTGAATCTCAATTTGCGGGTAAGCCCCACAGACCGGGATGAGGTGGCGAAAGCAGAATTAGAGCTAAGAAAGCGCATGTACAGAGCGGTCGAGCTCTTCAGGAAATACGTCCCGGGGTGTGAAAAGGCGTTTATGGCGAGGACGAGCCCTTCGCTTTGTATCCGACGCGGAAGACGGATTCTCTGCGAGTACGACATCTCCCACGAAGACGTCATTGAAGGCAGGCATTTCAGCGATGATGTTTTTGTGTACGGCTTCCACGATTCAGCGCCCCGGCTACAAATCAAGAATGGGGGCACCTACGGAATCCCCTACCGGGCCCTGTGCGCGGCGGGAATCGAAAACCTCCTGGTGGCGGGCATGATGATTACCTCGGACCATCGGGCACACATGTCCACCCGCAACACGGTAAGCTGCATGGGACAGGGGCAGGCCGCAGGCGCGGCTGCGGCTCTCTGCGCCGCCAAGAACTGTGGCACGCGTGAGCTTCCATACCGCGATCTTAGAAAGGCCCTTGAAGACGGCGGTGTCTATTTCGAAAGTTAGCGCGTCCTCGCGCAAAATCTCCACGTTTGTCAGAGGATTGACCGGGTTGTACCGTAAGTGCAAACCTTCGTCTTCGGCAGAGAGGTCGCGGGAGTCCCGGCTTTTCCTTGCACCTTTCGGGTGGAGCAATATACACTGCTTTCAGGGGACCTATGGTGAACGTCTTAAGTTACATGACATAATGAGAGTATCTTACTGGGCTTCGAGCGCTGGGAGCGTTGGAGGACGGCAACGTCGAGTTCTTGCAGTGTTTCGTAGTATGTATTGGTAGTCTCCTCGTAGCGCATGGTTCTCCACAGCGGCTCCTGGAGGTTGAGTTCGGGGTGATATTTGGGAATGTAGGAGATGGTCAAACGCGTATGCTCCATCAGAAATTGCGAAACCCTGCCTCCCTTATGCCAGCCGGCGTGGTCCACCCACAGCTCGATGCGTGTTTTGTAGCGGCGGAGGATTTCCCCCAGCATGGACAGAGATCCGCTGGTATTGCCTTTTTCTTGGCGAATCATACCATGTCCGCCTTCCACGGGGTCAACCCACCCAAAGACGTTCAGGCGGTCGCGATGCTGGCTTCTCGCCAATACGTAAGGCTGCTTGCCCTTCTTCGCCCAGACTCTACTCAGTTTGGGATGGAGGCAAAAGCCCGTTTCATCCGAGAACAGCAACATCCGCCTCCCCTTACTTCGTTTCACCGCCATGAGTTTTTTTATCGTCTTACGGAATTCCTCGACCCCCTCGGAAGTGGCTTGCACATACCGATAGATCGGCTTTCACAGGGAAAAACCCAGTCGTCGAATCCACCGTTGCGCCTGACGCACCTTCAACCGCGCTCCATGCACCCGGCGGAGGTATTCGACGACCACAATTCCGTCCCAGCGGTTGCGCTGCAAGCCGAATTCTCTGGGGTCTCTCCTCAGAGCCTTCTCCAAGTCCCCCTGAACCTCCGGCGAGAGCCGACAAGGCCGCCCCGACCGTTTCCGGTCCTCCAACGCCGAAACTCCCTCCTCGTTTACCCGGCGAATCCATTTCACCACACTCCACCGCGCCACATCGAACAATCGGGCGATCTCTGTTGACCTCCATCCCTCCAGCACCAACAGCATCGCAGCGATCCGCAGCCCGATCCAAGCCCCCGAAACCTTCTCCGCCATCCGCAAAAGGACGTCTCGTGTCACAGCCCGGTTTGTTACAGTCAATGCTTTCATGGCACTCCTCCCGAAACAGGTTTTCACCAGCCTCGGAAGGAATTATCCACGAAAATCAACCGTATGTCAGGTTATTTACGACGTTTCCGATGACATGGCTTACGAAACCCGGCCAGGCTACTTCGGTCAATAGACCATGGTGACGTTCATTGCTTGATCGCGGGCTATCGTCGCGTCTTGCCGGAGAGCGATCGTCACCTGCTCGGCATCCTGTTTCGCCTGCGCCTCGATCTTTTTCCCTGCGGCCGTCACGCTGAGGTTGACGAGCCTCGCGCCATGAGGCAACTCGAAGACCAAGGTCCTGATCCTGAGTCTGCCCCATTTCAGTTCGATCCGCTCCGTTTGCCGGTTGTCCTCCCGTTTTTGGCAGAAAATGCCCCAGCCTTCAGCAGCGGTAAAGAATGTGGCATGGTCTTCGGGCTGATAGATGGGCTTGAAGCCAATCACCCCCGCGGGACCATCGTAACCAAACCCCTGGCACGCCAACAGGACGGACCAAACGCTCATCGCCCGCGCATAAAACTTGCCGCATTCATCGTCGCCGAATGGGTTGCCGCTGTAGCCCCAGGAGGCCCATTTTGAATCGGTGAGGTCTGCGCGAAGGCGACCATCGTACCGGTCTGAAATCGCTTTCACGACGAGAAAACCTTCTTTCAGGAGGCCGTATTGGACCATGGCAGCCGCTGCCGAATACTCGAATCCCGTCATAACCTCGTCCGCGTACAGCGTGTGGTTATGGGGCCGTTCTCCCTTCGGCCAGGTAATCATCTGCATCCCCGCATCATCGTCGCTGACGAACTTTCGCGGCTTCTGGGGGACGCTGCGGAGGTCGGTCTGGAAATTGTATCTCAGGAGCGACCGCAGAGCCGAGCGAACCCGATCCGCAGGATAATTGGGAGCAAGTCCGATCTGGTTTGTCCACCACTCGCCGAGGACCTGGTCAATGTGGCAGCCGTCGTTGTAATCCTTCTCCGGCTGCGGGTCGGGAACCTGAGTGTAGTATTCGCCGTTCCACAGCGTCTCGTTCTGTTTCGTCGCGCCGGACTCACGGACCCGCCGATAGCGCTGCGCCGCCGGATTCTCACGCTGAAGCTCAGCCATCTTCTCCGATGCCGCGAGCGCCGCTAAATATACCGAGCCAAGCCACGAGGTGCTCCCGCTGACCTCGCAGTCGAGCGTGTTATGCTGCGCACCAGATAGCACGCCATCCTCGTCGCGGTCCCAGGTCGCGACGGCGTAGTCCATAGCCCTTTTGATCCGGGGCCAATTCTTGTCGAGCCAGACGCCGTCCGCGCTGCCCAGATGTTCGCGGTATGCCTCGAGAACCTCGCCGCATTGGCCATCGCAGGCAGTCATCCCCTCCGGCTGACGAAACGGAATTTTCCCGTCGTCGGTCTGATGAGCCAGCGATTGTTGCCGCATCCGACGGGCGATTTCGGGAAAGAGCCGCGCATGCGCCTGAGCGTAATGCCACACGTGCGCGCAATTGCCGTGGCAGCAGCCGGAATCAGGGCAGCACCCTTCCCAGCCGCCGAAGTATCCGTCCTTCGTCCAGAAGCACGTCTTGGTGCGGAGTATCGCCACCTGCGAACTGATGCGGTTGAGCAGCCAGCGCGGCAAGTTGGACGCGTAGAATGTATCGTGATACAGCCGCGTGAGCGCCCTTAGCTCGCCCAGTCGGTCGCGCACGTCGTGCGCCACGCCAAGCGCGTTCTCCCACCAATTGGCGTACATATTCCCCGTTCCGCCCCACTTCTCGTGGCCGTGTCTGCCATTTGGGAAATACCAGGACAGCACGAATGTGACTGTCCGGCTTTGACCGGGCTCGAGAGCGAAGCTGGTTGCCAGTGCCCCGTCGAGCGTTTCGCCGGGCGGGGAGGGACCAGCCGTTTCGGCGCCCGTAAGTACACCATCCCCCGATATGTCCCTGAACAGCGCATCAAGGTTGGTCCATGAAGCGGTACCCGCAGCCGAATCGTCGAACGTCGCCAAAGCCATATCCCCGCAGCCCGGGGAGTCCTTCTTTGCGTCGCTTGTCATGTGGAGCAGCACCGCACCATTTTCTCTCAGCACGCGGTTGCGGTTGCTCCCATAGCCAGCGAATCGCCGCCCCTCGATCATTGCGTCTCCGGTGAACCCGACGGCGTTTTGCTGCGATGCAATGAAGCTAACCTCCACCGCGTCACGGGATGCGTTTTTCGCCGTGAGGCCGAAAATCGCGCACGGCATCGCGGAATCCCTTGCGTTGAGCGGAATCAGCGGGTTGAACGCCTCCATGCTGACGACGACTGGCAATGCTGGGTCCTCGAAATCGAACCACGCGAACGGGTATTCTCCACGGAAGCTCAGGCCTTTCATTGCTCCGAAGGGTCCGACCGCGCTCGTCTGGAGCGCGCGCACCACAGGCTCGCCGCCCGCGCGCTTCGCCCTCACAGCGAAGAAGCTGTTCGGCACGAAAGCCCCAATGAAGTTGTTGAAAATCTGCCAGATTGCCAGCTCGGCTTTCCCATTGATTTGAATGCAGCCCGCGCCAATCCCGCCGAGAGGGACGTTGATAGCAGTCGAGTGCTCGCCCCTGTACGCGCGAGTTTCCCCCCTCGCCAGCAGCCGAGGGTCATTCATCCACTCCGCCACAACCTCCATCTTCTTCCGTCTCCTCTCTTCCTCTCGGGCTCGCTTCTCTCTGGCCAACTCCTCCCTGCGAGTGAGCAGCGATTTCCTTTTCTCCGCCCAGCCCGCGGCATCAACATGGGCTGCGATTTCTTCGTCGCGCAGCACGCGGGAATAAACTGCCACTTCATCAATCGCGCCCACACATTGCTCAAATCCGGCCGGCGTTGCGGCGCCGATCAAAAGCGGGAGGTCCTTGACGGAGAAGTTGAACGAATCGCCGGTGGTCTGTCCGAAAGGAACACCGTCGCGATAAGCCGCGAGACCCTTCGCCGAAGCGGCCACCGCCAGGTGATGCCACTCACCGATAGAGAGCGGCGTGGTCGGGAAATCGAAAGCAATCACTGCCCGCCCGTTCCATATCTGGAGCTGCGTCAAGTCCTGACTGACGTGGATGCTGAACCGGGTCTCTTTCTCGGAGCGCTTTGCGACGAGGCACGCGTTGCACGTTGGCTGGGCAGCGATATTGAAGAACAGTTCAACGGTCGTCTCGGGAACGTCCAACTGGGGCGTCTTCTCGACAATGACGAATTGTCCTTCGGCAAGCGAGAGTGCTTCCCCGTTTACTGGTCCATTCACAAAGCGTAACTGTCCGCCGCGAAGGACTCCGGAAGGTTCCGTCTTCTCGTCGGACAAGTCGCCTTCCATCCGCCAATATCCGGAAAGGCTCTTTTCGGACAAGACGGCTCGAACGTATCGGTGAGCTGTCTTCTCGACGCCAGCGGCGATATTGACGATGAGACATAGTGCCAGGACGAGAGCTGACATCGTAACCCTCCATTCCGATTGGGCATGCACAGTGCAAATCCGCCTTTTCCGGCGCCGAGCCGCTTTGGACGCCACAGGAGTATTTGAAAGGTCTTTCTGGACCGTGCGGGGCGCCCCGTGCCGCGCAGACGTCTCAGCAAGGATATTGGCAGAGGGCTGCCTTTAGCTCCAACAAAAGGCCCGAACCCGGACCATCTCCGGGCCCCCTTCAGGGGACGCCTCGGGTCGCCACACGATAGAACCTCTGCCGAACGAATTCATCGCCCGGAGGAAGCCCGGTCCATGTGCCATCGTCAACCCAGCTCATGACGGGGCCGTCGCCTGTGATGTTTTCCACCGACCGCCACGTGTCGCCGAGAAGGTCGTTCGCGAATTCCACTCGGCAGGCATCTCCCGGCTTCGCTTCCCAGGTGAGGCGGGCCGTCCCAGGGTTCCTGTTCAGGGAGAGGTTGAGGACTCTCCGGACGCTCTCACGGCCGGAGGATACGGTCGTTCGGTCGAGGACGAGATTCCGGTCCTCCGGCGGGGCGGTGTGGTCGTTGACGAAAGCGAGAGCGACAGTGTGTGTCCCTTTCGCTACATTTGCCGACAAAACGAATTCGCCCGGGTGCTCGCTGTCAACAGACAGGGAGTCGCATTTCGTGCTGTCAATCCACAGTTCGAGCATCGGATAGACGCCGAGGGCAGGAGTGCCATAGCCCGTAACGCAGAAGGAATAATCGCCCGACTCCGCAAAGCTGATAGACGTCTCAAGCCTTCCGTTGCTGCCGCACCACGCCATTCCTTCACGAACTTCGAACTCGCTGAATCCCACCGGCTTCATTTCTTCGGCTTCTACCCTTAACCCCACGGGCATGTTGATGGAGGCGCCCAGATCGGTCAGGATAGTCGAAACAATCCTGTCCGCCTTGGTACGGTTCTTCTGCTCTCTTTCCCATGCAATCTCGTCGAGCAAAACAAATCCCCTCCCGCGATTTACCCGGACGAGGGCGCCCGGTCTGGTGATGAACACCTCGCTCCCCGGAGAGGTCGTCTCATAGACCCTTTCGGCGATGCCCTTCGAGAGGACTGGCATCGTGTCCCAGTTCCCCGGCTGGTCAATCCAATACAGATCGTAGTTTGACAGAGACGACGCGCAGTCGGAAGCCGTGCTCCTCAGAACGGGCACATTCACGTTCGGCGACCACGTCAAATTCGGGAACAGCACCGGCCTCGCTTTCGTCAGGAAATCCTCGGTCGGGCGATGAAGCAGGAGCTTCCCTCCCGCCTCAACGTTAGACGTGAGCTTGTCGAGACATGCTTCTGCCTCGTTCCAGGCATTTTCTCCTCCGGCGATAATCAGCGCTGCGTATGTGGACAGATCGCACGTGGCAAGACGCCCGGAAACGTTTTCGTATAACAACCCGAGCCGCGCCAGGGTCTTCGCCGCCTCGGAATCAGCTTCCGCGACCAGCCCGACATGCTTCATGCGTTGCTTCGACGTGCCGCAGTAGTCGAGAATTCGCTGCAAGAGCATCCCCGCCATGGGTTCCGTCGGAAACCTCGTCGCCAGGAGCAACTGGGAGCAGAGGTATCCTCCTCTCCCGCGTGGAATCTCAATCACCGCCGCCCGGTCCAGTCCCCGCAGGGAACCCACGTCCATGAGCACCCGGAAATTCCCCCTCGAGGGCTTCAGGATGTTGCTCAGCGTCACCCGATTATCCCCTCGCCACCAGCGGAGGTCCTCGGGGGTAAGTCCGGTCACTATTGGGTGACTGACAGCCCTCGGGAACACGAAGTTGGTTCGGTAGTCCGTCAGTATTGGTTCGAACGGCATCCAGCGCGGGTAGGAAGCCTGCTCGAGTATGATGATCGATCCGCCTCGAGTTACGAAATTCTCCCATTTCGCTGCGACACTTTCGGGGCCGACCTCCAGTGTAGGTTCTTTCTTCAGCGAGTCACGTCCGATGACGAGGATGTCGAACTCGTCGTATGGGGCGGCTCGGAGGTCACTGACTCGACGGTACGAAATCCCATGAGTGCCGAAAAGAGTGGGAGTTCTTCCTTCGGTGTCGTAGAGAGCCAGCCTCGTATTTTTCGGCAAGGACAATTTCGTTCGAGCATAGGCTCTGTAAACCTTCTGGTCGGAGAAAACCGGCGTGTCGCCTCTGAGAAGTTGAATGACGAGGGAGAAGTCGCCCGGCGTCGAGGGAACGACGAAGCTAAGGGTCTGTCGTGTCCTCTCTCCAGCGTCGAGGCAAAGCGCGAGGGTGCTGGTCGCGGCGCCCACCCCCCACTTCAGGATGAACTCGCCCGACTGCATGGTGTCGTTGTAAACGCTCACCGAACGGGCAACTTCCTCCCCAACAAAAAAGCGGGTGTCATACTCCTTCACGAAGACGGCGTTGGGATGAAACACGGCTTTCTGAACTTGATAGAGACGATTTCCCTTGGGCTTCAAGTCAACCGTACCCAATGGAATGATCATATCCCTGAACATCGAGTAAGGAGATACGCCGCTGACGGCGTAATCGCGGTACGCCTCGACCTGCATCTGCCAGGTCCACGCTCGGGCCTCGTTCTGGTAATAGGCGGGGTTCGTGTAGGCGTCGTCTCCGAAAAGGATTGAGTAGGAGTCGTAGTATAGAGCCAACCCGGGAATCCACAGGAACTCGCCGATATGGAGCGGCTTCTCCCGATTCCATTTCCAAATCCTGCCCGGAGCGTGGGTAATCTCGATGGGCTGGTCCATCCAGTACGCCATGTTGGGCCAAATGTGGTACCCCGGAAACTCGTGCGGATAATGCAACCCTATCACGTCGGCTTTCCCGCCCGGGTCCAGGTCTCCCTCGTACGTGATGGGGCGAGTCGGGTCCATTTCTCTGACCACATCACTGAGCTTTGCCAGCTCCGCTTCGGTCCCGGGGTGAACCGGTCTCCCGAAAGCCGAATGGATCAGCTCGTTCTCCAGGCTCCACATCACGATGGACGGGTGGTTGCGGTCTCGGCGAACCATTCCCCGGAGGTGGTCGGCGAAGTTCGACCAGAACCCGGCATCTCCGAGGCGGTAGTTATCCACGCTGCACCAGACAGCCCCCTCCTCGATGATCAGGAGTCCGAGTTCGTCCGCGAGGTCGTACCATTTTTCCTCCCAGGGTTGGGTGTGAAGGCGAAGAACCGACGTGTTGGCCCCCCGCACGTCCAACAGGACTCTGCGAATCTCGTACTTTCTCATCAATCTATACGGCGGCCACGCCGACGTCCCCAGCAGGTGAATCTTCGTTCCGTTCAGGCAGAAGCTGTCGCCCTCGCACCAGAACTCTCGGAAGCCGAAGCGAGTTCGGACCATGTCCACAAGCCCGGTCGTCGGCTTAAGGGTCGTTTCGAGGTGGTACAGATGGGGGTCCGATGGCGACCAGAGGCGCGGGTCCGGCCATTCCTCTTCGACCTCCAGCTCCGTGGTTTCGCCCGCGCCAACCGAGACATTCACATCAGAGAGCGCAAGCACGAACTCCTCTCCTTCGAGGACGTTGCCCGTCAGCTTCGCCTCTCTTCTCATCGGGCCTTCGTTGCGCAGGCGCACCCTGGCCTTGATTTTGCGCGCGCGCACTGAGGTCATCACGAAGACATCTTCGATGGAGAAGTTGGGAACGCTGCGAAGACGAACCGTCTGCCAGATTCCGGAACGGGTACGCCGTCCCCCCATAGGGGACACGACGACGTTCTTCCCCGGGCTCCCCGGCTCAGCTGCCGTGTTCGACACACCCGACCGATCGGTAAAAAGAGGGGCCGAATCGCTCAACCCTACGAGAAGCTCGTTTGCTTGTCTCACTCGAGCGTGCCAGGTGATGTCGAACTCAAACGGGTCGTAGCCGTTGAGGTGTCCGCCGACAAACTCGCCGTTCACGTACACCTGGCTGTCATACTTGACGGCCCCGAAGAGGAGCTTGATTCTCATTCCCAACATGGAGCCTGGGATAGTGAACGTCGTCCGAAGCCACGCCTTGTCATAAGTATGTGTGGGCAGGTATCCGGGCACGGTTGTTCCCTTCCAATCGGGGGGCGGGGGGTAGGTGAGCTCTGGCACCCTCTGGTACTCCCATTGTCCGCTCAGGTCAATTTCTTCCCGCGCCAGACCGATAGAGGACAGCGAATCTACGCTGACGGCGACGAGAAGCCACCAAACAATCCTGCGTGGAAAAACCATCGTCTCGCCTCCTTGCAGCCGCGCTCCGACCCCGTGTAACTGTGTTCTTCGGCTCGGCGGCGCGCCTCCCGCGATGACACGCCGGACGGACCCCACCAACGCAGGTTACACCCTGCCCCGTTAACCGCGTTCGCACACTCCTCTTATAAGCGCAACACTTTCATATGACAACCGGCCACTTGAACGACGACCTTATCTTTATCCGCTGGCCCGTCCTCTGCGACTCATTGGTTGCTGCAATGATTTCCGCAACGTGGACGGCGTGCTCCGGGGTGATGAGGGATTCTTTGCTGGTCGCCAGGCATTCAGCAACGTGCGAGGCGCCGTACTGCCATGAATAACCGCCTGCGTCGGGAGCGTGCCGCTTGAGATTTGGCGCCTGGACCGTCGCCAGGTCAACCCCATGCGGCGCCCAGTCGTATCCCGCCAGGAACATGCTCCCTCCTCTGCCAATGATTGCGATCGTGTGGTGGCTCTCCACTGTCGCGTCGTGCTCGTGCGGGCTGAAATAGTTGAACCCGCACTGCACGTGGGACATCGTCGAATTGCCGTGGTCCATTACCAGCATTGCGTTGTCTTCCGCTTCAACGTGAATGGTCTTGCCTGCAATGTCCCGCGTGGGCGTCACGATGCTCGTCATGGCGACGACTTCCTTCGCCGGCCCCAAAAGCCCCGTGAGCGTCGTGATATTATAGACGCCGAGGTCCGGCAGGCTTCCCCCACCCTTCTGATAAAAGAAAGGCGACCAGTTCGGTCCGAGATGGCCGTAGGAGGCATGCGCCGCCGCAACGCGACCCAGCGTGCCGCTCCCTATCGTCTTAGCCATGAACGCAAACTGCGGGCTTGTGACGACCGTTGGCGCCCCCCACAGGCGGACGCCCTGCTTCTTCGCTAAATCGAGCAGCTCCATGCCCTGCTCGAGGCTGCCCGCTATGGGCTTTTCGCTCCAGACGTGCTTGCCCGCCTGAAGAGCCTGCTTGTTGAGCCGGCCATGTTCCTGCATGTCCGTCAGGTTCACGAAAAGGTCAAACTCCGCGCCGGCGAGCATTTGGTCAATATGAGGATAATGGTTAGGCACTCTATATTCGGCGGCCGCCCGCTGTGCTCGTTCGTAAATCTTGTCGCAGCAACTCACCAGTTCGACAAATGGCGAGGCTCTCAGATTTGTAAAATAATGCCGCGAAACGCTTCCGCACCCAATCACCCCAACTCTGATCTTCTTTTCCGATTTAGCTCCAGCGGCCTCCCCCTCGGCGTCGGCTCGTGAGGCCGCCAACCCTATGCCCGCCGCGGCTATCCCCGCAGCCATGGTCTGCTTGATGAATTCACGTCGGTCAACGCGAATGTCGTTCTTCATGGTCGTCCTCCCGGAAGATGGTCTTGGACTCCTCTTGCGTCACTGCCCAGCCCTGCTGCTGAATCTGTTCCGCTGCTAAATGTAATAGATTTGTCTCTGAGGAAGAAAGGATTTTTGCTGCGGGGTGCAATCCTTCAGTCAGGGGCGGTGGAAGCCCCGCGTCACGGGGAGGGGCGTCTCCGGGGGGGGAACGGAACCACAGTCGCCCATGAACTTCGTTCCCCCGGAGACCATGAAAATCCCGGCCACGTGGCGCCGGTTTTCGGGGCAGAGAGAGCGGAGAACATTCGGAGGAGATCAATCGGATTGTCGAACGCGGAAGCACCGCTTCCGCACGCCTGGGGCGTGCGCCATCTCTGCGATCTCTGCGGTTCCATCCCCATGTGAAAGACTCCAGGATTGGCCATGACCTTTGCCACCCATAAGTGAGGGGTTACCTCAGTCAGGAGAATCAGGTTGACAGCAGGGGAGGAGGGACTTACCCTGAGCGCCGACAGCTAAGTACACGATTTCACAAGTACGATGACGTATGCGGGACGGCGAATTCTTTGTGGACAGGATGAACAGGATTTCGAGATCACGATGCGAAGGCACGCGGGCTTCCGCCCAGGCGAGGCAACCTGAGCAACATCCCTTTATCCAGTAATCCTGTCAAAAAATACGTCATCGAATTTACGAATCAGAGCACTAAGGAAGTTCTGCGAGAACCTTCGTTAATAGCTTGTCGAGCGGTCAACATGATGCAACGGACAGAAACGAGGTCAATCATGAAACACCAACCCTGGTTTGGAATCTTAGTACTCGGTCTCGTAATAGGCTCCAATTTCGCAGCCTTTGCCCAAGACGGAGACCCTGTGGATCTCGGTCCCATGGACGTTCATGAAGTCTCGAAAAAAGGCCTGAACCAGAAGGTCCTGGTTATCTATGTCCAGGCAGACGATTACAGGATTCTAAGTGGCGACCTGGCCGCCGTGAACGCCACCGAGAATCAGGAAATCGCAGACCTGGAGGAGTGGTATGAGGAGACTTCCTGGAATCAATGCACGTTTGATGTCACTCAACGACGGGCTGTCGGGAACAACTGGTACACCCTGCCAGAAGGGATTCTCGATTATTGCACCCCTTCTGAAATAAAAGCGATGGAATACCGGGACCCGGGCCAGGCATCATCCTCCAATCCTACTCCGCCCATTGTTCTGACCACTTCAGTAGGGCCTCCTGGGGCAGGGGACCCCGCGAGCGAGTACGATGACGAGACGGCGGGTGATTATTGGTTCGCGGTGTCTGGTTTCAAGAATGGCGTTGAATCGAAGCTGATTACGTCGGGTATTTGGGTGAGCGTGGCAGCAGGCGATATTGTGAAGCTGTCAATCACGAGAGGCGCTGATGACGTTGACAGGTACATAATCTACAGGACGGGCGAGGGGCAAGGGGACAGCCCCGGGAATTACAATCGAATCGGCTACGCAGATGCTACCGGCCCGACAGATCAATACATTGACACGGGCAAAAGGCTGACGCATCTTTCTTACCACGACAAGCTGCTGACTGCGGCCATGGAAGCAGCAGACCCCGATGTGGCGAATTTCGAGGATTACAATGGAGTGATTGCCGTAATCTACTCTTCTTTTCTCCGGGGACAAGCTGCCCAGGCAAAGACCTTCACGGTCACCGGCGTTCAGTTCAAGATTCAAACGATCAATCAGTCGTCGGCAACCGGCTTCGGCAGGTTTTCCCACGAGATGGGCCATTGGCTCACTCTTCCCGATCAATATGACCCCATTACAGCCCATGGGAGAGGGTACTGGACAACGATGGACAGCGCTAATGATCGCCAGTACGCGGCATGGGAAAAAGATTACAAACTTGCCTGGATTGAAAGCCCGGCCAATGTCAAGTTCCTGCAAAGGCCGGCACCCGGTGACCCCGACATAAATCAGACTTTCAAGATTCTGCCCACGGCATCAGAAGATGCCGCTGCGGATACCTACACGACGATAAAAATAGAGTCTTCGGATAGCGTTCATTACTACGTTGAAGGGCGGGACCAATTCCCCGGGAATGTCAGTGATGCGTCTGCCTCGAATCACGTCGTGCTCATGGAGGCTGTGGATGCGTGGCCTCCGGGCATCTATCCCAAGAGAACGCTGAACGAGCAAAAAGTAATGGCTTCTGGCGACCCCGCTCATAAGCCTGAGCCTCCGGTTGAAGTTACCTTCGCTGGCACAAACGCAGGCCCCCCGGAAACGTACAATGTCAACGTGAAGATAAAGGCGGAGGAGCAGCCCGACCCCAAAATTACTCCCTGGGGAGCCCCACCCTGGGAATCGCCCGACGTGTGGGTGGACAGCGAAAGAGAAGGCGGCGGCTGGGACAATCCCGCCACGGCCGCCCCAAAGCCGGAAAACGGTGAAGCTGCCTGGGTCAATCACACGAATCGAGTTTATGCAAGAGTAACGAATGTCGGAGCCGCCGACGCCACCGGCATTCAGGTTCGCTTTCGAGTGAACACCCCCGGTGGTGTCGGAGACGCGGGTCAATATGTGGACCTGCCAAATCCGGCGGAAATTGATATACCCGCGGGAGGCGCAAAAAACGTCTATGCGGAATGGACCCCGACGGTCGCCGCCCATACCTGCATTCAGGTTGAGCTTGAACATATCCCGGGAGAAAAGGACATATACAACAACTTTGCACAGGAGAACGTTACCGAGTTCTACTCCGGGACTGGCAGCGCGTGGAAGCCCGTGGCATTCCAGATGCCCGTTGCAAATCCCCTCGACGAACCCAAAAGGGTTGATCTGGAAATCAATGGCCTGGAGCCCGGATGGAAGGCGACGTTCAACCATAAATGGGTAATGCTCGATCCCAAGAGCCTCAAGAGCGTCAACGTCACAATCACCCCTCCGGCAACTGCCGATCCGTGCACGAAAGTCGAACTTGACGTTTATGGGCTAATCCAACTGGATGATTACATTCAGGTTTATGGAGGCTTGAACCCGACCGTGCATCTGGCCGATCCCATCCAGTTCCTCAGGCTGATGGTGGGGGAAGAACAGCAGGAACAGCCAGACCCGACACGAAAGCTGTGTGGGATGAGCGGGGTTACGTACCCTGCGGTCCGCAATGTCGAAGTAGCCCTGATTTTGACCCGTCCCGATGGTGACCACCAGATCGTGTTTGTCAAGACGAGCAGTTCCGGTGGGTTCAAAGGGACTTTCTTCGTGGATAAACCCGGTGTTTGGAGTGCGCAAGCCTACTATGCGGGGGATGACTGCAACGCCCCCACGGAAAGCGGAGCGGCCGAGCTCTCCGTGGAAGGCGTTAAGCTTCCATACGGGCTGGTGAAAGCATTTGCGTTTGGCGCGGACAAATGGACGCGGCCCACGCACAATGAGCCAGTCGTTCAATATATCAAGATTGACCAGGGCACAGGGGAAGAGAACATCCGGTACTCGGCTGTGAGCGGCTACGGTTATACAGATACCGCAGCCCTGGACCGCACGTCTAACAATCGCGGCAAATACACCGGGGGCGATGAGATTTACGACCAGTTCATCGGCGTCAGCAAGTCCGAAGGCGCCCCACCCATGAAATTCCGGATGGACGTGGAGAACGGAACGTACCGGTTCGTGGCCGCTGGCGGCGATGCCGCCTACGCCAATCACTCCACGACAATCCGGGCTCGGGACGGCGACACGGGCAGGGCAGTCGTCTTGGTTGACAACTATCAGCCCAAGGCTCCGGGTGAGTTCTGGAAGGTGGACTTTGAGGAGAAGGTCGTGCCGCCTCCTTCCACGAGCCCTCCCAGGTTCCGCGCGCAGGTCCCAAGCCCGACTTTGCGTGTCACCCAGGGATATATCATCATCGAGCAGGACATCGGTGCCCACCCGGATGGAGTCGGAGGAGATTTGTGTCTGCTGGAGCTGTGGCTCTGGACAGGCGCCAGCGCCGTTCCTTCTCCGCCGACTGGCGTGGCGGTGGAGACGCTTCTGGGCTGCCACCTTACTTGGACCCGCAGCCCACAGACGGACATCATAGGCTATCGAATCTATAGGAGCGTCAACGGAGGAAAATGGTATCAGGTAGCCTATGTCCCAGGTGCATCTTATGTGGACACCTCGACGGTTCCGGGGAGCGCTTACAACTACAGGGTAACAGCAGTGAGCCAAGGGGGCGCCGAAGGGCCCCCTTCTGAGCCTACGGGTGAGAGAACGATGATCATGGAGGTCAGGGAGGCGGAAGACTTCAACTACCGGGGAGGCCAGTGGCCCGGATATCAGGGGTGCCCCGCGGGGATGGAGGCGCCGTCTCCCGGTGATGTCGCCCCGGCTTATGACTACCGCTACGCAGCCCACTTCGAGCCGGACGACTGGCGTCGCTCCTACCGGCCCTGGGACGATGTAGGAATGCACGGCTACCCGGATGCTGATCCGGCTGCCCTCGGCATAGACCCCACCGTAATTGGATGGACCACGGAGGGTGACTGGTGGCGGTACTCATTCAACGTCCCGTTGCCCGGTCGAGACGACTCTCCCGGCGGCTGGATAAAACTCGTTCTGAGGCTCGCGTCGCCAAGCGAAGGGGCTCTGGTGCACTGTCTCTGGGACGAGGAACTTATCGGCTCCATCAAGTTCACCACCGGATCCTATGACAGGTATGAGGACTTCCAACTCGAGCTCTTTCGGTCTAAGCCCGGAGAGCACACTCTCAGGGTAATGGTAGCGGAACGACAGGGAGAGGGCGTGCTGAACTTTGACAAGGTGGCTATCGGGTACAACTGGTTTTCTCCCACGACGCGGCCAGTTGCGGCCATCACGAAAGTCGCCGATACAATATTGCTGGAGTGGGAGCCGTTCGGCACGGGATACTACGCAGTGCAGTGCACGGAGGACCTCATCCAGGGTGTCTGGCGAAATGCTGCTGGCGCCTGGCCTATCAGCGAAAGCAATTGGACCGGAGAGAATGTCACAGGGGTAGGCAGGCGCTTTTATCGCGTGACATCGCAGTAGCAGGAAAAGCCGGAGCGGAGAAGGAGCGACAGCGTTCCTGGCGGAGCCCGCTCTTCCCAATAAGCACTCCTGCACTGCGAATGTTTCCTTGTTTCTTCATCGGAACAAAGCATATGTCCGCAGGCTCATGTCCCCTTCATCTCTTTGGACATTCCGCCGGACATCGTCGGCACTCGCGTCGCGAGGCTGCGGAGCGTGCACGCCACGGAACGCGCGAAGGGAAACGAGAGCCCGATTGAGATTTTCGCCAACAGCACCCTGGCAAACCACCATCTCACGAGGCCGACTCGCTACCGTGGCTCGACACGCTCCGGACGGCTGGGGCCGGTCCGGATCGAAACGCAATAGCCGGTGACGTTCAGCCGGGAGGAAGGACGCCCATCCCTAAGCACGCACGTTCGACACCCTCCGACAATGAAGCATTGACAACCGACGGGAGAAAAGTTAGTTTCTGCCCATGAGTCTCGACGAAAATGAACTGGCCAGATGAATCAGGAGGCTGCGATGTCAAAGAAGAACTCGAATCTCACGCGGCGTGATTTTCTGAAACGCGTGGCCGTGTTGGCAGCGGGGCCGATAATCGTCCCGGCCTCGGCTTTAGGTCGGGACGGAAAGGTTCCGCCCAGCGGGCGCATTATCGCAGGAGGGATCGGCATCGGTGGTCGCGGGACACACGATCTTCGCTGCATGCTGCCCGAGAAGGACGTGCAATTTGTCGCAATCTGCGATTCCCGCAGAGACCGCCGCGAGGCCGTCAAGAAGATGGTGGACGCTCACTACGGCAACCAAGACTGCGCCATGCACAAGGACATCCGGGAGTTCCTGGCCACGCGCACGGACATTGACGCCGTGCTCATCACCACCGGAGACCGCTGGCATGCTCTGGCTTCAATCTTAGCCATGCGGGCGGGCAAAGACGTTTACTCCGAGAAGCCATCCGCCATGACCATTGCAGAGGGCCAGGCGGTGGTCGAAACCGCCAGACGCTACCGGCGCGTCTATCAGACCGGCGCACAGCGGCTCAGCGAGGCCAATTTCATCTTTGCAAATGAATTGGTTCGCACCGGCCGCCTCGGCAACGTAGCCACGGTCCGCGCGCACCTTGCCCCGTGGGACGCGGCAGAAATGAGGCACGACTGGCTGCCCGCCGAACCGCTGCCGCCGAAGGACGAAGTGGACTGGGACGCATGGCTGGGGCCCTGTCCCTGGCGGCCCTACAATTCCGCCTACATCAAGGGCCAGTGGCGCGGACACTACGATTTCCACACCAGTTGCATCGGCGAGTGGGGCGCTCACACGTTTGCCCAGTGCCAGGCGGCGATTGACTGTTCCGACACGTCCCCCGTCGAATACAACTACGTGAATAACGAGTCCGGCGACGGGATGGTCACCCGCTTTGCCAACGGCATCAAAATGATCTTCCAAAGGGAAGGGTGGCGAGGCACCTGTGGCGTCCGCTACGAAGGCACGGAGGGCTGGGTATC
>CAZFAP010000098.1:0-2568 GCA_964516325.1 uncultured Verrucomicrobiota bacterium
ATCGTGGACGGTCGCAGTGGCCCGTGCCGCCAAGAAGTTAGGAACAAAGGCGATTCGGATTGACGTTATCCCGCGGCGGCTTCAGGGAGAGGAATTCTTCAAATTCGCTGTTGAGACGTGCAAGAAGCTCATCGAGCAGAGCGAAGGGACCGGGGTACGATTCGGAATCGAGAATCACGGTGGGACGACGAATCAGGTGGAGTTCCTGGAGAAGCTGTTCGAGAAGGTCGGCTCCGAAAGGCTCGGTCTTACCCTCGACACGGCGAATTTCTACTGGTTTGGCTATCCGCTTGACGACTTGTATGGGATTTACAGGAAGTTTGCCAAACGGGTGTTTCACACGCACTGCAAGAGCATCCGCTTTCCGGAAGATAAGAAGAACGAGAAAAGGCCGGTGGGCTGGGAGTACGGGAAGTACAACTGCCCGATTTACCAGGGGGATATTGATTTCAAGAAGGTGACGGGAATCCTCCGAGAGGCGGGGTACGACAACGACCTATGCGTCGAAGATGAGTCCCTCGGGAAGTTCCCCGAAGACAAGCGCGCCGAAGTGCTGAGGAAGGAAGTCGAATTCCTGAGGGGGCTCATGTAAGAGTCCGGGTGTCGCCGCGTTCGGAGAACGGCGAAGGGACTAACCGCAGTCGCTGATGAACTCCCCTCACCCGGAGACGATGAAAATGTCGGCCGCGTAGTGCGAATCTTCCGACTCCGCACCACGAAGACACCAAGACACAAGGGGGGAATCACCCGGGGCGGATGAATGTTTGTGTCTTCGTGCCTTAGTGGTCCACGAAAATGCTGGCGGCGCGAAGCTCATTTTCAGACAGAGGCTGCGGAGAGCACGTTTTTCGCTCCGCTCTCAGCGCTCTCAGCGGGGAAGAGGGGGTCTGGTTGATGCCCAGCGCGTCTCTCCCTCGCCTGCCTTCCTCAAATCCTTTGACAGGACGAGCTAAGGTCTGATACCTTCTTTAACCGTGCACGCGGGGCGGACAATGTCGGATTCGCCATCTCTGGGGGTTGCGCGGGCCCCTGTTTCGTTGTCGAACTGATTCGCAGGAGCATTATCGCCTATGGAAATGAAGAAGCTGGTTTCTCTATGCAAGAGGAGAGGGCTTATCTATCCGAGCAGCGAAATCTACGGAGGGATCAATGGCTGCTGGGACTATGGCCCCCTCGGCGTGGAGATGAAGAGAAATATCAAGGAACTCTGGTGGAGGGACGTCGTTCATTTACGCCCGAATGTCGTCGGGATGGACGCGAGCATCCTCATGCATCCAGACGTATGGAAGGCTTCCGGGCACGTGGATAGTTTTTACGACCCGATGGTGGATTGCAAATCGTGCAAGAAGCGCTTTCGGACCGACGAGGTGTCCGAGAATAAATGCCCGGAATGCGGCGGGGAGATGACGGAGCCGCGTTCGTTCGAGTTGATGTTCAAGACGTTCCTGGGGGCGGTCGAGGATAAAGCTTCGACGATTTACCTCCGGCCGGAGACCGCGCAGGGGATTTTCGTCCAATTCCTCAATGTGCTCAACGATTCCCGGCAGAAAGTACCCTTCGGGATCGCCCAGATCGGAAAAGCCTTCCGCAACGAGATCAATCCGCGGAATTTCACCTTCCGGTCTCGGGAGTTCGAGCAGATGGAGCTGGAATTCTTCATCGCCCCGAACGGGAACAAGGAGTGGTTCGAGTACTGGGTCAACGAGAGGATGAAGTGGTACAAGGACATCGGGATCAGAGAGGAAAACCTCCGAATTCGCGAACATCGCCCGGAAGAGCTGGCTCATTACGCGAAAAAATGCGTGGACGTCGAGTACAACTTCCCGTTCGGCTGGCAGGAGCTGGAGGGGATCGCCGACAGGCAGGACTTCGACCTCTCGCAGCACGCGAAATTCAGCGGGAAGAATATGACTTACCGCGACGAACAGACGCCCGAGCCGTTCATCCCCCACGTGATCGAGGCGTCGGCGGGCGTGGATAGGATTCTGCTGACGCTTCTCGTGGACGGCTACGACGAAGAGCCGGAACGTGTGGTGCTGCGGTTTTCGCCGAAGACGGCGCCGATAAAAGTGGGGGTCTTCCCTCTGCTGAAGAAATCGCCTTTAGTTGAGAAAGCCAGGGAAATCGAGAAAATTCTCCGGGAATGTTTCACGACGTTTTATGACGACGTGGGCGCCATCGGGAGACGGTATCGGCGGCAGGACGAAATTGGGACTCCCTGCTGCGTGACCATTGATTTCCAGACGCTGGAGGACGACACTGTAACGCTCCGAGATCGGGATTCGATGCAGCAGGTCCGGGTCGCCGTGAAGGACATCGCACCCGAGGTGCAGAAGTTCCTCTCCGCATGGAAACGCGGTGCGCCGCCCCCGGCGAGCGCGTGAAATTCCACCAACGGTCGGCCCTTCCGGTCGGAGTCCGGCCCGAGCCTGCCGACAAGGCGGGAAAGAGTAGCCCGTTCAGCCCCGAATAGCGGAGTTTTTGTCTGAAGGGAGTGAAGGGTGTGAAAGGTGTGTCTGCGTGCCCCGAGGCGCTACGGGGTCGCGGCGGTCCGGGTCGAGTCCGACT
>CAZFAP010000098.1:2668-18453 GCA_964516325.1 uncultured Verrucomicrobiota bacterium
TGTCTGCGTGCCCCGAGGCGCTACGGGGTCGCGGCGGTCCGGGTCGAGTCCGACTCTGCCAACGATTCAAGAAAGGGCAGGCGGTTCAGCGACGAGCCACCGACGTTTTTGTCTGAAGGGAGCGAAGGGTGTGAAAGGTGTGTCTGCGTGCCCCGAGGCGCTACGGGGTCGCGGCGGTCCGGGTCGAGTCCGACTGTGCCAACGATTCAAGAAAGGGCAGGCGGTTCAGCGACGAGCCACCGACGTTTCTGTCTGAAGGGAGCGAAGGGTGTGAAAGGTCTGTTTGTGCGCCCCGAGGCGGAGGCGCGGACTCAGGGCAATGCACGGAGACAATTGACTTGAAAGAAGTCGTTGAGGAAATTCTCAAGGCGGAAGAAGAGGCCAAGAGAGACATTGCCAGAGCGCACGAGGAAGCCAGCCGCTTAGTAGCCGAGGCGGGCGCCAGGGCGAAGGCGCTCGTGGAGGAGAGCCGTGCGCGAGCCAGGGAAGAGGCCCACGGTCTAATCGAGGAAGCGAAAAAGGCCGCAGAGGAACGCCGAACCCGGATGCTCGAAGATGCCGCCCGGCGCGCACGGGAGCTAAAGGAAACAAAGAAGAAGGAAATAGACGCCGCGGTCGAAAAGTGCCTGAGGCGAATCCTCGATGTGGAGGGCGTGCGGTAACCTCTTCTCCGACCGGGCCTTAGTATATGGCTTCACAAATTCGGTAAGGTGGGCAACCCCTCCCTCAGAGGGGGACGCTGTTCTTGATAGGATGACAGGATGTACAGGGTGTTCCAAAGCATCATAAGACCAATCGGGATAATTCTGTAAATCCTGTCGAAAAATACGTCAGCGGTCTATAAATCTGAGCACGTAAGGAAAGGAAGCCGGGAATGCCAGGGCTTGCCACCTACGCATATCTGAACGCCAGACTGAGGGCGAAAATCAGCAAGCTGATCTCCGCGGAGGAGTACCGGCGGTTGTCGCGGACCGACTCCATCGAAGAATGCTATGAGGCTCTCCGCCACGCCGAGTACAGGCACGTCTTCGCGAACCTCTCCTCTGCCGCAGACCTTCCCGTCGCGGAAGCGTCACTCATGGAGGACTTGTTATCGTCCCATCGAGAAGTTGCCGAGGACTCGAAAGCCGAAGTCAGGGAATTCGTCGAGGAATTGATGCGGAAATACGAGGTCGAGAACCTCAAGGTCATCTTGCGGGCGTGGCATTCGACGGAGCAAAAGGCGTTCATCTATCGAGGGTATATCTGCAATGAAATCCCGGTTGACTCCATCCTCGCCGCAGAGACGATCGAGGAAATCATTGTACTTCTTGGGGAAATGTCGTACAGAAGGCCCCTCGCGGACGCCCGAGAGTCCTACAAGAAATCGCGTTCCCTCTTCTATCTTGAGGTCGCGCTCGACAAGGAGCTGTATGAGGCGACGTGGAGGGCGATTGGAGAGCTCTCCGGCGTGGACAGGAAAATCGCGTCCAAGTTGATGGGGATCGAAATTGACATTCTGAACATCAACTGGATTCTGCGGTTCAAGCGGTATTACAACCTCGGTTTGGCGGAGATCACGGCGTTGATGATACCGGGCGGACTCCAGATCAAGGAGGAATTCGTGAGGAACGCATATCCCGGACGAGACGAGACGTCGCTGATGTCGGCACTTTTGACCGGGGTGTATGGGAGTGTTTTGCCGACGCTGCGAACCGAGAAAGAGGTGCAAGCCCTCAGCCTCCTGGAGGGTTTTCTGAAGGAGATTTACGCTCAGCAATTGCGTAAGGCGTTGGGAGGCTATCCCTTCACCATCGGAACTGTGATTGCCTACCTCCGATTGAAAAGAATGGAGGTGGCGAACATCGTAACGGTGCTCAACGGCAAAGCGTTAGACCTTCCGCCGGAGGAAATCGTCAGGAATTTGGTTCAGATGTAACACGGCTATCCGGAGGCACGCCGCGCCAATGCGGATAGCCAGGCAGCACATCGGATAAGAAGTTATGCTCAGGCCAGCGAGGATGGTTCACTTAAACGTCTTGGTTCTGGACAGGGATGTGGACCGCGCCACAACGGAGCTGATAAAAACCGGGCTTGTTCACATCATAAGCGTCACCGACCTGGAGCCATGGGCGGAAGAGGATGGGTTGCAGGCGGCGCCGGACAACGCCTCGCAGCCCCTCACGGAGGTCGAAGGTCTGATTCGGTCCCTCCTCGAAAAGCTGGGCATGGGGAAAGACATCGTCAACGACACCGCTGCCTTTGAGCCATTTGACCCGGCGGAGGCGAAGAAGAAGCTCGAAGAGATCAACGCGGAGGTCAGCGAAGTCGTCGCCGCGAGAGACGCCGCAAGGCAAAAGCTTGCGTCCCTCCGAGAAACCCGGACGCAACTTCCCCGCGACGTTTGGGCTCAACTTGGCGTTGATCTGAGGTCGCGCTACACGCTCCTGGAAATTGTTATCGGGCGACTGCGGGAAAAGAATCTCGACACCCTGAAACGATTGCTCTCCGAGATACCGAACGTCGTCCTGACCTTTCCCGAAGGGAAAGAAACCGTCGCGGTAATGATTATCGTCCTGAAGAAGAATCGGGACGCCCTTGCGAAGGTGATGGAAGAGGTCGGACTGGAGAGAGCGGAGGTTGCCGAACGGAAGGAGCCGCTCTCCGAAGAGATGATGGCCCAGTTGGACGAGCGAATCAAAGAGGCGGAAGAGGAAATCAAGAAAGCCGAGTCCGAGGTCGAAAAATGCAGAAATGCCCACGTCGCGGCTCTCCGAGAAATCTCGTCGCAACTCGGCCTCCAGAAGGTCAAACGGCAAGCAAAAAGCAGGTTCCGAAGAACCGCGAGGACCTATCTGATTTCCGGCTGGACGCCTCACAGCAGCCGCGAAAAGGTTGCCGAGCATCTGAAAAAGGCGTGCGAAGAGCGCTGCCTCGTCGAGGAGCAAAGCGCGGAAGAAGTCCTGTCCGAAAGGGCTGGGAAAGTGGACGTTCCGGTCCTCTTCGAGAACCCCAGGCTGCTGAAACCCTTCGAGATGCTCGTCTCAAGCTATGGTCGCCCGACCTACAACTCCATTGATCCGACTCTTGCGGTGGCGCCGACGTTTCTGTTGATGTTTGGGATCATGTTCGGGGATGTGGGACAGGGAGCCGTGATGGCGATTCTCGGCGCCCTGGTCTCCCGATGGAAAAGAGTCAGCGAGGGCATCCGGCGAATCGGGGAGCTTTTCGTATGGTGCGGCGCCTCTGCCGCCCTCTTCGGCTTCCTCTACGGCAGCGTCTTTGGGTTCACCGACCTGCTTCCGTACCGGGGATATGAGCCGATGGAGAACATAGCGACCTTTCTGAAATTCGCGCTCCGCTTTGGGATCGGAATGATAAGCCTCGGAATGGGCTTCAACGTCCTGGCAGCCACTCTGAGAAAAGAATGGGTGGCGGGCTTCCTCGATTGGTCGGGGCTTATGGGACTGGCTTTCTATTGGCTGCTGGTGTTAACCGCAATCCAGTTGTTTGCGGGCAAGAGCGTCAGCGGCGCCGTTGTCACGGTGCTGATTGCCTTGCCCCTTTTGGCGGCTGTACTCAGGGGTCCGCTGGAGAAGCTAACTCGCCGAGCCGCCCGAAGCCCCGAAGGCGCCGCCGAGCCGACGATGGCGAGTTCCTTCGGGCACATGCTCGAAACCTTCATAGAAAGCCTCATAACCCTCTTTACGAACACGCTTTCCTTCCTGAGAATCGCAGCGTTTGCCATCGCCCATGCGGGATTGTTCATCGCGGTTTTCAGTCTTGCGGATGTTCTGAAGGGGGTGGCGGGCCTGCCGATCGCCGTGCACGTTCTTGGGAATGCGACGATGATCGGTCTGGAGGGTTTGGTGGTATGTGTCCAGGCGCTGAGGCTGGAATACTACGAGTTCTTCGGGAAGTTTTTCCGGACTGGAGGGACGGAGTTTTCGCCGATGCGACTCCCAACGAACTGATGTTTTGCGCTGAAGGGATCCGGCCGTGAGCACCTTTACCCAGCGTGCGTGCGGCTCCGGCTCCCCCGCATGGGTCTTTTCTAAGAGAAAGCTCATCAATGTCGGAAAAGTCGGGCGTTTCGTGAAGAGCGAAGGCAAGCGGACATGGATGATCCGGCGATTATGCCCACAACATATTGGTCATACCAAAGGTAAGTAAAGGGGGCGTTGAATGAAGAAGGAAAAGAACCTCGCAAACTGGCATAGGCTGTTGATCAAAGGATCGGCTCTCCTCATTTTTGCGCTTAGCGCTGTGGTGCTGGTCTGCATTGCCGTGAAGGCAGCGCAGGCAGCCAACGACGAGGGGCCGAGCAAGGGCGCGGAAAAAGCCATCTCACCCGAAGCAGCCCGAATCGCCGGAACCGGCCTTCTGGCCGCGGCGATCTGCGTCGGCGTCGGGTCTCTCGGAGCCGGCATAGCAGTCGCATACGTAGGGGCAGCAGCCCTCGGCACCATAGGCGAGCGGCCGGAAATTGCAGGTCGGGCTTTGATCTTCGTGGGACTCGCGGAAGGAATCGCGATTTACGGGCTGATTGTCGCCATCATGATTCTCACGAGGCTGCCGGGTCTGGGCGGAATGTAAAGACGCGGACCCGCACTGTTCTGACGAAAAGCGCGAGGGCTACGGAAAAGAATGGCCACACTGTTTCTGATAGGCGACGAAGAGACCGTGCTCGGATTCCGGTTCGCCGGGGTCCGGGGGCACGTGGCAAAAGAAGCGTCGGAAGCGAGCGAACTGCTTCAGAAAGCTGTCCGAGATGAGGATGTCGGCATCATCGTCATTACCGAGAGAATCGCGGAAAGCATACGTCCCGAACTCGAAAGCTTCACGGCAAGACAGTCCCACGCGTTCGTGGTGGAAATTGCGGATAGCTCTGGCGCTTCGCCGACCCGGAAATCTCCGTCAGACATCATCCGGGAGGCGATCGGCATAAGCATCTGAGGAAAGAATGCCCGAACGGAAACAGGATTTCGATAAAACAGTGAAAAGCCCACAGGCGGCTCACGTCGCTCGCGACCAGGGAAGCGAGAAGGACATCACCCCCAGCAAGGCGTCCCTCTCCGTCCGCTTTTTCTGCGAGCAGATAGCCAAGGACGCACGGGAAGAAATCGAGAAAATCCTGGGCAGGGCGGAACTCTCAGCGAGGAGAAGGGCTGAGGAGGCGGAAAAGGAAGCGGTAGATGCCGCGAGGCAAATCGAAGGGGCCGCACACGACCAGGCCAAGAGCATCGAAACAAGGACTCTCGCTGGCGTCTCCCTGGAGATGAAAAAGACGATTTTGAGACTCCAATGGGAAATCATCGAGGAGGTTCTCGCGAGAACAAAAGCCAAGCTGACGGAGCTTAGGGGCACAAAGGAGTACGCCTCTTTTCTGAAAGAGCTGGCCGCGCAAGGAGTGAGGGCTTTGGGAGAGAATGAGTGCGTGCTGGTGCCCGGGGTCGAAGACCGCGATTTGTTCACCCCCGAACTCGTTCGGGAAATAGAAGAACTCCTCGGACGGACAAGCGGAAGGAAAGTCAAGCTGAGCGTCTCTTCGGACCTTGCCCCGGAGGGCGCCGGAGTGCGGGTGTACTCCGGTACAAAGACGATGCTTTTCGATAACACGCTCGATGCGAGAATGGAGAGGCTCGCGGACGAACTGAAGGCAGTGGTCGCAAGAGAGGTCTTTTCTTAAGCGAAAGACGAAACCTTGGAAAAGAAGGTCATCGGTAGAATCAAAGACGTCAACGGTCCCGTTGTGGAGATCGGCGGGGTTTACGGCCCACAAATGGCTGAACTCGTGGAAGTCGGGCCGGACCACCTCATCGGAGAGATCGTGCGTCTCCACGGAGAGATGGCTGTCGCGCAGGTTTACGAGGACACAACTGGTTTGCGGCCCGGGCAGGAGGTGTGGGGTTCCGGCATGCCCCTTTCGGTGGAGCTGGGACCGGGGCTTCTGGGGACAATCTTCGACGGTGTCCAGCGAAGGCTGGAGGTGATACGGGACAGTTCCAACCAATACATACAAAAGGGAGTGCACGTAACCCCTCTCGACCGCGAAAGGAAATGGCATTTTCGCCCGGTTGTTCAGCCGGGACAAGAACTCAGGCCGGGAGAGATCCTCGGAACCGTGCAGGAAACGGAGGTCATCGAGCACAGGGTCATGCTGCCCCCTGAAGTCGGCGGAA
Source organism: uncultured Verrucomicrobiota bacterium (assembly GCA_964516325.1). Taxonomy (GTDB): domain Bacteria; phylum Auribacterota; class JABMQX01; order JABMQX01; family JABMQX01; genus CAZFAP01. The sequence goes on from CAZFAP010000098.1 coordinate 8,830, forward strand.
GGCTCGAATGGGTTGCGCCCGAAGGGGAGTACACGATACAGGAGGTCGTGGCTGTCGTTCAAGCTGGAAAGAAATCCGTCGAGGTCCGCCTCAGCCACTGGTGGCCGGTCCGAAAGCACAGACCGTACAAAGAGAAGATGCCGCTCTCGATTCCTTTGCTGACGGGGCTGCGGGTAATTGACATGCTGTTCCCGATGGCCAAGGGAGGCGCCGTGGCGGTGCCCGGGGGTTTTGGGACGGGGAAAACAATCATTCAGCAATCCCTGGCGAAGTGGTGCGACGCGGACATCATTGTGTTCATCGGCTGCGGGGAAAGGGGAAACGAAATAACCGATATGCTCATCGAGTTCCCCAAGCTGATAGACCCCCGCTCGGGCAAGACGATGATGCAGCGGTCAATTATCATCGCCAACACGTCCAATATGCCCGTCGCCGCCCGCGAGGCGAGTATTTATACCGGAATCACGCTGGCGGAATATTATCGGGACATGGGCTACCACGTGGCGGTCATGGCAGATTCCACTTCCCGATGGGCGGAAGCCCTCCGAGAGCTTTCCGGGAGAATGGAGGAGATGCCCGCCGATGAGGGTTTTCCAGCCTATTTGCCATCCAGGTTGGCGGAGTTCTACGAGCGGGCGGGAATGGTCCGGACGCACAGCGGCAAGGTCGGCTCGGTTACAACCATCGGTTCCGTGTCGCCCCCGGGAGGCGATTTCTCCGAACCGGTGACGCAGCACACGAAGCGGTTCGTCCGGTGCTTCTGGGCGCTGGACAGGGTGCTCGCGAATGCCCGGCACTATCCCGCGATAAGCTGGCTTGATAGTTACAGCGAATACACGCAAGAGGTCGCCGGGTGGTGGCAGGAGAACGTGTCGGAAGACTGGCTGGCGACCCGAAACGAAATCATGGAACTGCTCCAGAGAGAAGCGAGGCTCCAGCATGTGGTGAAACTCGTCGGACCCGACGTCTTGCCCGATAGCCAGAAGATTGTGCTGGAAACGTGCTCGCTTCTCAAAAACGCGTTTCTCCAGCAAAGCGTGTTCGATCCGGTGGACATGTACTCGGTCGCCGGCAAGCAGATGAAAATGTTGACCATCGTTCTCACGTTCTATCGAAAGGGAATGGCGAACATTAAGAAGGGCGCGACCCTGGTGCGGGTCAAGAGGATCAAGGTTTATCCGGAGATCGTCCGGATGAAGTCGGACGTGCCAAACGACCGTCCGGAGCTTCTTGACGAACTCCAGCGGAAGCTGGACAGGGCGCTTGACCAGATTGGAGCTATCTATGAGCACGCCCCTGAGTCCGTCGGCGCCTGAGGAGAGAGAATACGTAGGATTGTCCGAGATCGTGGGGCCGGTCCTCGTCGTGGAGAACGTTCGGGGCGCGGGCTACAACGAACTCGTCGAAATCATCTCCGCCGACGGGAGCGTTCGGCATGGGCTGATCCTGGAAACGTCCGAGACAATGACCGTCGTGCAGGTCTTCGAGGGGACCGCCGGGCTTTCTCTCAACGACACGCGTGTCCGTTTCCGGGCAAGGCCGCTCGAGATCGGCGTCACCCGGGATGTGCTCGGACGAATCTTCGATGGAGCCGGGCGTCCGCTGGATGACCTCCCTGACCCCCTCGGCCAGGATAAGCGGGACGTGAACGGTCTCCCCATTAACCCCACGGCAAGAGACTATCCTCGCAAGTTCATCCAGACCGGCCTTTCCGCAATTGACGGCATGAATACCCTCATCCGCGGGCAGAAACTTCCGATCTTCTCGGGGAGCGGTCTTCCTCACAATGAGATAGCCGCTCAGATTGCTCGACAAGCCAAGATAGTCGGCGAGGACGCAGGCTTTGCCGTTGTTTTTGCCGCCATGGGAATCAAATACGACGTGGCCCGCTTCTTTATGGAGAGCTTCGAGCGTTCGGGCGTTCTGGAGAATGTCGTGCTCTTCCTGAACCTTGCCGATGACCCACCGATTGAGCGGCTCGTGACGCCCCGAACCGCCCTGACGATTGCGGAGTTCCTCGCGTTTGAGGAGAATATGCACGTCCTGGTCATCCTGACGGACATGTCGAACTACTGCGAGGCGCTGAGGGAGATTTCGACGGCGCGCAGCGAGATACCAAGCAGGAAGGGGTATCCGGGTTACCTATATAGCGATTTAGCAAGCATTTACGAAAGAGCAGGGATGATTCGCGGTCTCCCGGGCTCCATCACGCAAATGCCCATTTTGACGATGCCAAATGACGACATCACGCATCCCGTTCCGGACCTTACAGGATACATAACCGAAGGACAAATCGTCCTCGAGCGTGAACTCCACCAGAAAGGCGTCTATCCCCCCATTGCGGGACTCCCGTCGCTGTCGAGGCTTATGAAGGACGGAATTGGGGAGGGAATGACGCGAGGGGACCATGCTACCATAGCAAGTCAACTCTTCGCCGCCTACGCGCACGTAAAGGAGGTGCGAGCCCTGGCGGCGGTGATCGGAGAGGAGGAATTGAGTCCGCTCGACCATCAGTATCTTGAGTTTGGCGAAGCCTTCGAGCACCGCTTCCTTGCCCAAGGGCAGTATGAGGAGCGGTCTATCGAGCAGACCCTCGACCGGGGGTGGGACGTTATATCCATACTCCCGGAAGAAGAACTCACGCGGGTCAGTCAGGAGTATCTGGACAAGTATTATCGGCGGTGAGTCGCCCAAGGCCGCCGGGAATTGGACGAGACCGGAGTCGTGAGGGAACACGGCTTGTCCGGGCGGCTCCTCGGGGCCAAGTGGCTGGATTGTCAGTTGCGGCTCAGCTTAGGGCGGTCGGAACGTGAGGCTGCCCCGGCATATTCAAATGGCTTACAGGTAGATATGGCGCGTTACGGTGTCGCACCAACTAAGACCAATTTGCTCAGGCTAAGGACGGAACACTCCTTCGTCCGCGAGGGGCACCGGCTTCTGGAGCAGAAGAAGGACATTTTGATGGCGGAGCTGATGGCGCTGGTGGATAGCGCGAGGGCAGCCGAAGAGGAAATGGACGCAGCTCTGAGATCGGCTTTTGAGTCGCTTCGGCGAGCGTCGGTCCGCATGGGAAGAACGGCCCTCGTCCAAACCGCGTCCGCCGTGAACGTCAGCAGCGAAGTCTCGGCTTCGACTCGGCGTGTCATGGGCGTGACACTACCGGTCGTGCGGATTTCCGTGCCTTCGCTGTCACCCAGCTTCAGCCTGGGAGAGACCAGCTTCTGGGTTGACGAGGTTACGGTGCGGTTCAGGGACGCCCTGAAACCGCTTGCGACTCTGGTTCAGACAAAGGTTTCCCTCAAGCGCCTCGCGAATGAGGTCAAGAAGACCATCCGACGGGTCAACGCGCTGGAGAGGATCGCCATTCCCGACCTGGAAGAGAGTCTGAAGTACATCACCGACGTTTTGGACGAGATGGACCGAGGAGCTTTTTTCACAATGAAGCTCGTGAAGAACCGTCTTGCGCAAAGGAGGGCGGAGCGTGGAAGGCTCTGATTCGACCACAAGAAGAGGAGGCATATTAGTCTATATAGACGGGTCGGATACCTGCATCACGGCGGCGCAGTACGCGATCTACCTGGCGAAATTGCTTTCCAAGCCGCTGACCGCGATGTATGTGGTTGACACGAAGGTCCTCGGAGACCTTGTCAAGGCGAGGATTTTCGTGAAGGAAGAGGCTTTTGACTACGAGTACGACCTCCAGCAGGACGGCAAGAGGTATCTGAGCTATGTCGAGCAGTTGGCGAAGGCAAAGGGGCTCCATTGCGACACGCTGATTCTGAGGGGAGAGACGAATGTCGAGGTGGTGAAGAAGGCAGAGGAGATGCAGACGGAGATTTTGGTCCTCAACGAACTGGAGCAGCATCTCAGCAGGCGAGATTCCCACTTGGACGAGAAGGAAAGGATTCTGAGAAGGGTGAAGTGCACGGTTGTCATAGCCAAGGACGAAGAGAAGGTCGCGAGCTTGTATGAGAGCCTATGAGGAGTTTGTCCTCGGCCGTCGGCGAGGGGGCCGCTGATGGCGTGTGGGAATCTGACTACGAAGCAGGTGAACGCCATAACTGAAATGTTCCACGTGGAACATTCGCCAAGGTGACAAGGGTTCTCATTTCAGCATCGTCGGCACGCGATTCACAGGAGAGATGATGATAGGGCAAGAAGGAACAATCGCAAAGATTGCGGAGCAACTGATCGTGGAGCTGGGGGAAGACCCAACCCGCCCCGGTCTTCTGAAAACGCCGGACCGAGTGGAAAGGTCTCTTCGGTTTCTGACGAGCGGCTACAGCCAGAAGGTCGAGGATGTAATCAACGGCGCCATATTCGAGCAGGACTACGACGAGATGATCGTCCTGCGAGACATCGCCCTCTTCAGCCTGTGCGAGCATCATCTTCTCCCTTTCTACGGGAAATGCCACATCGCCTACATCCCGCGTCGTCGGGTCATTGGTTTGAGCAAGCTACCGCGGGTCGTGGAGATTTTCTCACGCAGGCTTCAGATTCAGGAGCGGTTGACTCGCGAGATAGCGAACTGCCTTCATGAGCACCTGAATCCCTTTGGCGTCGCGGTTGTCATCGAGGCATTGCACCTGTGCATCGCGATGCGAGGAGTGGAGAAGCAGAACGCCATCGTGATCACAAGCGAGATGCTCGGGGGATTCAGGACGAAGGCGTCAACCCGCGCTGAGTTCCTGCACTTCCTCAGGAGGAACCCGTGACGCAGGCATCCCCGCCTGCATTCCCTGGTTTGGCTCTGGATGAAGATGCAGGCGGGGACGCCTGCGCTACCGACTCAAGCAGGCGGTTGCGAACGAGTTGTGTCTTCGCCGGTCTCGGACGCATCCCCATCGTCGCCGCCGCGCATATTGAGCTTCTGCATGCGGTATCGCAGCGCATGTCGGCTAATCTTGAGCCGTTCCGCGGCCTTGGAGAACGCCCCGCCTGACCTCTGAAACGCCTTCTCAACGAGCTTTCGCTCGAACGCGTCCACAGCATCCGTGTAGGTGTTATCTCGCCCAAAGAAGCTGTCAATAAAGCCGTCGAGGTCGTGCTCGGAGGGATGGGATGAGGCGAGGCTCTTTCGGATGGTGTCCTCCTCGATGAGGTCGCTCTTGGTCAGGATTACGGCGCGCTCCATGACGTTTTCCAATTCGCGTACGTTTCCCGGCCAGGAATGGGAGATGAGGAGGCGCATGCCGCCTTCGGAGACGCGGGAGATGTGTCTTCCCATCTCGAAATTGAATTTCTTGAGGAAGAAATCAACGAGGAGAGGGATGTCGTCGCGGCGTTCCGATAGAGATGGGACCTTCATGTTGATGACGTTGACGCGATAATAGAGGTCTTCGCGAAAGCGTCCCTTGCGGATTTCCTCGCGGAGGTTCTTGTTGCTGGCGGCGACGATCCTGACGTCAACGCGGATTGGCTTGTCATCGCCGATCTTGGTGAATTCCTTTTCCTGAAGAACACGAAGGATCTTGGACTGGAGGGCGAGGCTCATGTCCCCTATCTCGTCGAGGAAGAGCGTGCCGCGGTCCGCTTCCTCGAATCTTCCGCGCCGGTCGCGAATCGCATCCGTGAAACTGCCTTTGCGGTATCCGAAAAGCTCGGCTTCGAGGAGCGTCTCCGGAATGGCGGCGCAGTTGACAGTTACAAACGGCTCGTTTCGTCGGGGACCGAGGTAGTGAAGTGCGCGAGCGACCAATTCCTTGCCAGTGCCGCTTTCCCCCTCGATAAGGACGGAGGCAGTCGTGGAGGCGACGGTGGCGACGAGGTCAATGATTTCGAGCATCTGTGAGCTTTGTCCCACGATGTTCTTGATGTCGAAGCGGCTCTCGAGCTGCCCCTTGAGCCGTATGTTCTCTCTCAGAATCCGCTGGTGCTGAACGATCTTTGCGACAACGAGGAGAATTCGCTCGGGGTTGAAGGGCTTGGGGAAGTAATCGTACGCCCCTGCTTTCATGGCTTCGACGGCGAGGCTGGAGGTGTCATGGGCGGTTATCATGATGACGGGGAGGTCGGGATAGAGCTTCTGGAGCCGCCGCAGCAACTCTATGCCATCCATGTTGGGCATCTTGGCATCGGTGATGACAACGCTGACGGAGGAGTCGCAAACGTTCAGAGCCTGCTGGCCGTCCCCGGCGAGGAGCACTTCGTAGCCCTCATCTTCGAGGATTGCACGGAGGGTTTCCCTCATTGGTTTCTCGTCATCCACGACGAGGATCTTGTCTTTAGCCATGAGCGTGCGACCCTTCTACGACGAGCGCAAGGCGCCTTTTGGTTCGACGGCGGCCGCGCTTGTATGGACATCCGCTCGCAGGCGGGCGCGGGGCTCTCGGAGTCGCTTCCCCATGCGCGTGGGGAAGCGGAGGTGGAAGGTTGTCCCCTTCCCGGGCTCGCTCTCGACAGCAACCTCACCGCCATAAGCTCGCATTACATTGTGCGCTATGGAAAGCCCCATGCCGGTGCCTTTTTCCTTCGTGGTAAAAAACGGCTTGAAAAGCTGGGATAGGACTTCTGCATCCATGCCCTTTCCGGTATCCGCGATGGAGACCTGGATAACGCCGTCCGCCGAATAGCTGGTCGTAACCGAAATTCTGCCGCTGCTTTCGACTGCCTCGCAGGCGTTCAGGAGGAGATTGTGGAAAACCTGCCGGAGCTGACCGGGGTCAATGAAAAGGAATGGCAGGTCGAGGGAATAGTTCTTTTCGACGTCGATTCTCCGCGACGCAATCTCGTGTTTGAGTGAGTCGAGGCTTTCGCCAATGGAATCGTTCACCAGGACGGCCTCGATTCTTCCCTCCGCGAGCTTCGAATAATCAAGAAGTTCACGGATAATCTGGTCTGCCCTGTTTATCTCCTCCTCGATGATCTGGACCTGGCGTGTCATCTTTGGATCGAGGCCATCTTTCGCCTTGCGGAGCAGATAGGCGGCGTTTGTCATAATGGACAGTGGGTTTTTGAGCTCGTGGGCCACCTGGGCAGCGAGGATGCCGGCCATGTCGAGTCGTTGGGATCGAATGGCGCGTTCGTGGGCATCGTCGAGTTCGCGTCGTCTTCTCTGTGTCAAGCTGTAAATGGCGGAGCTGCAAATAGTTACGAGCATAAGCACCACCACGCGGAAGACCAGTTCTCTACTCTCGGATTCGCTAAGCTCACCCAGATTTAGGCGCAGGGCGGCCACATAGCCGACTACATAGAGAGAGCTGGTTGCGGTTTGAAGGGTGGGCGTTGGGAAAAGGAGGGTGTTTCTGACAACGAGGGCGCAATAGACCCAGAAAAGGCTGGCCTCGGGGCCGGTTCCAAGCGGCTCGGCGAAGGCGCCCGACATGGCGGCGCTGAGGAGGACGCCAAAAAAGACGTAATCACTTAGCGCTGAGGCGAATACGAAGCCCATGGTGAGCGCCGGGCTGCGGACACGGCTCGCGATGCGAAACAGGTAAATCCAGTACGCCAAGGTCAGGGCGCCATAGGCGGCGGTGGACCACTTGACCGCTCGCAGGATGGGCATCTCCCTTGCGACGATAACTGGCCACAGAAGGACGACGCAGGAGACGAGCAGAGCAATCCGCGCCGGAAGAACGATGTGCTTCTCCAGGGAGGTGATCCGGTGAAGGTATTGCTTTCGTTCCTCGTGGGTTGGCTTTCTTCTCAAGGGGGCCTCCCTCATGACTTTGGACTCAGGACGCTCCTCAGCTTTTCCAGGATTGCATTGAGGTCTGCGAGCCGTCCAACGCCCTCCTCCCCGCAGGCAAGGGGTCCTGTCTCGGGGGAAATGAATTCAAACCCGAGTTTCCGGAGCTTTGTTATGTTGTCCTGCACGACGGGATGCTCGTACATGGCTGAGTTCATCGCCGGGGCAAAAAGGACCCTGCATCGGCAAGAAAGGATGGTCGTGGACAGTAGGTCGTCTGCGATTCCGGAGGCGACCTTGCCGATGATGTTGGCTGTGGCGGGCGCGACCAAGAGAACTTCCGCCCACCGACTGAGAGATATGTGGTCGGGAACCCATTGGTCAGGGGGTGCAAACAAGTCGGTGGAAACCCGGTTGCCAGAGAGGGAGAGGAGCGTTGCCTGCCCGACAAACTTGGCGGCGTGCTGGGTCATGACTACTCTGACCTCGGCGCCAGCGTCCTTGAGCCTGCGAACAAGCTCACAGGCTTTGTAGGCGGCTATGGAACCTGTGATGCCGAGGAGGACTCTTCGTTTTGACAGGACATCATCACTCATTTGGTTCCTTGGGAAACTTATAGGTATACTTTCCGGCGCGAATTTCCTCGAAGGCGATGTCCACGGGGTTCTTCGAGTCGGTTTGCACAAGTGGCTTTGCGCCTGCGCGCAACTCTTTGACTCTTTGCGATAGGAGAATGGTGAGAATAAAAGCGTTGCCGATCTTCGAGAGCGGTTTCTCGCTGCTAATATCCACTATCCAGTCTCCTCCTTTCGGCACGTGTTAGAGGTTAGGTGCACTCGTCTCATGGAATGACAGCGCCAGGGAGAAGCGGGTCAGAATCACTCGATATTCTGCCCTTGCTCCCTCATTTTTTCCAACTCCGTTTTGGCGTGCACCACCAGCCTCGATATGGTCAGGTCGTCTCCCTTTGCACCGATGGTGTTTATCTCTCGACTCATCTCCTGGATGAGGAAATCCATCGTCCTTCCACAAGGCTCGGAACCGTCTATGAGGGCGCGAAACTGCTGAATGTGGCTCTGGAGCCTGGCAATCTCCTCAGACACGTCGAGCTTGTCGGCGAGGATGACGATTTCTCGGAGTATCCTCTCCTCGTCATCGGGGAGAGGTGAAGCCGCTTGCTGGATTCTCTCTTTCAGCCTTTCTGTGTGCCTCCGAAGGGCGGCAGGCGCCGTTTTCTGGATGGCATCAACGGTTTTTTCCAGCTCGGCGAGGGAATCCTCGAAGATTTTTCTAAGGTTGCTCCCCTCTGTTTCCTTCATGGCGATGAGCTTCGCAAGGGCGCCTTCCGCCGCTGCTTTCAGGACGGACCAGCGGTCCTGCGGGTCCCCCGGGGACTCCGCGGGGACGATGATGTCCGGTTGCGAAGCGATGACCGAGAAATCCACCCGGTCCTTGTAGCCGAGGGCCTTGCTGAGTTCGTCGTAGGCGCCTTTAAGTTGCTTGGCCAAGTCGGTGTTTGCGCGAAAGAGCGTCGCGCGACCGTAGGCGGGTTGAGACGAAACATAGACCGCGACTCTGCCACGGGAGATGGACCCGGAAATGAACTTTCGGAGAAGGGGATCGAACTCCGTGAGCTGTCCGCTGGCATTGACTACGATTTCGAGGCGCCTGCTGTTGACGGAGTGGATTTCGACGAGAAAGTCCTCCTGTTGGCCGGAGGCTTGCCCTCTGCCAAAAGCCGTCATGCTTCTTAACAAGGTGCGTTCCCCTCGGTGAAAGCTGAGCTTGTCCTTTCCCGTCTTGAAGAACTCAAGCGAAATTGAAGGCGACTCGGTAAGCCAACGCCGTCTGGCATCATGCACCTTCGCCAGCGGATAGCTGGCATCTTTTCTTTATATTAACATCGCGCGCGACTCGCGGCAACTAAAAAACAGGATGTCTGGTAACGCCTCAGTTATAGGCGGGGGATCCCCCGCGCTGGGGCGCCGTCGGTAGGA
>CAZFAP010000099.1:0-18394 GCA_964516325.1 uncultured Verrucomicrobiota bacterium
TTGGAGTTCGCCCGGCGTTGTTTCAACTCCCGCGGCTGTATCGGGGGCATCTTGCACACGTGGCTTACTGCGGGACGGGCCCCCCCGCACAGCGGCGCTTTGGCGGGCAAGCGTTACCCATTGCGGTCACCCTCTCAAATACAGCCACACCCCCGCCTCAGGCGCCTTGCCTCGCGCGAAGATCGGTGGTACTTTACTCAGAAAGAGGCACGGCCTCGCCGCGCAAGGGTGTTCCGCTCGGAGAGAAACGAAAGAGTGAAGACCGTCAGCCCCAGCGGCATATTCATTGACAAGGACTTTTCTTGCCATTCTGCTCCCATGCGGCGGCTGACGCTGTCAACCGTGCGGTCTAATAGGTTCGATCGAAGCTTTCATGCAGAATTCAACTCAAAAGGCAGAAGTCCCCAAACCAAGACGCAAATCTATGGGCACCCTTTTCATATCCTATGAGCGGAACGCCTGTTATCGAGATAGAACAACTTCGTAAGTTTTACAAGAATAAATACCGCGGCGTGGACGGCGTTGACCTCACGGTCTATGAGGGGGAGGTCTTTGGGTTTCTGGGACCGAACGGCGCCGGGAAGACGACCACCATTCGCATCCTCCTCGACCTGATAAGGGCCGACACAGGGAGTGCCCGTGTATTTGGGCTGGACGCACACAGGGACTCAATAGAGGTACGCAGGAGAACGGGCTACCTCCCCGGGGAACTGGGGTTCTACGAGAACGTAGTCGCCGAGGAAATGGTGAACTACGTTGGCGCCTTGTGCGGGTCTATCGCCCCGGGGATTCTCAAGGACTTGAAGGAACGACTGGGGATAGACCTTTCCCGTCGGATAGGTGAATACTCCAAGGGGAACAAGCAGAAGCTCGGCATACTCCTCGCCTTTCTTTCCGACCCCCAACTCCTTATTTTGGATGAGCCCACCTCCGGGCTGGACCCCCTCCTTCAGAACGAATTCTACGAGTTTCTGGGTGAGGAGTCCCGTAACGGGCGGACGGTTTTCATGTCGAGTCATGTTCTCTCAGAGGTTGAGCGTGTGTGTGATCGCGTGGGGATCATTCGAGACGGGAAGATTGTGGCCGTGGAACGCATCGAGACCCTCAAGGACAAGAGCGGCCAGTTGGTGACGGTGGTTTTCGACGAGAACTTCGACGTAGGAGACTTCATGCTCCCCGGCGTCTCCCGAACTGACGTAGATGGACGCACGTTGACCCTACACGTCACGGGAAACCACGATGCCGTGCTGAAGGCGCTATCCCAATACAAGATAAGAAGGTTCCTTGCAAAGGAATACTCGTTAGACGACCTCTTCCTGGAATACTACCACGAGGGCAATGGAAACCATGAATAGCGGACTGGCTGTGTTCTTCTGGACTTTCCGGCGCAAGTGGAAGGGACTCCTGATTTTCACTGCCGCCGTTGGGCTGCTGATCCTCGTGGTCATCAACCTATACCCGGAGTTCTCGGAGCTTCGAGGGAAGGCCATCGCAAAGGCCCTGGGCGGGGATATCGAAATCTCTCTCACCCGGAATGACGAGACAGAGGGAACGTACACCCTCAGATGGAGTAAGTTCGGAGGCGCCGATGGGTATGTGGTGGTGAAATCGAATACAGAGATTCCCCTGTCGTTGATCAAGGGCATGGACGTCTCTGGAGTGAACCTCCGACTGTTGGAATTCTTGCCGAGCGGTGGAAGGGTATCTGTACGCGCCTTTGACGCGACCACGACGGAGGCAAACTTCACTGCTCCAGATGAGGCGCCCGGAAAGAAGAGTGCCCCTGTGTACTTCTGCGTTGTGGCGTTCACCGGAAGCGTATCCAATGCGAGGATCGAAGGGGCCAGCGGCACGGTGAACACAAGGCAGCCGGTTGCGAAAGGCGCCTATGACAAGCTAATGAAGCATCCGTTGATGAAGGCCTTTATCGGGGATATGGGCTTGGACATCTACTCTCTTAGGGGCTTCATGAGTATGGAGTTATTTAGCAGCCTGACTCTCTTTATCATCATCTACTTCCTCGTCCAGTACGCGGGGGCGTTCGCCTCGGAGATGGAAAAAAGGACAATAGACATTCTCCTTTCCACACCCCTGACCCGGCGCCGCCTCTTTATCAGCCGATACCTGTCCTGGGTCGCTGCGAACCTGATCGTGATCGTGGCTTGGACACTTTCCATGTACGTGGGAGTCGTTTCCATCGGCGAGACCGCTGATGCTCCCCTTGCGGATATCGCACGGACAACGTTTCTGTTCCTCCCTTTCGCGCTCACCGTACAGGGGTTCTGCATGCTGACGTCGGTGGTAACCAATGACTCAAAAAAGGCATACGGCATTTCTTTTGGAATCTACTATGGGATGTATTTTCTCAGGATTGTGTCCATACTCAGTGAGAGGATGAGCTTCGTCAAGTACTTCACCATCTTCCAGTATTGGGACTATAACGCCGTCTTCGTTGACGGCGTCGTGCGCTGGGGAGGCGTCGCACTCCTCAGCCTCGCATCAATAGGTCTGTTCATTGCAGGGCTCGCGGTCCTCGAGAGAAAGGACCTGGCGTTGTGAATTGTTCGAGACTGGGTCCCCTCACCAACAATAGCGATGTTTACGATGCATGGCAGCACAGGATTTCACTCGAGAATCCATTGGGGTGGGCCCCGAGGTACCGAGAGCTTGTGCCCTTCCTGGGAGGATTGGACTGTGAGCGTAGTTCCTTGTTTAGAGCGGGCCAAAGAGCAGTGCCCGTGCCCGCCCGCCTTTCGGGGCGCTCAGCTCGTTGATTTCGGACAGGGCATCTCCCTCCGCGCAACAACACCTGTCGAAAAAGGGAAAGACAACTGAGCGAATATCTCAAGGCGCTGTCGTGCCGCGATGGTTCTGCTTCAGACGGAATTGGACATTTCCCGAATGGCTGTTGGCATAGAGGCCCGGCGGCGGCTGCAGATCAGCGAGGGGGTGGCTGACAAGGTGGCGGTTGGCGGAGGGATTTCTGCGCAGGTGTCACCGAAGGTATGAACGTCGGCTTCACCCGCAAGGGATTACGCGATTCGGAGGGCCATTCCTTGTCAAGTGGAGCACATGGTTCGGCTTTCGCTGTGGCGCCCGTTTCATGGGGCTGGTCAGTCCGGTTTCTTCAGGAACCACGTGCTGGCGAGAGCATCTTGTTTGAAGAACTTCAGCAGCATCTCCGCGACTTTCTGACGGCCGCTCTGGCTAGGATGGGTGCCGTCGCCCGCCAGATCCTTCCGCTCCCAGACCAGATGGTCGCTCTTGCGCGGCGTGGTACCGTCCGCCCAGAGGTAGGGCCCCCACAGCAGGAACGGGACCTTGCCTGTGCCGTTCGCATCGTCGTACCGCAGGTCCCGATTGCCCTCGATCTGGTCTTGAATCAGCCAGCGGACGACAAAGGCGCCCTCATACGCATACGGCTCAGGGTTTAGCGGATTAATGGCGTAGCCGCCGTAGATGCGGCTGCTGAGGTAGGCGATGCGCAGGTTCGGAAAGCGTGCCCCGGCATTGTGCAGAACGGCCAAGGTGTCCTTCTGGAGTCTCCTGCCGTGCTCGGCGAGGTCGCCGCGCGGGCCCTTGTTGGCGAGCTTGACCCAGACGACCTGAACCTGTTTGGGGCTGACTTTCGCCTGCGCCAAACGCCGGTCCGCTTCGGCCCACGCCCGAGCTGTGGGATCAGCCCACTCCGCCATGGCCTGGCCTCCCTGCGCGCAGTCCACAATAACCACCAGCGGCGACTTCTGTGGGTCCCTGTCGGCGATCTGCTTGAAGAGCGAGTACTCCTGCGTCGCATTGGACATGCTGAGCGATACCAGGCCGATCTTGCCGTCCTTTGACGGGTTGCCATCCGCATCGAGCGGAACGATTCTCTCAGTCTGTTTCTTCGCCGCCTCCTGATGAGCGGCAGGCGGTTCGTTCCTCCCGCCGCCATAGAGGCCGCCGTCCTCCCCCTTGTATCTGTCCTCCGCTGTCATCTCAGTGAGCGGCTTCAAGCTGGCCGAGGATTTGCCGCTGTCCCCTACTTTGTTCCCGGCGGCCCGGCTGCCGAGGCGGATCGCCCGCACTACGGGACCCGTGTCTCCTGTGGCGACGAAGATCGTCACCTCGACACCTTCCCTGAGTTCCTCGGACCTCAGGCCGTCCACCAGCGGCTTGCCGTCAGTCCCCAGGACCTTGATATCCTCGGCGATCGCCACGATACGATCCCGCCCGTTCGCATAGATGTGAAGAACGCTCTTTTCGACCTCGACTTTCCTGATCGTGCCCACAGCCTCAAGAGCGAGAAGGTTGTCGCCCATCAGCAGCAGGCACAGTACCGCCGTCAGGAAGAAGAGGCGACTGGCTCTCCTTCTGCACACCGCAAAGGCAACTGCCATCATCGGCGCTTCCTTGACATGCGATGCGGCTGTTTCCGGTTCAACAACCGGGCTCAGCGAAGTCCTCATCGGTTTGTGCTCTATGCCGAACGCCAGCATTAACCGGCCGGGGGCCGAGGATCACAGGATACCCTACGACGCTTTCCGGCCCGGTCCGGTTGAATGCTCTGTTCTGCCAGTAACTAAAGTCGGTCTTTCCAGTAATCGGGGTCTCGATGTAAATGCATCACCGCGAGAATGAAGATGACATCTCCATCTTGGGAATAGACAATGCCATAGGGGAAACGCCGGATGAGGCACCGGCGGATGTCATCTTCAAGAATTGGCCAAGCTTTTGGGAAACTGAGAATATTCCCAATGGTCGAGTGAACTTCGATGGAGAAATCGTAACCGAGACCAGGCTCGTAACGTTCGTAGCAGTCTATCGCAGCAAGGAATTCTGCCTCAGCTTCAGGATGAAAAACGTATTTCATTTGGCAAACCGTCTAAGGACTTTGCCAAAAACCTCATCGCCGGGAATCGGCTTGACTTTTCCAGAACGGAGCTCATGGAGCCGTCTCTTTGCCACTTCCGTCCATTTGGCATCTATCGCACTGTCCGCCTTATTGAGACTGTGCAAAAGCGAATCCGCTATGAGCGCCCGTTCCTCAGTAGGAAGAGAAAGGGCCTCTTCTATAAGCTTTCTGGTCGTCATGATGATCGAACTCCCATGTTGATGAACTGATTTTCCATCCCATAAAACCATAGTACCAACCTACCGATTCTTTGCCAATGAGTTTTGGCAGAACGGCCTGCGGTACGCCGTTGGCCGCAACCGGTTGTTGGAGCTCCCTCTCTGGCTACCTGGTGGATCCCAACAGCCTGCTCACGGCTTCCTGAACGACCGTACGGACCCATTCGTGTTCTTCTGGTCTGACTTTGTTTAAGGCATCCAAGGCGGTCTTGTCGCCGATGCGCCCGAGCGCCTGGGCGCAATTTCGTCGGACTTCCATCGCTGCGTCCGTGAGCAATGCAGCCGAAAGGGCTTTGAGGACGGCTGCTTTGTTCGTGTCTTTGCAGGAAGTCAGGTAGCCCAGGGCCTGTGAGGCGCGCTCTCGCATAATCTGGTCTTCGTCAGTAAGGAATCTCGGCCATTCATCTATCTTGTCACCGGCTCCGAGGGAGATCTCCTTGCCTGCGGGTGTCGTCAGCGTGCCCTTGCCGCACATATAGAGGTACCCACGACCCGAGACAAACTTGAAAGTCAGTGGATATGACTCCTCGCTGGAGAACCTGAAGCTGAATATCCTGCCACTGCCATGCAGGATATGCTCTCCCCCGGGCAGGCTGCCGCGCCCAACGTCACCTCGACTCCAAGCAACGCCCCAACCGGGCTCGGCGATGAACGTGTGACGCGCACGAGACCACAGCAGTTTACCCGGCTCGTTTTCATTAGCGGGAAGTTCAACACGGACGAGCTCGGCCGGACGACCCCATCTCTTACCGTCCTTGTCGACGTTACCCCCTTCTCCGAGCAGACGGACCTCCTCCCCTTTATCAACGGCGATGTGTACTCTGGTGCTTTCGACTAGTCCCCTTGGTTCCCATTGTTCCAGTTTGAAAAGGATAGCGTTGTCTTGTGCGCTTGCGAACCGAGCCACGGCGAGAACGACAGCCATATCCCGGATCAATCTGACACATCTGCTCTTGCACTTCACCTTGCGCCTGCTTCTTTGGCTCCAACTACGGCTTGAATGGTTTCTTCATAACACCTTTGGGCCGCGAATTCGCGGTATAAGACCCTTCATTCAGAATCGCCTTAAGTCGCGCGATTCGAGGGGGATATTACCATTCGGTCGCATTCCGAGGGGCGTTATATGGTTTCTGTATAACATTCCGGCGGCGTTCTCCTACAGGTTGTCAACCGGGCTTCGCACGCCGCGGCCCCCGGGATTCAGCACATCGGTACACATCATGGTGGTTTTGACGCCCTTATGGCCGAGGAGCTCCTGAACCGTCCGGATGTCATAGCCCCCTTCGAGCAACTGCGTCGCGAACGAATGCCGGAAGGTGTGGCAGCGCACGAAGCGTGAACGGTGAACCGTGAATGATGAAAGGACCGTGGACGTTTCTCCCTGGAGCAACCCTCTCGGCCAGGTCATTGCTGTGTCCCCAAAAAACGTTTGACTGCTTTTTCCGAAAGCGCCGCGTCCCTTTATCCGGCGTCCATTGTGCCAGGCCCAAGAGCGATGTCAAGCGCGAAGTGACCGACCCTCGATGACACCAAGGCGTGCCTCGAACAGGGTCAGGCCAGCGTCCTGCCGAAAAGCCCCGAGGCACAAGCGATCACCTATGCCCTGTCGAACTGGCAAGCCCTGATGCGCTACTCCGAGGACGGAGACCTGGAGATTGACAAGAACGGAGCCGAGCGCAGCCTGCGGGGAGTCGCCGTCGGACGAAATCCCGCCGTGGCGGGATTCTTCGGCAGCGACAACGGCGGGCGAACGGCGGCCATTCTCACCAGCTTCATCACCACCTGCAACCGACTCCAGATCAACCTGTTCGCCTACCCCCGCGACGTCTTCGACGCAGCCGATCACTCCGCTCGCCGCCCGCTTCCCTACCTGTCAAACGCGCAATTCACAGGGCATCCTCCTTTCAGATTGCAAGACCAGCCAGGCTTTCCCTGGCGCACCCAAGACACAAACGAGAGGCGACCCTCGGGCGAGCGTATTTTTGTGTCTTCGTGGCTTGGTGGTCCATGAAAAGGCTCCCCGCGTGACGCTCATTTTCGGGGCAGAGGGCGCAGACGATGAATGTCTGGCGCGTCCCGCCTTCCGGTAGGCCTTTTGATTCATGAAAAGCGAAAGGATAGAGAACCGGGAAGACGGTCGCTCTTCCGAGGATGAGGTAGGGGTGGCTCCCGGCTCCGCTCATGAGGAGGTGGGGATGGCCGTCGTCGGCGTGTCGGCGCGGAGGTTACGTTCCGCTGTCAGCCTCGGACGGCTGTTTTGACTCGGGCTGGGGCTCCGCCTTCTTAGCCTTCTCCTTCTTGGGCTTCGGCGGTGGGGCGATCCGGCCAATCATTTCAAGGATTGCCATTTCGGAGCCGTCCCCTCGACGAAAACGTGTGCGGATCATTCGGGTGTAGCCCCCATTTCGATCGGCGTATCGGGGGCCAAGCTCCGAAAAGAGTTTTTTGACAGCCTCCTTATCCATAAGGAACGACAGAGCCTGTCGCCGGGCGTGGAGAGTGCCCTGTTTGGCGAGGGTGACCATCTGGTCGGCGAACCTCCGGGCCTCCTTAGCTTTGGGGACAGTGGTCTCGATGCGCTCGTGGGTCACAAGGGAGGTGACCATGTTCCTGAACATGGCTTTGAGGTGACTTGTGGTTCGGCCTAACTTGACGGTGCGCTTTCGGTGTCGCATCAGCTCAATCCTTCTTTGGGCCAAGGAGATCCTGGACGTTCATTCCGAGCGAGAGGCCCATACGTTCGAGAATCGTCCTGATTTCATTGAGGGATTTCTTTCCGAAGTTCCGGTACTTGAGCATCTCGGGTTCCGATTTCTGGACCAGGTCGCCTATGGTCTTGATGTTGGCGGCGGAGATGCAGTTGGCGGCGCGGACCGAAAGCTCGATCTCGCTGATCGGTGTCTCCAGCATCTTGCGAAGCTCCGCTTTCGCGTCCTCTTCCCTCTCCTTTTCCGCCTCGAACTCGATGTAGTGCTCGTCGTAATCCACGAAGGCGCCGAGGTGCGACCGGAGAATTGCCGAAGCCTGCTTCAACGCCTCGTCTGGGGTCAAGCGACCGTCCGTCCATACTTCGATGATCAAGCGGTCATAATTCATCTGCTGCCCGACGCGGGTGTTTTCGACATGATATTTCACCCTTCGGACCGGGCTGAAGATGGCATCCATGGCGACGACGCCGATGGGTTGATCGGGAGATTCGGCAATTTCCGAGGGGAGGTATCCTCTCCCGACGCTAACCCCGATTTCCATGCTGATCTTTTTCTCGGCGGTGGCGGTGCATATCAGTTGCTCGGGGTTCAATATCTCGACCGTGCCATCCGTTGCGAGGTCTCCTGCGACGATCTCGCCTTTCCTTTTGACTTTCAGCTCGAGTGTCTTTGGCACACGGGAATGGGAGATCAGAAGGACTCTTTTCAGGTTCAGGATAACGTCGGTCACGTCCTCCAGAACCCCCGGGATGGTGGAGAACTCGTGCTGGACTCCGTCTATTCGGACGGACGTGATGGCGGCGCCTTCCAGAGAGGAAAGGAGGGCTCTCCGGAGGGAATTTCCTATCGTGTGTCCAAAGCCAGCCTCGAAAGGCTCGGCAATGAACTTCGCATAGGTGTTGGTGGCAGACTCCTCCACCTTGATGACCCGTTTCGGCATCTCAAATCTTGCTACCTTGACAACCATATGACTTCTCCTGTCGGACCCCTTCTACATGAACTCACGAGACCCTGTCCGTGCGGTCCCAGCCACGAACACGAGGCATGCGGGTTCCTACCTTGAATATAGCGCCACGACGGCCGATTCGTCCACGGTAACCGCAATCTCCTCGCGCTTCGGCAGCCTCAGAACCGTCGCTTTGCAGTTTTCCGCGTCCACTGCCAGCCACTCGGGAATGGGGCGCTGGGCGGCAGCCTCCGAGACCGCTTTGATCCACTTTCGGGTGGACTCTTTGGGTATTGCTTCCGCGACATCCTCCACCGAGAGGAGGTAGGATGGGATGTTGACTCTCTTGCCATTCACCAGAAAATGACCATGCTTCACCATCTGCCGCGCGGAAGCCCTGCTTGGGCAGAAGCCCGCCCTGTACACGAGGTTATCCAGGCGCCTTTCGAGGAACTGGAGAAGGACCTCTCCGGTCAAGCCCCGGCGCCGGGCGGCTTTTTCGCAGTAGATGCGGAACTGCCTTTCCAGGACGCCGTACATCCGTCGCAGCTTCTGTTTCTCGCGCAACTGCAAGGCGTAATCCGAGACCTTCCTGCGTTTTTGGCCATGTTCGCCCGGTGGGTAGGCTCTCCGTTCCACGGCGCACTTGGGCGTGTAGCACCGGTCGCCCTTGAGAAAGAGCTTTTCGCCTTCCCTTCGGCAAATCTTACAAGAAGGACCTGTATATCTTGCCATTGAATCTCCTTACTGTCTCACCTCGCGCGGAGGCTGACTCTTCCGTTACGTTATACCCTCCGGCGCTTCGGCGGGCGGCATCCATCATGCGGGATGGGCGTGACGTCCTTAATCATGGTGATGGTCAGACCGGCGGACTGGAGCGCCCGAATGGCGGACTCCCTGCCGGAACCGGGTCCCTTCACATACACTTTGACCTCGCGCATGCCGAGCGACACCGCCGCCCTGGCCGCGTCCTGCGCGACCATCTGAGCGGCGTACGCCGTGCTTTTCCGAGAGCCGGAGAACCCGACCTTCCCTGCACTCGACCAGACGACAACGTTCCCGGACAAGTCCGTAATGGTCACGACGGTGTTGTTGAACGTTGCCTGGACGTGCGCGATTCCCGAGGGCGAAACCTTGCCCCCACGTCTGCGAAGGGACCGTTTCTGAGTTGGTTTTTCGCCTTTCGCCATTTTTGTCGCCTACTTACCCTTTGGTCTTTTTCTTCAACGCGACGGTTGCCCGTCTTGGTCCTTTGCGGGTGCGGGCGTTCGTGCGTGTTCTCTGGCCCCTGACGGGCAGCCCCAGCCGATGCCTCAACCCGCGGTAGGAATGGATACTGATCAACCTCTTGATGTTGGCGGCGACCTCCCTGCGAAGGTCCCCCTCTACCTTGTATTCGGTCTGAATGACGCCGCTGATCTTGCTGACCTGTTCAGGGGTGAGGTCTTTGGCCCTGACGTTAGGGTCAATACCCGCCTCCGCAAGAACTTTCTGCGAGAGCGGGCGGCCGATGCCGTAGATATAGGTCAACGCGACCTCGATCCGTTTCTGCGGGGGAACGTCAACACCGACGATTCTTGGCACGTCGAACACCTCCCTGTTCGGGCACGGGACGCGAGGAACTCGGCCCCATCAGCCCTGCCTCTGCTTGTGGCGGACATTGGAGCAGATGACACGCACGACTCCCTTCCGCCTGATAATCTTACACCTCTCACAAATGCGCTTGACAGACGCTTTGACTTTCATTTTTCCACTCGTCGTTTCGGTGGAGCGCCGAGACCCGATACGGGCGACTGCCGCCGATGGTTCGGACGCTCCGGTATCTTCCGCCTGGCGCCCGAAGTGGCCGACGGGACGCCAGGTTCTCCAGAGCATCACTTTTCCCTATAGATGATTCTCCCCTTTGAAAGATCGTACGGAGACATCTCCACGGTCACCTTGTCCCCAGGAAGAATGCGAATGAAATGCATCCGCATCTTGCCGGAGATGTGAGCCAGAATCACGTGCTTATTCGGCAGCTCCACCCGAAACATCGTGTTCGGCAGGCGCTCCTTAACAATCCCTTCCATTCTTATGGGCTGTTCTTTGGGCACGTGAGGACCTCCGGTCCCTCCGCGGTGATGACGACCGTGTCTTCAAAGTGGGCGGACGGCCTGCCGTCGGCGGTCACCGCGGTCCAGTCGTCACCAAGGATGACCACCCGATGCGTTCCGGCGTTGAGCATGGCTTCGATGGCGAAGACCATGCCGGGCAACAACTTGGGCCCCGTGTGGGGTCTGCCGTAGTCGGGGATCTGCGGCTCTTCATGCATTTCCCTGCCGATGCCGTGTCCTGTGAACTTCCGCACCACGGAAAAACCGCTTTTTCGGGCGGTTTCCTCAATCGCATGGGAGATATCGAACAACCGATTTCCGGGTCTGGCCTGCTCGATGGCTGCATCAAGAGCTTGCCGGGCCGCCGCGATGAGACGCTTCTTTTCCTCGTCCACCGCTCCGACCGGGACGGTTCGGGCGAGGTCCGCATAGAACCCGTCCACCTGAACGCAGACATCCACGCTGACGATATCGCCCGCCTTCACCTTCCGGGGTCCGGGGATGGCGTGGACGATCTCCTCATTTATGGATATACAAGTATTCGCGGGATAACCGCGATACCCTCTCGATGCCGAGACCGCCCCCCTCTCCTGCATGAGAGCTCCGGCGGCGGCGTCCAGTTCGGCCGTGGTAACCTCCTCCTTCACCATGGGCAGCAGCGTTTTCATGATTGCCGCTGCCACAACCCCGCTTTTCCGGATTTTCTCAAGTTCCCTGGGCGACCTCAGCGGTATCACCGTGCGTTCCCCTCAATGACAATCTTCACCAACAAGGGGTATGAGACACCCACCGGAAGGTCGCCATTGACCTCGGTCAGGATGCCCTTTTCTCGATAGTAGTCAATCACGTCGCCGGTTTGTCTTTCGTACGCCACCAGACGCGTTACGATCGCTTCTTCCGTGTCGTCCTCTCTCTGAGCCAAAGCGGCGCCGCAGTTATCGCAGACCCCCGCGACTTTCGGGGGGATGTTCTTGACGTGATAGGTTGCGCCACATTTGGGACAGACCCTCCGGCCAGAAAGCCGCTGGACGATAACCTCCCCGGAGGTCTTCAGATAGACCGCTTTATCAATCTCGATACCGTTTCTCCTCGCAGCCTCGTCGAGCATGACCGCCTGGGCGACCGTTCGAGGAAACCCGTCGAGCAGGAACCCTCGGCTATTGGTCGCCTCGGTGAGCCTTTCCTCGACAATCGGAATCATGACGTTGTCCGGCACAAGCTCACCCCGGTTCATGTACTCGCGGGCTTTCGCGCCGAGAGTCGTGTTTTTGGCGACTGCCTGGCGAAGGATGTCGCCGGTGGCAATGTACTCGTATCCGAGCTCTTCCACGAGGCGGCTTGCCTGCGTTCCCTTGCCGGCGCCCGGCGGGCCGAAGATAATGACTCCCCTTCTGCTCGGTCTCTGTCGCATCAGTAGCGTCCTCGCAACCTTCCCTTCTTCATGAAGCCATCGTAGTGCCTCATGAGGAGGTGCGACTCGATGGAGCGCATGGTGTCCAGCACGACGCCCACGATGATCAGCAGAGCGGTCCCGCCGAAAAAGCTCGCCATGTTCATGTCCACTCCCGGAATGCGGTTGACGACCAACTCAGGAATCACCGCGATGAACGCCAAAAAGACCGCGCCGGCGAACGTGATTCGGTTCATGGTTTTCTCGAAGAAGGTCGCGGTCGGCCTGCCCGGGCGAATTCCCGGCACGAAGGCTCCGTTCTTCTTCATATTGTTGGCGATCTGGATCGGGTCGAACTGGGTCGCCGTCCAGAAATAGGTGAAGAAGACGATGAGTAAGATTTCCACTACCGTGTACACGATGCTCTGCCGGCTGAACAGCACGGCTCCCAGCTTCTTGATGAAATAGACGTTCGTCCATTGAGCGATTGTCGCCGGGAACATCAGAATTGCCGAGGCGAAAATAATCGGAATGACCCCGGCGTAATTCACCCGGAGCGGGATGTAACTGCTCTGGCCGGTATAGACTCTGCGACCCACGATCCTCTTGGCATATTGAACGGGGATCTTGCGCTGCCCCTGAGTGAGGATGATGACGGCGGCGGTCACGAAAATGAAAAACGCCAACAACACCGGCAGCCAGGATAACCGGAACTCCTGCGACGAGGGGTCAATCAGGGACATGTTCTCCCACAGGGAAGCCAGCGCGAACGGCGCCCGCGAGACGATCCCGACGGTGATGATCAAGGAAATTCCGTTGCCTATGCCCTTTTCCGAGATCTGTTCTCCAACCCACATCAAGAACATTGTGCCGGTGGTCATGGTAAGCATTGTCATCAGCCGGAATCCGAGTCCCGGATTGGGCACGACGCCGGGGAAAGCCGTGTTGAATGACTCGATGTACGTAGCCATAAAGAAAGCCTGAAACGCGCACAGGCCGACGCTGGCGTAGCGGGTGTACTGGGTCATCTTCCTTCTCCCCTCCTCGCCACCTTCCTTGTAAAGCTTCTCGAGGGAGGGGATGACGGCGGTCAAAAGCTGAAGGATGATGGAGGCGCTAATGTAGGGCATGATGCCGAGAGCCAGGATGGTCGCCCTCTTGAACGCCCCGCCGGAAAACATGTTGATTAAGCCGAAGAGCGTGCCGGCGCCCCCCCGCTCCTCCGAAGCGCGCTCCAGGACGCTTTCGTTGACTCCGGGAGTGGGCACCAGAGCGCCCACTCGACATACAGCGAGGAGGATGAGCGTGATGAAGACCTTCTTGCGAAGGTCGGGAATTCTGAAGATGCTGCCGAATGCTGAAAACATATTCCTCAGTTGATTATCTCGCAGGTCCCTCCGAGACCTTCAATCGCCTGACGAGCTTTTTCGCTGAAGGCGTGCGCCACCACGTCAACCTTGACTGCCAGCTCGCCATCACCCAGGATTTTCACCGGGGAACGAAGATTCCGGATCAAACCCTTTTCAAGGAGGACTCTTGGAGTGACCTTCGTTCCCTCATCGAATGCGTTCAGAGCCCTTAGATTCACAACCGAATAAAGTGTCTTGAACCGGGTGCGGTTGAATCCTTTCTTGGGCAAACGGCGGTAGAAGGGCATTTGCCCACCTTCAAATCCGCGAGAGCTTCTCGGGCCAGAGCGGGCTTTCTGGCCTTTATGCCCTCTTCCGCTGGTCTTTCCTCTGCCGGAACCCGGTCCCTTCCCTTTTCGGCGAGACTCTTTTCTCGCTCCGGGGTTATTTCTCAAATTAGACAACGTCATACGTGCGACCTCTATCGAGCTTCTCCAGGTCTTTTCGCTGCTTCATCCTCAGGAGGGCGTCAACCGTTGCCCTGACGACATTCAGCGGATTGGTCGAGCCCAGCGACTTCGCGACAACGTCCCTTATCCCCGACACGGATAGAAGGGCTCGCGCGGCCCCGCCGGCTATGATTCCGGTGCCGGGAGCCGCTGGTTTCAGGAGGACTTTCGCGGCCCCGTACTCCCCCACAATCCTGTGAGGGACTGTGGTTCCTTCCATGGGCACCTGAAACAGGTTCTTTTTTGCCTGCTCGACCCCCTTGCGAATCGCCTCGGAGACCTCGTTGGCCTTTCCATAACCGAAGCCAACCCGTCCGCTCCTATCGCCCACGACGACGAGGGCGCTGAAGCTAAATCGCCTTCCCCCCTTAACCACCTTGGCGCAGCGGTTAATGGTGACGACCTTTTCCATCAGTTCTGGCGTTCGAAGTTCGAGTTTGTCCAATGTCTTCCTTTTACTGGCACAGGGCTACAGACGTTGTGTGGCCGAGATGCTGACGCGGCGTCCGCAACTTCTCTACGCGAGGAGACCGCGCTCGCGAAGGACATCGGCCACGACCTTGACTTTGCCGTGGTAACGGTAGCCGCTCCTGTCAAACACGACTGCTCCAATATTCTTTTCCTTGAGCCTTTGGGCAAACAGCTCCGCGAGGGTTTTCGCCGCGGCCACGTTTTTTGAGCTCTTCAGGTTCTTTTCCCTCAGCTCCTTGCTGAGCGTGGAGAGGACATAGAGGGTGCGGCCTTCCGTATCATCAATAAGCTGCAAGTAGAGGTTGGCGCAGCTCCGGAAGACACATACCCGAGGCCTCTCCTTCGTTCCGAGCACCTTCTTTCTCGCCCGCACGTGTCTTCGATTTCTGAGGTCTGCCCGCGACAGCTTTTTAATCATTTCACGATAAAAGGCCGATTAAGCGACAGCTTTCCCGGCCTTCCTCCTGACCTGTTCGTCGGCATATCGAATGCCTTTTCCCTGGTACGGCTCCGGCGGACACAACGCTCGGATTTGCGCGGCGGTCTCGCCGATCTTTTGCTTATCGCAACCTTTGACGCTGATGGACGTTCCCTTTTCCACGGCGATCTCAACTCCTTCCGGGATGGGATAGAGAACCGGGTGGGACCGCCCAATCGTCAGTTCCAATATCTTTCCCTCAACCTTCGCGCGATAGCCCACACCCTGAATCAAGAGGTTCTTCTGGTATCCCTTCGTGACCCCTTCGACCATGTTGGCAATGAGCGAACGATAGGTCCCGTGGAGCGCCTTGTCCCTCTTGGAGTTGGACCCTCTGGCGAGGACGACCGTTCTCCCCTCGTCCTGCAACTCGACTTTGATGCGAGCGTCCACTTGCTGAACGAGCTTTTTCCCACCGGGTCCCTGCACACGCACCATGCCACCGCCAATCTCGACGGAGACCCCGTGAGGGAGTTTTATGGGCAACCGTCCGATCCGAGACATTGTTCAATCATCTCCTTGCGTGAGCCCCTGTGCGCCGTCCGCGTGCTCTACCAGACTATGCAAAGAAGTTCTCCACCTAATTTCTGCTCGCGGGCTTTCTTCCCGGTCATGACCCCCCTGGAGGTGGAAAGAACAGCCACTCCGAGCCCGCCCATCACCTCCGGTATCTCGTCGCCGCCCACGTACCTTCGGAGTCCGGGCTTGCTGATTTTCCTTATGCCAGTGATGACGCGTTCCCTCTCGGGGGTATACTTGAGGTACACGCGAAACATCCCCCTTGTCTTGTCGCCGATGAACACGCAGTCTTCGATGTACTTCTCTTCCTTCAAAACGCGAAGGACTTCCCGCTTCAGTTTGGATGCTGGCACGTCGAGATGGGGATGCCAGGCGGAATTCGCATTGCGAATTCGTGTCAGCATATCCGCGATGGGATCGGTCATGGTCATCCGGGTCGTTTCCTCCTGACGAAAGAATAACTTTTACCAGCTTGCCTTTGTGACGCCGGGAATAAGCCCAGCGGAGGCGAGTTCGCGGAAGCAGATACGGCAGAGCTGGAACTTTCTCATGTATCCCCTTCTGCGGCCGCACCTATTGCATCGGGTGTATGCTCTGACCTTGAACTTCGGCGGCCCACTCGCCTTAATAATGAGAGACTTTTTCGCCATCTATGAATCCTTTTCGGGACCTACCTCTTTCGGAACGGCAACCCCAGCAACTCCAGGAGTCTTCGGGCCTCGGCATCGGTCCTGGCGGTGGTCACCATCGTGATATGCATCCCGAACGATTTCTTGACCTTGTCAATGTTAATTTCCGGGAAGATGATGACCTCATCAATGCCTGTGTTGTAATTGCCCCTGCCGTCGCAAGTCTCGGGAAAGCCCCGGAAGTCTCGGATTCGCGGGGCAGCCACGTTCACGAACCGGTCGAAGAACTCGTACATTCGCTTTCCTCTCAGGGTGGTTCTGCACCCGACCGGCATCCCTGCTCGAATCTTGAAACCCGCAATGCTTTTTCTCGCCTTCGTGATGACGGGGCGCTGGCCGCAGATCGTGGCCACCTGGGAGACCGCCTCCTCCATCACAGCGCTGTCCCGAGCGCTTTCGCCAAAACCCATATTCAAGACGATCTTCTCGAGTCGGGGGACCTGAAGACGGTTCTTGTAGTGAAACTCCTCCATCATCTTCGCAACGACGGTTGAAAAATAGTAGTCTCGCAATCTTGCCATATCGCTACGCTTTGCCGATGGGTTTCTTGCACTTCTTGCAGACTCTCTCCCTCCGTTCGCCGACGACGCTTCTGGCTATCCTCGTCGGCTTCTGGCAATTGGAGCAGAAGAGCTGCAAATTCGATAACGCGATGGGACCTTCCCTCCGCACGAATCCGCCGCTCTGGGCGACCTGGGGGTCGGGGCGGATCGCTTTCACAAGGACGTTAATTCCTTCCACGAAAGCCACGCCCTTATCGGGCGAAACGCGCAGGACCTTGCCTCTCTTGCCCCTGTCTCGCCCGGCCATTACAGAGACAATATCATCTCTCCGGATATAGGGCTTCCCTTTCGCCCGAGCCTCTTTCTTTCCGAACATGCGACTCACAAGCGGGCTACCTCCGCTACAGGACCTCCGGCGCCAGGGAGATAATCTTGATGAAGTTCCTGTCCCTCAACTCCCTCGCAATGGGGCCGAAGATCCGTGTGCCTCTTGGATTGTTCTGGTCGTCAATAATCACGCAAGCGTTGCTGTCGAACCTCAAAACGGAGCCATCGGGGCGAGCGATGTCGCTCGTCGTGCGGACGATCACCGCCCGGATGACCTCCTTTCTCTTCACGACGCCGTTGGGAGCCGCTTCTTTCACGGAGGCTCGGATGATGTCGCCGACTCGTCCATACCGCCTTTTTGAGCCGCCGAGGATTTTGATGCAGGCGACTTTCTTCGCTCCTGTGTTGTCGGCGACGTCAAGACGTGTCCGCATCTGAATCATTGTGCGTTCCTGATGTACAACCTGTTGTCACGAGAAGGGAGCTACTCGGTGCTCCCGGTGGACCTACGAGCGAAGGACCTCGACCAGGCGCCACCGTTTCAGTTTGCTGATGGGCCTGGTCTCGATAATCCGAACAAAATCTCCGGCTTTCGCTTCGCCCTTTTCGTCGTGGACATAATACTTTTTCACCCTCGTGAGGACCTTGCCGTACTTGGGGTGCCGAAACGTCCGTTCCACGCCAACGACGATGGTCTTGTTCATCTTATTTTGAAGGACGAACCCTTTTCGTTCCTTTCGATTTGCTCGCTCTACCTTTTCTTCCTGTGCCATGCGGCACTCCTCTCTCCGAAAGACTTTCCGCTCTGGGTCCTCGCCGGCATTCCTCCCACCGCCCGGCCGAGCGCTGCGCGCCAGACGAGTGAATTATCTGTGGCTATACCCGCCATCCTTCAAGATGGTGGTCAGCCGGGCGACGTCCCTCTTCAGTTGACCAATGCGATGCGGTTTTTCGACCTGACCGATGTGCAACTGGGAGTACAGGTTGAAGAGCTCCTGCCGGCCATCGTCCAAGAGCTGCTCCAGTTCCTCTTTTGTCTTTTCCCTTAGCTTCTTCGCTTTCATGAGCCGTCATCCACCATCAGGCGGCGTGCGCGCCGCGGGAAACAAACTTGCTCCGGATGTGGAGCTTGTGGGCTGCCAGGCGGCATGCTTCTTTTGCCATGGCCACGGGAACCCCATCCAGCTCAAACAGCACTCTTCCCGGCCGGACAACCGCGACCCAATCGGAGGGCGCCCCTTTTCCCTTGCCCATTCGGGTCTCCGCGGGTTTCGCAGTTATCGGCTTATCGCGGAATATG
>CAZFAP010000100.1:0-18314 GCA_964516325.1 uncultured Verrucomicrobiota bacterium
GAGGATGACGGTCAGACCGCGATTGTTCCGGGTAAGCTCGATCGTTTTGTTCAACTCATCGCGCACTTCGGGAGGGAGTTCATCGGTTCTTCCGATGGCGGTCATGCGAATCGAGTTCTCCATGAGGCGGCGCCTTTCCTTCACGAGATACTGGTGAAGCAGCCGCATGAGGCTTTTGACTTCGGACCGGGGACGGCTCCAGTTCTCGACGGAAAACGCATAGAGGGTGAGGTACTGAATCCCAATTTCACGCGAGAACTCGACGATGCCCCTGACAGTTTTCACTGCCTCGCGGTGGCCTTTGATCCGGGAGAATCCCCGCTTCTTTGCCCACCTGCCGTTACCGTCCATGATGATGGCGACGTGCCGCGGCAACCGGGCGGGATCGAGGCCGTAATCACGCAGCGTTTTCGCTCTTTGTTCTTCCAATGATTCCGTTCGAGAAGCGGCGGCGGGACTCATACGCGGAGGCTACCTTCTGCGATATGAACACGATGGGAGATTAACCGCGGATGCACGCAGATACACGCGGATGTTCACTTTCCCATCCATCTGCGTTCATCTGCGTTCATCTGCGGTTCCTGATCATCCGCTCAATCCTGTCATCCTGTGAAGATTCTTCTTCCCTGCAATTCGTCTAATTAGGGGGTCGCCTCGGAAAATGGTTTGTGAGCGTTCGGAACCCACGGAGATTATCTCGATAGGCGCACCAATAAGCTCGGACAACCTTTCAATGTACTTCCTTGCGTTTTCTGGCAGGTCCTCGTATTGGCGGATATCCGAAGTGGGGGTCATCCAACCAGCGACCTCCTCGTAGTTCGGGCGGCACTGGCTAAGCACGTGCGTGCTGTTGGGGAATTCCCGTATGACCTCGCCATTGTATTCGTAGCTGGTGCAAATCTTGATCCGGGGAACGGTGTCGAGCACATCGAGCTTCGTGAGTGCAGCGACGCCAATTCCGTTGACCCGCGCGGCATGTTTGACGATGACCCCGTCGAACCAGCCGCACCTTCGCGACCGACCGGTGGTCGAGCCATACTCGCGGTCTCTTTTCCTGTCCACGAAATCAGCTTCCGGCGGAAACTCCGTGGGGAGGGGGCCGCTCCCGACGCGGGTCGTGTACGCCTTGACGACTCCGACAACCAGGCCGATCCAGTTGGGTCCCGTTCCGCTTCCGGTGCAGGCGCCGCCAGAAGTCGTCGTGGAAGCGGTCACATAGGGATAAGACCCAAAATCCACGTCGAGGAGAGCCCCTTGGGCGCCCTCGAAAAGAATCTCTTTGTCGAGCCTAAGGGCTTCGTTGAGGACGATCTCGGTGTTGCAGACATACGGTTTCATCCTCTCGCCGTAGTCCGTGTACTGGGTGAAAATCGAGTGCAGATCGAGGGGGTCGTGCTCATAAACTCTCGTGAGAATGAGGTTCTTCTCGTGGAGGTTGATCCGGAGCTTCTCCATAAGGACGCTTTTGTCTAAGAGGTCAATCGCTCGGATGCCCATGTACCCCACCTTGTCCATGTAACAGGGGCTGATTCCTCTTCCGGTCGTGCCTATCGAGTAGCAGCGGACACCATGCGCAATGGTGTCCCCTCTCATCTTTTCTCGAAGCACATCGAGGAGCTTGTGATAGGGGAAGATGATGTGGGCGGTCTCGCTGATGAGGAGGTTCTTTCCGACTCGGACGCCTTTCGAGGTTAAGGCGCCTATTTCCTCGAAGAGCGACTGGGGGTCAATGACGACGCCGTTGCCTACGATACAGGTCTTCCCTCCGTGGAGGATTCCGGAAGGGATGAGGTGCAGCACGAAGTCGTCGTTTAAAACCCTGACGGTATGCCCGGCGTTGCTTCCGCCCTGCATCCGGACCACGAAATCCACGCGCTCGGTGAGAAGGTCTATGATTTTGCCCTTACCCTCATCGCCCCATTGCGCTCCGATTAAAACCGTGCTGGGCATTTTTGAGTACCTCTACCCTGCATGCCGTATCCTGTATCCTGTATACAGCACACAGCACACAGGATACAGGGACACACCCCCAGCGCCTTTGACGGCGCCACAGAGGATGAACACGATGCCAGATTAACCGCGGATGCACGCAGATACACGCGGATATTCACTTTTCCGTCGCTCTGCGTTCATCTGCGTTCATCTGCGGTTCCTGACCATCCGGTCAATGTCCTATTACAGGTGGACGACTTTGACGTCTATGACTTCTTTGAGCTGCTTGAGTTCGCTCACGACCTTTTCCGGTATATCGCCGTCAATGTTGAGGACGACGACGGCGGTTTCTCCCGCCTTCTTCCGTCCGAGCGTCATATCGGCGATATTGACATTGTTATTGCCGAGCGTCATGCCGATCTTCCCTATGGCGCCGGGTCTGTCCCAGTTCATGATGATGATAAGACTGCCTTCCGGAACAGCGTCCACGTGGAACTCGTTCACCCGGACAATCCGGGGGTCGTTCTTCTTGCCGAACACGGTTCCGGCGACCGATGTCTCCTCCGCGTCCGATTTGGCCGTAACCTTCACGAGGACGGCGAAGTCCTCGCTCTTGCTGCTCTTGGTTTCAACGACCTGAATGCCTCGCTCCTTGGCTTTGGACGGAGCGCTGACCTCGTTGACGTCGCTGTCCAGGACATGACCGAGGAAGCCCTTCAAAACGCCGATGGTCAGGGGCGCGACATCCACCTGCTCCAGCTCTCCGCTGTACGTAACTTCGAGGCACTGCAAACCTCCCTTGAGCATCTGCGCGGTGAGGTTTCCAAGCTTCTCGCTCAGGTAGATGTACGGGCGCAGTTGCTTGAGAATCTTCTCATCAAAGGACGGAACGTTCACGGCGTTCTTGACTCTGCCTTCGAGCAAGAAATCCGCCATGAGCTCCGCCGCTTCGAGGGCGACGTTGTCCTGAGCTTCTTTGGTGGAGGCGCCGAGATGGGGCGTCCCGACGACGTTTTCGAGCGTCAGGAGAGGATTGCCGGTCGGCGGCTCCTGGCTCCATACGTCAATCGCGGCGCCGGCGAGCTTGCCCTGCTGGAGCGCTTCGAGAAGCGATTGCTCGTCCACGATCCCGCCCCGCGCACAGTTCAGAATGCAGGCGCCGGGCTTCATTTTTGCCATCGCCTCTCGGCCGAGGAGGTTTTTGGTTTCCGGGGTGAGCGGCGTGTGGACCGAGATGTAATCCGATTCCGCCAGAAGCCGGTTGAGGTCAACCGCTTCGATGCCGAGCTGCTGCGCGCGTTCCGTGGAGACGTAGGGGTCGTGCGCAATGACCCGCATCTCGAACGCCCTGGCGTACCTGGAAAGCTGTGTTCCGATGCGACCGAGGCCGACGATGCCGAGAGTCTTATTGCGGACTTCCACACCGGAGAATTTGCTGCGCTTCCATTCCCCTTTTCGGACGGATTCACAAGCCTGGGGAATCTTACGGGACAGGGCGAGAAGCATGGAGAAAGTCAGCTCAGCGGTCGAGACGGTATTTCCGCTCGGGGTATTCATGACGACGATACCCTTTTGCGTGGCAGCGGGGACATCCACGTTGTCCACCCCCACGCCTGCTCTGGCGATAGCCCTGAGCTGACCCGGATTCGCCAGTGCGTCTTTCGTCAGTTTGGTGCCGCTGCGGATGATGATGCCGTCGTATTGGCCGATGACTTCCTTCAGTTGGTCGGGCGTCAACTCCGTTTTCTCGTCGAACTGGAGTCCCCTTTGCTTGAGGATCTCCTTCCCCTGCTGGGAGAGTTTATCGCTGATGAGAACTTTCATGATAGCACCTCCTGCGCAGCTTTTACTCCGGCGCCAACCTGGAACTGGTATCCTTGTTTCTTCAAAGCAAACTCGAGGGCGGACATCGCCGTCAGGATGTCAAACTCGTTGGTGTACCCCATGCTGCATATCCGCACGATTTTCCCTTTGAGTTTCTCCTGCCCTCCGGCAAAGGTAACGCCGAACTCGTCTCGCAAGGTCTTATCGAGGAGTTTTCCCGCGTCTATGCCCAAAGGGACGTTGATGGCAGTAACCGCATTCGACGGGGCATGAGAGAACAGGGACAATCCCATCGCCGTAGCTCCCGCCCGAACCGCCGCGGCGAGCTTCGCATAGAGCTTCAGGAGATTCTCTCTTCCTTCCTTTCGTATCATCGCCAGAGTTTCGCGAAGGGCACACAGGAGGCTTATGGCTGGCGTGAAGGGAGTGTCGGACTTGTCCGCCGCCTTCTTGGTATCCAGGAAATCGAAGTAGAATTTTGGCATCTTCGAGGACTTCACAAGATTCCACGCTTTCTGGCTGGCGGAACAAAACGCGATGCCGGGTGGAATCATAAGCCCTTTCTGAGAACCACCGACCGCCACATCAATGCTCCACTCGTCCACCGGGAGATCGTCGCAGAGCAGCCCGCTTATGGTGTCCACAACGATGACGGCCGGGGTTTTGGCGACGATGCTGGCGATGGTCTTAATGTCATTCCGGGCAGCGGTGGAGGTCTCGCACAACGTCACGTAAACGGCCTTGACGCCATCGGTAAGGCGTTTCTCAATTTCTCCCGGGTCAACCGAATACCCCCATTCGACCATGATCTCGTCAACGTTCGCTCCGTAGGCACGACCGATTTCGCCGAAACGCTCGCCGAACTTGCCCCCGTTCACCGTGATGATTTTATCGCCGGGGGACACAAGGTTGACCACGGAAGCTTCCATTGCTCCGGTTCCGGAAGAGGCAAAGACGAGGACGTCGTTCTGGGTAGCCAGGATGTACTTCAGTCCGCTGAGGATCTCCTGGAGCATTTCCTCGTGCCTCTTTGTGCGGTGGTGAAAGATGGGTTTCCCCATTGCGGAGAGAGCCTCCGGGGGAACAGTGGTCGGTCCTGGGGAATAGAGGTATTCTTTTCTCATGCAATTGCTCCACGCTGTTGTTATTGTTTGTTCACGTCCTTGGCGTGTCCTGACAGACTCTACCTTATAACGAAAGAAGCGCCAATAACATCTTTGATGCCTTTGGCCGTAACGAACTGGCACTCCTGGAGCACGACCTTGGGCAATTGGCTGAGGTCGTTCTTGTTTTCCCAGGGAATGATAATTGTGGTGATTCCCGAGCGGTGCGCCGCCAGAATCTTCTCTTTTATGCCCCCCACAGGAAGGATGTTCCCGCGGAGCGTAATCTCGCCTGTCATCGCCACGTCGCCCCTCACCGCCCTTTTAGTAAGGGCAGAGAGAGCTGACACAAAAATTGCCACCCCGGCCGACGGGCCATCCTTGGGGACCTGACCCTCTGGAACGTGCACGTGAATATCGGTCTTGCGGTGAAAACCGCTGCCGAGACCAAATTCCGCACGGTGGGCGCGAATATAGCTCAGGGCCGCTCTGGCGGATTCTTTCATAACTTCGCCAAGTTGTCCAGTGAGAGTAACCTCGCCCTTGCCCTCCATGAGGAGGGTTTCGACTTTCAGGATTTCTCCGCCGTCTTCGGTCCACGCCAGACCCGTCGCTACTCCCACAGCCGCTCGACGGTCCGATTTCTGATGGCGGAACTTGGGATTTCCGAGGAATGCTTTGAGGTTTAAGCGGTCCACAACCACGGCGCGTTTCTTCCCGGATGCCAGCTTTCTGGCAACCTTGCGACAGATTCTTGAGATTTCCCTCTCGAGGTTGCGGACGCCCGCCTCGCGGGTGTACTCCCGAATGATGCGGAGCAGAGCGTCCTCCTCTATTTTGAGCTTTCTCTTGGTCAGCCCATTGGCGCGGAGTTGCTTGGGGACAAGGAATCCCCGCGAGATCTCCAATTTTTCCCATTCCGTATACCCTGGCAGTCGAATGACCTCCATCCTATCGAGGAGCGTCGGGTGGATCGAATATTCCAGGTTCGCGGTCGCAATGAACAGAACATCGGAGAGGTCGAAATCCACCTCGATGTAATGGTCGTTGAAAGCGTGATTTTGCTCGGGGTCAAGAACCTCCAAAAGAGCCGAAGAAGGATCGCCGCGGAAATCCGCGGACAACTTGTCAACCTCGTCGAGCAAAAAGACGGGGTTGCGGGAGGCGATTTTCCTGACGGACTGAATGATCCGCCCCGGGAGGGCGCCGATGTAGGTTCTCCGGTGTCCGCGGATCTCGGCTTCGTCGCGGACGCCGCCCAGGGAGACGCGGACGAACTTTCTGCCGAGGGCCCGGGCGACGGATTTCGCGAGGGAGGTCTTTCCTACGCCGGGGGGGCCAACAAAACAGAGGACCGGCCCGCTCCCTGTGTGCTGTATCCCTGTATCCTGTATCCTGTATCCTGTATGCTGTATAGAGGATACAGGGCGCGCCCGCATTTTGCGGCGGAGCTTTCTGACGGCGAGATACTCGAGAATCCGTTCCTTCGGCTCCTCCAGTCCGTAGTGGTCCTCCGTCAGAACGGTCTGGGCGTGCTTGATGTCGAGGTTATCCCTCGTGCTCTTCGACCAGGGCATTGAGAGCAGCCAGTCCACGTAGTTTCGGGAAACGGTCGCCTCGGGCGAGATCAGGGGCATCTTGGACATTCGGTCCAGCTCCGAAAGCGCCTTTTCCTGCCCCTCCGGGGACATCTTTACTTCAACAACTTTCTGCCGGAGCTGGTCAATTTCGTCGTCGGAGAGACCTTCTTTGCCGAGTTCTTCCTCGATAGCCCTTTTCTGCTCGGCGAGGTAAAAAGCCTTCTGCCCCTTTTCAATCCTCTTGTGGACTTTGCTCGTGATCTCTCGTTCTATCTGGAGAATCTCAATCTCCGAGTATAACAGGGCGACCAGGCGAGACATCCGCTGCTCGAGGTCATCCATGGTAAGCAGTTCTTGCTTTTCGGGGACTCGAAGGATCACGTGCGCGCAGACAGTGTCAACGAGCCTTTCGGGATCGTCTATCTCCCGGATGGAGGGAGACATGTCGGGGGGAATTCGGGGGTTGAGCTCCACATACGACTCGAAGAGGTCAACGACGGACCGCATCAGGGCTCTTGTGCGGAGGTTTTTCTTGGGGACACCATGCTTATATGGTGTCCCCTCCGCCAGCGGGACCACTTCGACTTTGAAGTAGCCATCCTCAGAACTGTACGAAACGATTCTCCCGCGGCTCATGCCTTCGAGGAGGATTTTGGCGGAGCCGTCCGGCATCTTGAGCATCTGGATAATCTTGGACTGCGTCCCCACGGGATGAATGTCGGCAGGTGCGGGGTTCTCATTTTCGCTCGACTTCTGCGCGGCAACAAAGAGTGGTCCCCCGGCAAGAACCGCCGCCTCGACGGCTTTGACCGATTTCTCTCTCCCCACCAGGATCGGCAGAACCATGTGGGGAAACACGACGACATCCTTCAGGGGGAGAAGGGGAAGGACGACGGTTTGACTCGCGTCTTTCTCTTTGGCGGCCGGTGGTTTTGATTTCGTCCGTGTGTTCATACGATTCAGGATTCGGCACGCAGACCCGCTCTCCCTGATTGGGGTCTGGGGTTTGGGGTTGCAACCCGACACCCGACACCCGAAATAGGGGGGGGGGCGGCTGGGGGGGTGGGCTCGTAGGCCCCCGGTCACGCGATCTGCCTTTCCTTTCGATACTTGAGCCTGGGCTTACATTTGCCGAGGACGACGTCTCTGGTAATTGTGCACTCCTCGACCTCCGGTCTGGACGGCACTTCGAACATGACGTCCCCCATGAGCTCTTCCAGTATCAGCCTCAATCCCCTGGCGCCAGTCCCTTTTTGAACCGCTCTTCGGGCGACTTCGGTCAGGGCGGGCTTCACAAAGGTGAGCTTGACCCCCTCCATCTTGAACAGCTTCTGATATTGCTTCACGAGGGCGTTTTTTGGGTCCGTCAGAATTCGGATGAGGTCCTTCTCCGAAAGCTCGTAAACCGACTCGATGACTCCCATTCGCCCGACAAATTCCGGGATCATGCCATATTCGATGAGGTCTTCCGGTTCCACCAAGGAAAGGACTTCGCCTACGCTTTCGGGCTGACGCTTGCTGTCGCCGCCGCCGAAGCCAATGGTGCCCTTTCCCAGCCTCTTCTTGACGATGCGGTCCAGTCCGATAAACGCCCCGCCGCAGATAAAAAGGATGTTTTGGGTGTTGACCTGGATGTAGTCCTGCTGGGGATGTTTTCTTCCACCTTTCGGAGGGACGTTGGCAACGGTCCCCTCGATGATTTTCAGGAGGGCTTGCTGGACGCCTTCCCCCGAGACGTCTCTCGTGATGGAGACATTGTTGGTGGTTCTCCTGATCTTGTCAATTTCGTCAATATAGACGATGCCGATTTCTGTTCGCTCGACA
This sequence comes from uncultured Verrucomicrobiota bacterium, assembly GCA_964516325.1. Classification (GTDB taxonomy): domain Bacteria; phylum Auribacterota; class JABMQX01; order JABMQX01; family JABMQX01; genus CAZFAP01. Next base: position 8,264 of record CAZFAP010000100.1, read on the forward strand.
TCGTAGTTGGCGTTCTGGAGGAGCTTCAGGATGATATTCTCCACGTCTTCGCCCACGTAGCCCGCTTCGGTGAGCGTGGTGGCGTCGGCGATCGCGAAGGGGACGTCGAGAATCCGGGCGAGGGTGCTGGCGAGAAGCGTCTTGCCGCAGCCGGTGGGACCGATGAGCAAGACATTGCTTTTGTGGATTTCCGTATCATCGTCTATGTCGGAGGACATGACCCGCTTGTAGTGGTTGAACACAGCCACCGCGAGGGATTTTTTCGCGGACTCCTGCCCGATGACGTACTCGTCGAGTCGCTCCTTGATCTCTTTCGGCTTGAGAATTTTGGACTTCTTCCGCGGGGGGCGACTGGAGATGAGCCTCTTGCAGAGGTCAACGCACTTGTCGCAGATGTACACGTCGGGCCCCGAAATCAGTTTGTTGACCTGATCTTCTGTCCGGCTGCAAAACGAACATCTCGGAACAAACAGATGGTTATACTCGCTCATTTTGTCTGTCTCCTACCTCCGCTGTCAGCTTAAGAGCAACGAGCACTTCCCCGAAGAGGGGAATACTCCATAGCACGATTACATTCCAGCACGCGGAGCTGGAACCGTTCTGCCCCTTATTTAGCGACTGTGAACTCCTTTTTACTCGTGATTACCTGGTCAACGATGCCATACGCCATGGCTTCTTCCGCGGACATGAACTTCTCCCGATCGGTGTCTTTTTCCACTTCCTCGACGGGGCGCCCCGTATGGTCGGCGAGGATTACGTTTAGCTGTTTTCGGAGGCGAATAATCTCCTCGGCTTGTATGCCCACGTCGCTGGCCTGCCCGTGGATGGCCCCAAGGGGCTGATGGATGAGCACGCGGGAGTGCGGAAGCGCAAACCGTTTTCCCCTGGTCCCGGCTGCCAGAAGGACGGCGCTCATGCTCGCGGCTTGCCCGATACAGTACGTAGCCACGTCGCATTTGACAAACTGCATGGTGTCGTAGATTGCCAGTCCGGCGGTAACATAGCCGCCCGGCGAGTTGATGTAAATACCTATGTCCTTGTCGGGGTCGTCCATTTGTAGGAAAAGGAGCTGTGCAATGACCAGATTAGAGACGAAATCATCCAGCCCCGTATAGATGAATATGATTCTATCCTGGAGGAGACGAGAATACGGGTCCCACCTTTTCTCCAGAACGCCGTCCTTTTCGATGATTGTCGGGACTATTACGCTTTCCATTTCAGTGCCTTACTCTTTTACAGCGCTATTGTGAAGGAAACTCACGACCTTCCGCTCCACTATATCATATTCAAGGTCGTCGAGTAGCCCCTGGTCCGTGAGCTGTTTCCTGACTTCCTCCTTGCTCTTGTTGGTTCTGGCAGCGATGCCAGCGATCTGGGCTTCGATTTCCTCCGGAGAGACACCGATCCCCTCGGCCTCCGCGATCTTCGCCAGGAGGATTTGCAGCTTCAACTCCCCGTAGGTCTCGCCGGCGGCGTCTTTGACGATCTCTTCTCTTCTTTCCCGCAATTCCGTGGCCGAGATTCCTGCCCGGAGGCCCGCGTCAACCTTGCTCCTCACGCGGGACCTCGCTCCCTCCGCCAGGAGCGACCGGGGCACCTCCACGTCGGTGTTCTTTAACAGATACAGCATGATCTGCTGGATTTCGTGTCGCTCCGCCCTTCTTTCTCGGTCGTCCGTCAACCTTTTGGTGATGGCCTTCTTCAGCTCTTCGAGGGATTGCGCCCGCAGCTTCTTGGCGAATTCGTCATCGGCCTCGGGCAGGACTCTGGTTCTGATTTCGACCAGTTCCAGACGGTAATTCACCAACTTGCCCGCCGCTTCCTTGTCGCCGTAATCGTCGGGAAACTTAATCTGAAAATCTCTCTTCTCCCCCGGTCTCATTCCCCTCACCTTTTCACCAAAGCCGGGCAGAGGAGAATCCGGAGCTACTTCAACGAGCCGCCGCTCGAACTTCTCGGTTTTTCCGTCAGCTTCCTCTTCGTAGGTAATGACGGCGAAATCGCCGTCCCGAAGAGGCCGATCGGTGACCTGGATGAGTTCCGCGAAGTTGTCGCGGAGGCGGTTCAGCTCGTCAGTAACATCCTCGTCGGTAACGGGAAGGGGGTCCGTTCTTTCAATTTTAACCCCTTTGTATTCGGGGAGCTTGACGTCCGGGACCACCTCCAACACCGCTTCGAAGGTAAAGGGTTGTCCCCTCTGATAGGAAATCTTCTCGAACTGAGGAGCACTCACCGGCCTCAGCTTGTGCTCCCGGACGGCCTGCCCGAGGGCGCGCACGCGGATGTCCGCGAGGGCCCTCTCTCGGAAAGCGCTGCCCAGCCGCATCTCGACGACCTGCCGCGGGGCTTTGCCGGGGCGGAATCCGGGGATGCGAACGGTGTTCTTCATCTCCTCATACGTGGCACGGAACTGTTTTTCGACTTCGTCAAATGGGACGTTGAGTTTGATTCGACGCTCGCACGGGCTGACGGTTTCCACCTCCGCCGCGACCGTCAACGTGTCTCTTTCAAGTTCATCGGCCATGGTTGAATTGTCCTTACGTGGGGGACTTATGAACCGCCCCCGTTTTCATAATCCTCGGCTCCCGGAACAGCCAAGAACAGTCTTGGCGTGCGAGCCTCGTCGTGTTCGGAGACCAACGCGGATGAGGGAAATTCAGCGGTAGGCGTTTCCGTTGGGAGCGCTTCCCGTGCTTTTGTCCCCGCCAAAGCCCGCGCCGCAACAAGATGGAAAAAAGCAAAAAGATGGAGCGAGCGATGGGACTTGAACCCACGACCATCACGTTGGCAACGTGATGCTCTACCACTGAGCTACGCTCGCCCCTGTCACCTGCCCGCTCGGGCAGCTTGGAATCCTCTGGAAAGGGACAAGGTAATTATGCACAAACCGTGAAAGAGTTCAACCCCCAAGTTACATTTTTTCGCACGCGGACTCCCCTCTCGCCTCTACCTCCGCACCCCACACAGTCAACGAACGGGAGAACCTTTCCCGGCTTCCGCGCGCCACGAAACGCTCGAATGGGAAACGGACACAGAGGCGCTCGCCGCTCACTCCCATGCGAAAGGGGGGAGTCGAACCCCCAACCCGTTTCCGGGACTAGATCCTAAGTCTAGCGCGTATGCCAGTTCCGCCACTTTCGCTTCTTTGCTGGCCTCCGCCAAACAATACGGACTGAAAATATCAATGCGCCAAGGAGGAATTGAACCTCCAACCTACGGATTAAGAGTCCGCCGCTCTACCTAGTTGAGCTATTGGCGCCAGGACGGTATTATCATTGCACGCAAGGCATGCCGGCCCGCAGTTCTTATCAAGGAGCGATTGTTTTTCTCCCGATGGGAGAGCGACGCCGGATTTCCGCGTGATTCTTACCAGACCTGGGGTCTCCCTGTCAAACAAAAAGGTTTGGGGGCGGAAAACCGACCGTGGTATTCTCAGCCACGTGCCTATCAGTTCCCACAAGAGTCCGACGCGATGCGGGTCGCACGTCATGCGGGGCCTGAGAATGCAGTGGGAGGCGTTGGATCAAAGGATGAACTTCTGGTCTATCAGAGGCAGCCGCTACAGGCTGCACGATGTGTCCCGTCGAATGGGAGCGCTTCTCCTCGCCGGGCTTACGCTTCTGTGCGGGGGATGTCCCGCCGAATCTGGGGCTGTTTCGGGCTCCCCGACGCGAGAGGAGCTGGGGAAACTCCTTGCACACTCCGACCCCCATTTGCGCGCCTACGCGGTCTATAACGTCGCCTACCGGTTTTCGGAGGATGCCGCGAACCTCGTCAATTTCATCACCGACCCCGCTCCCCAGGTCAGGCGTGCGGCGATTTTCTCGCTCGGACTCCTGGAGTTTGAAAGCGAGACGAACCGGTTCATCCAGGCGCTAAAGGACGACCACTACGGCGTGCGACGAGCGACGGTCTTCGCTCTCGGGAACATCCGAACTGCCAGGGCATCCGCAGCACTGTCGCAGGCGTTCCGGGACAAGGATTCTGTCGTTCGCCAACTCGCGGCTCTGGCAATTGCGAGGGGAGAGGGCAAAGAACACGTGTCGCGGCTCCTCCCTCTCCTGAACGATGAAAGCCCGCGCGTCCGTCGAGCGGCTGCCTGCGCCCTCGGAACGATGGGCGATCCTTCCGCGATCGAGCCGCTGAAGAAGCTCTACCGGGACCGGAAATGCTCCGAGCCTGCTGAAGCGCTCGCGCGGGCGAACGCCGAGGTCGAGAAGGCGCTCAAGAAAAAAGTCAACCTGGACTACAAGTTCATACACTTCCTCGAGACCCTGGACAGATTGTCAGAGGTTTCCGGAGTGGAGATCAGGGTGGACGACGAGGTTCTGTTCATGCTGAATACTTCGGCGACCGATCCGGAAAACCTCAACAGCATCCGGCTGGCGATGTGGGACGTGCCGTTTGGGGCAGCCCTGAGAAAAGTCGTCGAAACCGTCGGGGCTTATTCCTATGTCGAAGCAGGCACGATCAACATAGCAAGCAAACGGTACGAGGCGTACGATACGCCGGTACGCCTGGAGGCAGCGGCGGCAATGGCTTTTCTGGGCGATAGGTCAGGACTTTCTGAACTGAGGAAGCTCCAGGACGACTTGCGATTCGGCAGAAGAGCGAGAGAGCTTCTTCGCGCTGTGAGTCAACCGTAGAAGCTAACGTACTGAGAAAAGCGAGAGCGATTTTGATGAACGAGAAGCCTTCCTGATTACAGTCCGACCGATTCTCGGTTCGCAGATTTCATTAGATAAGCCAAGCAGGAGGAGGTTCGCAGATGAGGAGCACGGAGAATCACTGGACGAGAAGAGATTTTTTGAGGACGACGGCTTGCGGAGTTGTGGGAGGGTTAGTGGCCCTGAATGTTCCGAAGAGAATTGTCGCGCAGGCTTCTCCCAGCGTTCAGAGCCGCGCGGCTCTTGTTAAAGGGGATTCGCGAGCCGACAACATTTTTAGAGCATTGAAGCTCATCGAGGGCGACATTAAGAGGGGCCTGGCGAGGAAGAAAAAGGTCGTCATCAAACCGAATTTCGTCGGCGTTGATGTGCAGCTTTGCGCCACGCACGCGGAGGCAGTGGAGGCGGAGCTGGAATTCCTGAAGCCGTTGTGGAAGGACGAAATCATTATTGCGGAATCCCCGGGCGGCGCTCCCGCGGCGGAGGGATACGCGAATTACGGATATTATCGGCTCAAAAATAAGTACAACGTCCGATTCGTGGACCTCGATGAGGAGCCTTTCACCATCAAGCACGTGATTGACGAGCATTTCCACGCCCAGCCCGTTCGCTTCTCGCAACTCCTGCTCGACCCCGACGTGTATGTCATCTCGTCGGCGGTCATGAAGACGCACGACCGCGTCATCGTCAGCCTTTCCCTGAAAAACGTCGTCGTTGGAGCAGCGTTAAAGGACAAAGGATTCCGATGGGGATCGGGAGGCGCCGGCAAGAAGAACGATAAGCCGATCACCCACGGGGGGAGGTGGAACGAGGGCGCTCACTTCAATTACTTCATGCTGGCGAAGGAACTCCATCCCGGCCTTTCCGTCATTGACGGATTTCAGGGAATGGAAGGAAACGGACCCATGGGCGGAACGCCCGTTGACCACAAAGTCGCCGTCGCCAGCACCGACTGGCTCGCTGCGGACCGGATTGCCGTCGAGCTTATGGGATTCGACTTCGCCAAGGTCGGATACCTGTCGTTCTGCGCCAAAGCAGGTCTTGGGCAGGGAGATTTCAGCAAGATTGAGGTCCTGGGCGAGCGAGTCGCCGACCACATCCGCAAATACCGCCCGCACGACAGAATCGAGCAGCAGTACCGGTGGATCGAAGGCCCGCAGGTAACGTGGCCGCAGCCTTCCGCGTAGCCGGGATTTGCCACTGCGTCGAGAGTCGCCCTGTCGGCGTTCCCAGACTGGCGGGGCGCAAAGCAACGTCCGAGGTTTCTCGCCGCAGGTCTGCGGGGCCGAAAGCGAACGACGTCGGCCCCTCGTGTCCTCGGAGCATTGGGGATCACGGACCTTTAGCGCTCGGGGTGATGCCTCAGTCACGGGCAGGGGGCGTGGCTGGCAGACACACGACAGGGGAGAACAGCCGGGGTCCCTCATGAACTTCGTTCACCCGGAGACCATGAAAATCTTGATTGCGTGCCATTGACTTTCGGGGCAGAGACAGCGGAGAAGATTTTGAAAAGATCCATCCGATTGTCCAGCACGGGAGTTCCGCTTCAGCACTTCAAAGGCACGTCGAAATCTGGAGTGCGGGAGCGCACAGCTCCCGCACGGGGCCCACGCCATCTCTGCGATCTCTGCGCTCTCGGCGGTTCCCTCCCCATGCGGAAGACCGCAGTATTGCCGATGACCTCCGCTTTCATAGATGACGGATTACCTCACAGAGCCTTTTTCCTTCGAATACTCTCTTCTATCCTTGCTGCCTCGTAGCGCGTCCACGCGAAAGGCAACAGACCGAAGTAGCTGATGCGGTCTTCGTCGGTGATATTCTCTTTTTTCACTGTGGCAGGGACGCCCTCCGCGAAGGAATTATCGGGAATGACCTGGTCAACGTGAGTGGCGCTTCCGTTCGCAAGGATAGCCCCCTTGCCGATTCTTGTGTTGTAGTCGCAGCACCCGTTCAGTCCGACGGCGCCCCCGTCGCCTATTTGAGTGCCGTGCATTGTGGCGCCGTGATTGATCCAGCAGCCATCACCGATGACGGACCGGTCGGGCGTTTCGTTCGTCGTCGAGCCCGCTTTGGCAGGCCGCCCGCCCTCGATGTTCACGTTGTCATAGATGTGCGTGTAGTTGCCGATGCTGTTCGTCCCTCGAATTGTCACGTTGCACCGGATGAGCGTGTGATGCCCTATGGTCACGTTGCCCGTTAGGATCGTGCCAGCGTCTATCTTGGTGTATGCGCCGACTGTCACGTTTCCTTCCATTATGACGCTCGGGTGCACGTCCGCCATTGGGTGGATGTTGAAACCGCTTTGCTTCTCTCCGACTTCGCCCGAAGAGCTGACTAAGACGAACACGCCTGAGGTGACCAACACGAAACAACCGAAAGCAATCAGTAATTTCGCTGCCTTAACCATGGTCTTCTCCTTTCCCCTCCCTGACAACTGTGACTTTCAATCACCGCAATCTCGGCCAGTTTCTTACCATTATACATGGGCAGCCGGGCAGACGCTTATCCCAAATGGCCCTCCGCGACAGGGAATCCCACGGGCGAACGCGGCTATCGCGCGATAAGCAGACCCTCTATCATGCGGTGCAAAAGCCCATCAGGAAGGGACAGTACCCGCGCCAAACGCTCCACAAGAAGGAAACGTGGCGGCCGAGCGGGGGTTTGGCTGTATGTTAGCGGGTGGATGGACAAATCCATTGTTCGAGAAGCCTCCGCTGAAGGTGGGGGTCGGGAACCGGACGGCGATTGGCTGAAGCACCGATTGATGGTCGTAACCGAGTCAGTTGGACGGACCCAGGTGCGGCCCGAACTCATCCGATGCCTGCTATGGAACGTCCGACTCTTCTGTTACCTGCCAGCGCAGTTGAGTCAAGTCGGCGATGATCATAGTCGGGGTTCGCTCGTCTTGCCAAGGCGCTAAGACAGCAAGGGTTCAACGTAGCCCCGTTATGGTTTGGGATACGTTCACGCCAACAATGGCTCAGGCTCTCCTCCATCGCTCCCACCCATAACTGAAGCCCTGCAAATGCCCGAACATTGCTCTTGGGAGAATGCGGAGCGGATGGTATATTGCGTTCTCGTCTGCCCGAGACGAGAGGGCAGCGTCGAGGGAAGCAAGCGGAGCGCAGTGAAAGGAGAATGCGATAGATGGGTCCGGACAAGGGCGCGAAAAGGAAGTCCGTTGCCCTATCGGTGCTGGTGTTCGTGTGCGGGTGGGCGGTGATGTCGCTTGAGATGCTCGGCGGGATAATCTTGACGCCGTTTTTCGGGAGCGATATCTACGTCTGGGGAAGCGTGATCGGGGTGTTCTTGATGTCTCTGGCGGTTGGCTACGTTCTCGGGGGGAAGCTGTCCAGGCGCTTTCCGAAGCCGGGGTGTCTTTCCGCGGTGATCGTTGTCGCGGCGGTGAGCATTGCGCTCCTGCCGCTTTTCTACGTGAAGGTCAACAATGCGGTCTTCGATCTATGGGTCGCGGGGTCCGAAGCCGGGGAGCGATGGGCGTGCCTCGCGGCGGCGATGGTTCTCTTCTTTGTCCCGACGACGCTGCTTGGGATGGTCTCCCCATACGCGGTGCAATTAGCGGCGACTGACCTCCTTTCGGTCGGTGAAAAAGCGGGAACGCTATACGCCATTTCGACGGTGGGAAGTTTTCTGGGATGTGTGATGACGTCGTTCTATTTCATCTTGTGGTGGCATACGGACGCGATTCTCCTTCGGACGGCGGTGCTCCTTGCGGTTGTGGCGTTGCTGTTCGTTGCGGTCTATCCGCGAAGGAGCATGCAAGCGAAAGGGTCGGATGAATGAAGAAGACAAGTGTTCTCCTCGCGATGGGAATGCTCTTTGGCGTCGGGAAGGACGCATGCGCCAAGACGCTGTACGAGAAGCAGAGCCTCTATCATTACCTTTGCGTGGAAGAGAACGGCACGCTCCGGACCCTCCGGTTTCGTCGGCGGGGAACGGACTACGACGAGTCCGTGGTGGATATGGCCGAGCCGCTGCAACTGGTCATATATTATTCGAGGCTCATGTTCTCGGGATTCCTGTTCGTTCCCGAGCCAAAGCGGGTTTTGGTCGTTGGGCTGGGAGGAGGGACGCTATCCAGAGTTATCGCGCACTACTTCCCGGAGGCGAAGGTGGACAGCATCGAGCTCGACCCCGAAGTGCTGAATGTCGCTAAGAAATATTTCCTCTTCAAAGAGGGGCCGAACCTGAAGGTTTTTACCCGGGACGGACGTGTGCAGATTAAGAGGCTTCTGAGACAGGGGGCAACGTACGACGTCATCATGCTCGATGCGTTTCGCGGAGGATACATACCCTACCATCTCACGACGAAGGAATTCTTGGAAGAATGCCGAGGGATTTTGTCGCCGGGCGGCGCGGTAGTAGCTAATTTGAGGCCGGGCTTTCTTCTGTACGAGTACCAGCGAAGGACGTTTGCGAAAGTCTTCCAGAGCCACTACGCGTTCGGCGGCGGCAGCAACAAAATCCTCGTCTCAATACCAAAGGAGGTCAAGGCAACAAAGCAGGAGCTTTACGAGCGGGCCCAGAAGCTCCAGGAGCGACACAAGTTCTCGTTCGAGATGAAATCCGTCCTGGAGGAATACGACCCGGAGATGGACTACGCCACCGAAGGCGAGATTCTCGTGGATGGGCACGCCCCGGCGAATATATTGCGCAGCCAGCCGCTGAGGTGAGCTTCACCGGCCTTTCGCAACCGTCCGACAGTAGAAACGTTGTTCGCACCTTTGAGAAGAATCACCCAGCATGGTACAATTCAGTCATGCGATACGAAGTCAAACTGAAACCCCGAGCCGTCAAGGATCTGCGTGGGATCTCCAGGCACGACGTGGCAAAGGTCGTTGATGCGCTGGAGAAGCTGCAGGACAACCTCAGTGGAGACGTCAAGCGCCTGACGAACGTCACGCCAGAGTACAGGCTCAGGGTTGGAGACTACCGGGTACTGTTTGAGATCGAGCAGACGAACCGCGTGATGGTGTACAGGGTGCGCCACCGACGAGAAGCTTACAGAACTTGAGGAGGACAGCAATGCTCACAATTCATCCGAAGATACTCGAGTGCGATGGGAAGAAGGCTTTCGCAGTCCTTCCTTACGAGGAGTTCGTCATGATCGAGGAGGAACTCCAGGACTACGAGGACCTCAAGGAGTTACGTGCGGCGAAAGCCGAGGAAGCGGACCAGCCCACCGTCCCGCTCCGTGATGCAAAGAAGGAACTGGGACTATAGGAACGAACAGCCGCATCGGGGCGGTGCTGGTGGCGCGGCGCGCCTGACGTTGGCTTAGCCCAACAAAGGAAATGCAATGAGAAAACTTGAGCCGCCTCTTTCCGAGCTTTCGCTTGCCGAGAAGTTGGACTTGATGGAGA
>CAZFAP010000101.1:0-18065 GCA_964516325.1 uncultured Verrucomicrobiota bacterium
GGTGAGGCGGACACCTCACCATGCTTTCTGTCAAGGGGTTCTTCTCGGTTGCTTCTCCAGCTTCCTTTTTGCCCTTTGGTCCTCTTTGCTCATCTTCTGTTTCCGACTCTTGTCCTTATCCTTCTTGCCTTTGTCTCCCATTGCCTACCTCTTTTTCCGGTTGTGCCTTATGTTTTCGCCGCTCCCCCCGAGTACGACGCCGCGTGCGTTGTGGTGGAAACGGTATCGGGACGCCAACGCTGGCCTTGAGTGGGGGCGCAGCGAAGCAAGCCGTCCGCCTCAAGGGCCTTGTTATACGGCAGCTGCTACAGCGCGACCGGCGTCAGAGTATATACTCTACCGTGCTGAGCAGCCGCCTTAATGTCGCCTCGGCGAAGTGCCTCCCGTACATCATCGAGCTTGTACGCATCCTCCAGGGAGAGGTACGGAGACCATTCATCTTCCCTCTCCAGTAACTCTACCTCGACTTCGGCAACATACCGGCCTTCGTGAACCAATTTTGTTCGGGTTCGCTTTCTCACCTGCGCCTCCTCAGGAAATTGCCTTCCCATAACTCCGGATCCGGCCTGTAAGCTGTGACCAAGACCGCTGGACTTGAATGGCCCTTCGGGATTCCCCATACGACATGTATGGGCTGATTCTTTCCGTCCTTTTGGAGCACGAGCACACAGGAGCCCTTCGGGTAGTCGGGGTAATCCTCCACAACAATAGCATCCGCCACTCCTTCCACAACCTCCCGCGCCAGGATTCCATCTGCCGAGAGTTCATCATACCCGTGCTCGGAAATGCGCACAGCGCCTTTCTGAACCAGCCGTCGAATCTCTTCAACTCTCTTGCTCAAGCTTCTCCCTCTCCCTGGTATGTGTCTTCTTCCCCGTTGCCGCTTGTTGCCGTATGACGTATGCGCAACTTGCGGCACATTGAGGGACACTGAAAGCGGCCGCCAACGAACGGTCGCGTTGACGGAGGGGTTCGGACCTCCTCGCCGCTACCTGAGCCACTTCTTGAGCTTGTCAAGGATTGCCTGCTCTTCGCGTGTGCGCACCATCTCGATATGCCCGCATTGGGGGAGGTTTCTGCATGCCCAGGCAAAGCTCCCATGAGACAATCCTCCCCTCATCTCTCCCTTGATCATCTCCGCGCCACATTTGGGGCACTCGCGAGTTTCGCGCTGTTGATCTGAGGGGGACTGTCCACCTCGCGAGTCTGTCTTGTCCTTCATTTCTGTCCTGCGAGCGCTTGAAATCGGCGGCGGGTATGAGCCGTCCCCTGGACTGATTTGTTCCCCTCAAGTGTTCTTTTCCTGTCCTGCCTGATGAGTTTCGAAAAGGAATGTTGCCAACCCACTCGCACAGGCTACCGCAAGGCGGGCATGCCGTGATGACAGTCCTTTAGCGCGTCCATCCTTTCCATGACCAGTGCCATAAAGGTTACGCAGTTCTGCGAGGCCTTGGGAGACTTGACCCAAGTTGCTTAAGAGGCGCTTGACGATGTCCGCTCCCTTCGCGATATCTGGGACATCTTGAGGCACAAGACGCAGAACAGCTCGGGCCTCCTTGACAAGCCGGGTCATGTCCCAGGATGGGTCTGCTTGAACTGCATAATCCGCCAAGATCGTTTTGCATGTTGTTTCAAGAAGTTCTTTTGCGGTTCCTATGGCTAAGTCAGGGTCGCCGTCAACCGCATTACGCATTCTTTCAATCTGTTGCTGCAGAACTTGTGCATCCAGGGCGTGAGCCGTGTGGGCAAGCTCTTCAACTGCAGGTGCCCCTGTGGCGGGTCGTATCTTCTCATCTGAGTAGAGCAAGCGGTCCCGCTCAAGACATCGCGTGAGGATTGTAAATGTTCGCTCTGCGTATTTATCTTCGTTCCCCGAAAGCGGGGACTTGATTCGGTCTTCCAAGGACAGCATTACGTTCTCATACACCCTTAACACTTTACGCACATCTCTCCAGGAGGAGAAATCGACGGAATGGTAGTACTGCTCGACCAGGGACCTCCTGGCTCCTGCCTCAGATGAATTGTAGTTGGCGTCACATGCGACATCAGCTGCATCGAATTCGCGAGAGACATGCCTCAGGGTAGTTGTGACGAAGTATTCACGAAATTCGAGCCGGGTTTTCTTGCTGATAATGTCTGTCATATTTCCTTGTGGCGAGCAATGATTAGATTGACCCGCATAAGATGCGGGACAGCGGGTTGCGATCCGTATAAGATGCCGTTGAAACGGCGAACGGTGAAACAATCATGAACGGTGCTCCCTGGAGCGCCTGACGATGGTTGTCAAAATAGCGACAATCTCGTCACATTCGCGAATCAGGTCGCTCACTCCACTTTCTTTCATCATACCCCCGGCAACAAGCAAGTCAAGCCAGTAAAGCGTTTCATGGGCTTCCTTGCAGGCAATAGAGCGTTTCAGAATGAAGTCCGCGCGGCGGGGATTAACCACCATCCGAAGCCTGACGGCGTGGGGCGGTCGAGTTCATCCGCCGGTTCTACGGCGTTGCGAACACCGCCTCCATCCACACGGACGGCGGGGCATTCCTCTGCGTGGTGATTGTCCGAGCCCTCACATCGCAGGTTTCCCTTTGCTGACGTCGGGTCGCCGGAATGCTTTCTGGGCGGCAGCGGCAGGCGTGGAAAAGACGAGTTTCCAGCCCACATCTTCCTTGGCAAACACATTTAGCCAAGTCGTACCGCGAGCCTTTGGGTCCTGGTTTGGATCCTTGGTTTCTCCAATCTCGTAGGCGATGGGGCCGACGACTGTGATTTGTAGCACCTTATGAACGCCCCATTTCGGCCCGTTGCGCAGCGACTGTGAAAGCGCGTCGCAAAGCACCTTCTTGTCCCCAACGATTGCCTCAGACGGCATGTCCGCGCGGGGAAGTACGAAAGTGTAGCTCTTGTCCGAGAGAACGCCGCGCATGATTTCCACACCCTTTTCGGCTGTGTCGGCGTTGCAGGCGAGGTTAATCCTCTCCATCAACGCCCGAATGGCGAGTTCATCGCTGGAATCCATCTGCTGCGCCTCAGTTGTGGCAGCAGGAGCCGCCCAGCCGAGAAAGACAATTAGCACACACAAGATGCCTTGGATCAATCCCATATTTCCGCTCCTTTCTGTCGTCGAACTACTGTTCCCATGGTTTCCTTACAAAATCTTTGGCCAGCGGTACTGCATCGCAACACTGCCGGTCCTCTGCAGCCGTAAGTGCTTTATCGTCGAGATGATAGCCGCAACTGCCTACTGTCCTCCCGGTGTTATATGGATTCCGCATAAGACCCCCTGACTCCGCGCTTTTGCGGACCGTCAACCGGCGCAAGCAACCGCCCTCTGCACGATGGATTCGCGGACGTAATAGCCTCCTGAGAGGTCGCAACGACAGTCTCGGCCCGCTCATTGCTATGTCCCCAAACGCCTGACTGGCTCTTCCGAAGGCGCTGCCACGCTCTATGCGGCTTTGATTATGCCAGAGCCCGGAGCGGTGTCAAGCGGGATGTGACCGAAGTGGCGTGCTGGGCCCACGCCCGCCGGAAGTCCTTCGAGGCCCAGTCCTTCGACATCATGCGCTCGATGGTGATGCTGGCCTATCCCCCGCCCGAGGGCGGGGCGGGACTGCTGTACGATGTGGAACCAGAAGCCAGAGAGATGAAACTGGACGCGAAGGGACGCTTGACGCTGCGGCAGGCCAAGAGCGTACCGATCCTCGACGACATCAAGGCGTATCTCGAACGCGAGCAACCCAACGTCTTGCCGAAAAAGGACCCGAGGGGCAAGCGATCGCCTACGCCCTGTCGAACTGGGACGCCCTGTTGCGCTACTGCGAGGACGGAGACCTCGAGATTGACAACAACGGCGCCGAGCGCAGCCTGCGGGGAGTCGCCGTCGGACGAAAGAACTGGCTCTTCTTCGGGAGCGACAAAGGCGGGCGAACCGCCGCCATCCTCACCAGCTTCATCACTACCTGTAAACGACTCCAGATCAGCCCGTTCACCAACCTCCACGACGTCTTTGACCGGATCAGCGCCCATCCGATTAACCGGCTCGAGGATCTCCTCCCCGATAACTGGAAAGCCGCTCAAACCGCCACCCAGAACCGTCCCGCCCGATCCCCCAACGCCAAAATCTGTGCCAGACCTCACCTGTGGCTACCGGACGGTTACTCAAAAACTGCCTCGAAATAGTTAGGCGAAAGACCCAAGGACGGCTCGTCGAGCAAAGGAAGAGATGGATGCGGCACCAGCTTGCGCCGTATTGCCAGCATCTGCTACTCCCCGCTCGAAAGGCTGCGCGCTTTTCGCCTCGCCCTGATATGAGGGAACATCGCTGAAGGGGGTCGCCCCGGACTTCCATGAGCCGCGATTCCACCCTCTGGAAGCAGATATGATCGGAGGATGGCGGATGTTTATGTGTGGCAATTCATGTTGACGAAAAGCAACATGCAACGTTCTCTGCCTGGGACCGTTTGACCCTGTAAGACCCGGAAGTGGAACGCGATACGCCCGCGGGAGAATCTGGCCGGATTCTTGCTCGCCAACTCCAAATTGGGTACGGGTCCCGCCTGCGATGTTGCCTTGACAGATGCCTACGGTGTGTGTAGCAATTGTGAATAGTTTTTTCGCGGAAAGAGGCGCCTGCTCGGCAGTTACTTCGATTCCGAAGTGCGGTGCCGGAGAGCTATCGCCGACAAAACTGCATTGCGCCAGCCACTAAGGCATAACCACGATTTACGGTTTTTGAGACAGACGCCTGGAGGTCAGCCGAAAAGTCGGTTCGATGGGGGCCACCCCTGGCGTTACATAAACATCAAAATCAAAACGCTGGGAAGCGATACCTTGCCATAGCGTTAGCGCTCCGCAGGGAGCAAAGGAGGTCGAGTATGAAGAAGAGTCACACAGCAATAGGGTTGCTTCTGACTTTTGTGGCGGTCACCTGCCTTGTTTCGCCAACGAGCCAAGCAGCTGAAAAGGTTCGCAAGATCGTCGTCTTCCAACAGGCGGTCAACGAGCCAGCGAGAGAAGCCCTGGTCAGAGCAGTGGGGGGCGTAATCATAAAGAACCTGGACCTTATTGAAGGGAAGGCTGTAGTTCTTCCGCCGCAAGCGGTAGCCGCATTGGACGGCCGACCTGAAATACTCAGGATTGATGACGATGTCATCGTTGAGGCTCACCGAAAGCCAGTGCCACCGCCTTCGGCTCAGAGCTTGCCATGGGGAGTAGACAGGATTGACGCCGAGCTCGCCTGGAGAAGGAGCACGGGCTTCGGAGCGAGGGTCGCCATCGTAGATACCGGCATTGATCTGGACCATCCCGACCTTCAGGCGAGGATAGCCGGCGGTGTCAACACGATAAACCCGCTGAAAAGCGCAGATGACGACAATGGCCACGGCACGCATGTCGCTGGTATTGTAGCGGCAGGCGATAACGCTATTGGCGTCATCGGAGTGTCTCCCGATGCGAGCCTCTACGCAGTCAAGGTTCTGGGCAGGACGGGAAAGGGTTACCTTTCTGACGTGATAGAGGGGCTGGACTGGTGCATCAGTAATCAAGTGGACATTGTGAACATGAGTCTTGGGACCTCGTCTGACGTCCAGTCATTCCATGATGCGGTGGTGAGAGTCTGCGACGCCGGGATCGTCCAGGTAGCTTCGGCGGGAAACTCCGGTGGTGCTGTTGAATATCCCGCCGCATATTCAGAGGTCATTGCAGTTTCTGCAACAAATAGTTCGGACGCTGTTGCCTCGTGGAGCTGCCGCGGGCCGGAGATTGATTTGGCAGCCCCGGGTGTGAGCATCTACTCGACTTACAAAGGGGGTGGCTACAAGACGCTAAGCGGAACTAGCATGGCCGCTCCGCACGTCACCGGGACAGTGGCGCTCATCCTCGAGGAGTATCCTGCCCTGACGCCGGCCGAAGTTATGGCCGCCCTCGAATTCGGGGCTGATGAGTTAGGCGAGACCGGCTTCGACTGGCTATACGGCTGGGGGCTGGTTGACGCGGAGGAAAGCGTTACCAGAAAGCAAACGAACCCGTAGGTGAAACCACAACGTAAGACGAAGCAAAGAAAAAGCCCCGTTACACTGAGGTGACGTGAGAACGGGACTGCACCGGTGGAGGTACCCAAAGCCATTTGCTTGGAGGGGGAGCAACTCTATGCGTCACCGGCGCCGAGCGTAGCCTCCGGGGAGTTGCCGTCGGACGAAATCCCGCCGTGGCGGGATTCTTCGGCAGCGATAAAGGCGGGCGAACCGCCGCCATCCTCGCCAGCTTCATCACCACCTGCAAACGACTCCATGTTGACCCCTCCGCCTACCTCCCCGATGTCTTCCAACGCATCAGCGACAATCCCCGCCAAACGCCTCGAGCCCCGCCTCAAGCGGGGCTACCCGATCACTGGAAGACCGGTCAAAACGCCGCCCAAAACTTCCCTGCCTGATCCCCCGGAACCCAACATGTGTGCCAGCCTTCTTATGTGTTCACCGGATAGATACGGACCAACGACCATCACCTCCTCAGTCGGACCCGCCGCAAGTGACTCGCACGGCAACTGTGGCGGTAGCAGCGCTCGCCGTGGAACGCGCTGGTCTCTCTCGCTCCCCAGGACCCTCTACTTCTCGGGAGTTTTTGGGGCTCTCTTGCGGGAGGGGTGGGTTATTCGAAAGAGGTAGCCCAGGATGAATCCCGCGACGACACTGAGCAGGATCGCCGCCCAGGCGGCAAGGCCGAAGGTATCCTCCCCTCCGTAGAAGCTGAAGCGTATTTCGGTTCGCGACGCGCTGAACCGCACGAACGTGATGAGCACCACTGCGATAATCAAGAAAACGATCGCCCTGACCTTTGCAAAGCCCATGGACATCACCTCTCTGGCGCGATTTCGTTTCGCAGTTCTTCCTCCGGGCAGTGGGTTGTCCCCCCGCACCGGATGCTATCTTGACGAAGCAGAACTTGGCTGTTCGGATGCGGCAGGCGGCTTGGCCTCCTCCAGAGGTCTGACGTTGAATTCGACCCTGCGGTTCCTGGCGTGGTCGGCCCTGGTTCGCTCCACAACCGCCGGGCGCAACTCCCCGTAGCTCACGGTGCTCAACCGGGAAGCGGAAATGCCCTGCTGTACGAGGTAATCCCTGACGGCATTGGCTCGGTTCAACGCGAGGGTGTAATTGTAGCGCTCGGGGCCGCAGGAGCACGCATGCCCTTCGAGGATGACCTTCACCTCGGGGAATTCCTTCAGTTTCTGGACAGCCTCATCCAAAACCTGCTTGCCCAAAGGCGTGAGGTCGTATTTGTCAAACTCGAAGTGGACCCAGTCCTCCAGCTTCAGTTCGGCGACCGGCTTGAGCGGCTGCGGAAGCTGCTCTTCCATGATCCGCTCGCGTCCCGGGAGGAGGGGACCGGGAAGCTGCTCACCGATCGTTCCTTCTCCCGCATAGCGCAGCACATACACATACCCTCGGTTGCCCCAGAGCGCGACTTGCTCTTCGCCTGGGGAGGCCGGCCACCACCAGTATCCCTGCCGGACGGGGTCTCGCTGCGGCTGCGGCACGGCTTTCGTCGGCCACCATGCCAGTTGGCTCGTCGGCACCCCCGGCGGCTTCGTGGTCGGGGCGACACAACCGCACAGTCCGCAGGCAAGGGCAAGCAGAAGCACCAGCCCGCGAAGCGTCCTTCTTGACATCACAATCACCCCCATTTCTCAAACTTCGGTTGTCGTGTCCTTTCGTCCTTTGTTTTTTGCGAACCCCTCTCTGAGCCGCCGTTGGTGAAAACCTGCCAACGTCCATGCAATTGTCGCCCGTGAGGGCAACGAACGTTCTCTTATCTACTATCCGTCCCCCCTCTTGTCAACGGTTTAATTCCCAGCTTGGAGACCTTCCGGTCCGAGGCCTCGAGAATTTCAAATTCCATTCCGTGGCTCTGGACTTTCTCCCCCGGCTGAGGCACCCTTCCCGTAACCACCGTCAGCAGTCCGCCGACAGTCTCCGCTTTTTCGCTCGGAATGCTGGTGGAGAACTCCTCATTGAACTCCTTGATGCTCATTCCTCCCTCGACCACCAATTTTCCCTTCCAGGTGCTGATTCTTCTGGGAACGTCGCCCTCATATTCGTCCGCGATCTCCCCAACGATTTCCTCGACGATGTCCTCCATCGTCAAAATCCCGGACACTCCGCCGTACTCGTCAACCACAACCGCGAACCGTTCTCCGAGCCGCTGGAATTCCAGGAGAATGTCGTCCACAGGTTTCGTTTCAGGGACGATGTAAGGCTTTCTGACCAGAGCTCCTACAGGTTGAACTCGATCTTCAATCCCCATGAAATCGGCAGCGTTGACGGTTCCCACAACGTTGTCAACCCTGTCCTTGTAGAGAGGGATCGTCGAGAACCCCGTCTTCTTCATCAGCTTGATCAAGTCCTCGACGGTGCTCTCGACGGAGGCCGCCGTGACCTCGATTAGCGGCACCATCACTTCCTTGGCGTGCGTCTTCTGGAGGTCGAATACTCGATGGAGCATGTGGAGGCCGTCCTTGCGGAGGAACTCTCCTTTTGTCCTTCCTTCCAGCACGAGCCGCAATTCCTCTCGCGAACTGAGGGGGCTACTTTTTCTCATGCCGCCGCCAAACAGCCCCGCGACTCTCCGCGAGATGAACGTCGCCGCGGAAACCGCTGGCAGAAGCACCCAATAGGCGCGCCTCAGGGGACCTACGATCCGTCGAGCCAGAAGGGTGCTGTGCGAGCGGAACACCGACATCGGCACAATCTCGCCAAACATGACCGTAAGAGGAACCATGATGGCGGTGGCAATGACCGGCCCCCACGTCTCGTCCTTGCTGACGAGATCGCTGGCTATGGTCGCCCCTATGATGACCGAGACGTTCACTCCCACGAGCGTCGTCCCGAAAAGCCGCTGCGGGTTGTCGAGAAACCGCTGAATCAAGAGGGCTTTCCTATCTCCTTTCTCGACGAGGTGCCGCAGCCGGATGCGGTTGAAGGAGATCAGCCCCATTTCGGACCCGGCGAAGAACGCCTGGGACAGCAAGCAGAAAACGATTAAGACAATTCCGGTCAGCCAGTTCATTTCCATTCTATTGTGGCGTTGGCGGTTTCTTTCGTTTCACGAGCACTTCTTCGATTCTGTTTCTGCCTGCCTTCTTGACCTCGAAGCGAATCTCGTCGGTCTCAAAAACTTCCTCCGCGCGAGGTATTCTCCCCATGCGGCGCATGAGAAAACCTCCTATGGTCACGGCCAAATCGTCCGAAATCGAACAGGAGAAGAGAGAGTTGAAATCGCTGATGGGCATCTTGCCGCTCACCACGGAGGTTTCCGGCGCGGGGCTGACGCGGCCCGGCGACTCCGACTTGACTACCCCCATGCGCCCGATGAGGGCTTGCAGAACATCCTCCAGGGTGATCAGCCCCGAGATGCTGCCGTATTCGTCAACCACCAGCGCGAAGTGCGTAGCCCTCACCCGGAACTCTTTCTGAAGCTGATGCACCGGCATGGTCTCAGGGACAAAATAGACGGGCCGTAGTAACGGTCGAATCCCGGATTTCTCCAGTTCGCTGCTCGAGGCGAAAAGGACGTCCTTGGCGTACAACAGCCCTAACACGTTATCTATGTCCCCGGTATGAATGGGCACGCGGGTGTACTTCCGTTCTCGGAAGGCGTTCCGTATGTCGGTGAGGGGCGTGGATATATCGAGCGAAAAAATCTCGGAGCGAGGCTTCATCATTTCTCGGACCAGGCTGGTCTCGATGTCGAACACGCCATGGATCATCGCCTCTTCCTGGGTGTCGAGCAATCCTTCCGTAACTCCTATCTTCAGCGCCGTCCTGAGTTCTCCTTCCGACGCCTCCAGCTCTTCGGGCTTCGCTCTGCGTGTGAGGAGGTGAATGATGCCGTCGGCGATTCGTTCGAGCACCGCTCTCACGGGACGAACGATTGCCATGAAGGCGCTGATCGCCGGGGCAACCGCCGGCGCCAGCTTTTCCGAGTGGTGGATGGCGTAAATCTTGGGCGTGATCTCCCCGAAGATCAAAATCAGCGTGGTCATGACCAAGACCGACGCAAAATTGCTCGCCCCCCCGAACACGTGCCAGTCTTTGAAGAGTGCCCGGAACATCGAAGCCGAGAGGCTGGACGCAAACGTATTGACGAACATGTTGCCGATGAGGATGGTAATCAGCAGCCGTCGCGGGTGGGACACGAGGTGCGCGACAAGACGTGTGCGCCTTTTTTTCTCCGCCTGAAATTTCTTGATCTTGATGTGGCTGAGGGAAAAGAGAGCCGTTTCGGACCCAGAAAAAAACGCCGAAAAGGCCAGAAGAATTAGAATGGCGAAGATTTCGTAACGCACGTACCTGAAGGCGCTCTGGCGGAGCGCCTGCCTGCTGCTTCGGACACCACCTGCACGCCCGCTCTTCAAGCGTGCGAGCCAACCCCCGGGCTGGCCCGTTCCGTGCCGTTCACGATCAGACGCATGAGACCGTGCCTGACCTACCACTCATCTCAGAACCGACTCGGGAAACCGCAAGTACTCCTGGAGCCTATCCGTTTCGGTTATGTATTTGTCAACCTTCTCCTCCACCGGGACCGGGTACTTCCCGTCGAAGCATGCCGTGCAGAATCCGTTCCTGTTTTCACCCACGCAGGACAGCATCGCTTCTTTGGTGAGGTAGCCGAGGCTGTCTATTTTTAGAAAGCGAGCAATCTCCTCCACGGACTTGTTGGCGGCGATCAGTTCACTTTTCGTGGCGAAGTCTATTCCGTAAAAACAGGGGAAACGGTGCGGCGGGCAAGTGATGCGGAGATGAATCTCTTTGGCGCCCGCCTCCCAGAGGCTCGCCATTCGCAGCACGGTCGTCGTCCCTCTCACGACGGAGTCTTCCACCACGACCAGCCGCTTTCCCTGGATGACCTCCTTGACAGGATTCAGCTTGACCCTCACGCCGAAATCCCGGATGGCCTGCCGTGGCTGCAAGAAGGTCCTTCCTATGTAATGATTTCGCGTTACCCCCATGTCAAAGGGGAGGCCCGACTCCTGCGCATACCCTATTGCCGCCGAGACTCCACAGTCCGGAATCGGGATCACAAGGTCCGCGTCCACCGCGTGTTCTCTCGCCAATTGGGCGCCGAATCTCTTGCGAACCTCGTGGACGTTCGCCCCGAACTGGAAGCTATCCGGCCGGGCAAAGTAGATGTATTCGAAGATGCACGACGATTGCGGGCGACTCTTCCCGAAGGGGAAGAGGGATTCCAACCCTTTGGAATTGATGATGAGCACCTCGCCCGGCTCGATCTCCCTGATGAACGTCGCATTGATCAGGTCCAGCGCGCACGATTCCGACGCCACCACGTACGCTCCATCCACGCGACCGAGGCACAGCGGGCGAAACCCGTTCGGGTCTCGGATGGCGATGATTTCATCCTTTCTCATCAGCGCCAGACAGTATGCTCCTTTTATTTCCTGGAGCATCTGAAGCACCGCGTCTTTCTCCTCGGAGACCTTCAACCCCGCCAACAGGTGCACGACGATCTCGCTGTCGCTGGTCGTCTGGAAAATCGAACCCCTTGCCTCGAGTTGCTCCCGCAGTAGGCGGGCGTTGGTGAGGTTGCCGTTGTGGGCGACGGCGATGGCGCCTCTTGAATAATCAACCATAATGGGCTGCGCGTTTTTCAGCAGGCTCGACCCGGTCGTCGAGTATCGGACGTGCCCTAACGCAATGTCGCCTTTCAGAGAGGAAAGAGACGCCGGAGTGAACACATCCCCGACCAGCCCCATCCCTTTGTGGACCGTCAGGATCCGCCGGTCGGACGACACAATGCCCGCGCTTTCCTGCCCCCTGTGCTGGAGGGCGTACAGCCCGAGGTACGTCAGCCTCACCGCTTCGGGGTGGCCGTATATGGCAAAAATCCCGCACGCTTCCCGTGGTCCGGAGTAGCCTGGTTTACGTTTCATCTTCCTCTTTCTCAGTGTCGGTTAAGCCGAAGAGATTGCTGAGCAATCCTAATCCTGCCGTGCCATCCTTTTCTCGGGCGACCTTTTTGATTCGCGTCGTTGGGGTATGCAGCAGCCTTTTGATCATCCTTCGAGTCGTAACATCGAACTTCTCCCGGATTTCCTCCGAAAGGTGAGGGAGTTTGGACGCAAGCCTCTCCATCTCCTCCGTTCTCACCGACTCGAAATGCTGGTGCAACTTCTGAATGAGCGGCGTCGCCTGGAGCGAATCAAACCACCCCATGAACGACGTAACTTCCTCCCCAACGATCTTCTCGCCTCTGGTGATTTCTTCCTTTCTCTTGCGAATGTTTGCTTCGGCGATTTCTTTCAAGTCGTCTATGTTGTACAAGTACACATTTTCAATCTGATTCGCCTCCGGGTCAATATCCCGCGGCACCGCAATATCAATCAAGAAAAGCGGCTGATTTCTCCGCCTCTTCATCGCCTGACGAACCCGGTCGCGATGGATGATGCACTGCGGAGCCGCCGTCGAACTGATGACAATGTCCACCCGGCCCAGTTCTTCCGTGCAGTCGTCCAGCCGCACAGCTCTTCCCCCGTAAATCCGCGCGAGTTCAACCGCCTTGTCAAACGAGCGGTTCGAGGCTACGACCGACTCCGCGCCATTGTCAACGAGATGTTTCAGGGTCTGTTCGCTGGTTTGCCCCGCTCCCACAATCATAACCGTTTTATCGGAAAGGTCCCCGAAAATCTTCTTCGCCAATTCCACGGCCGCGGAGCTGACGGAGACGGCCCCGGTGTCTATCCTCGTTTCCGTTCTCACTCTTTTGGACACTTTCAACGCTCTCTGAAACAGGACATTGAGGATCGTCCCGGAAGACCGGGCCTCGATCGTCTTCTCGTAGGCTTCCTTTACCTGCGCGACAATCTCCTTCTCCCCGATCATCATCGCGTCCAGTCCGCTCGCAACACGGAAAATGTGCCGGACGCTCTCCGGCTGCCTGTGAAAATAGAGGCTCGACTCAAAGACCGTTTGCGGCTCACCGCTGCGACGGCTCAGAAAGTCCTTGATGGCGTCGAGGGTGCGTTCACCGTCATCGGCGGTTCCGTAGATTTCGACCCGATTGCACGTGGAGAGGATCCCGCACTCCCACAGCCCCGTCCCTCCCTTCAGATCGCAGAGAGCGTCGCACAGGCAGTGTCGGCCTATGGCCAGTTTTTCCCTTACTTCCACTGGCGCCGAACGATGACTCAGCCCAAGAAGTACTATATCCATCCCTGCTCCAAAACGCCACCTTCTCCCCGCTGGGTTCCGAACCGCGTCAGGTCAAACTCGCGCGCGACCAATCCCTCCGCCTTTGTCCTCTTGTTCGTCCTCGTGTCTTCTCCCATACGACCACGCTCTCGCGGACTGGAATTCTGCCGTACTCTCCCATTTGCTGCGAACTATTGCCCTTATACCGCGCGACAACGATTTCCTTCACGGAAAAGCCGGAAGTCTCCGCCAGTTCTGATAGAACAAGGTCCACGGGTATCAACTCTCCCTCGAACCACACATTGTCCACGACCATCGCCACGCGGGCGCCCGGCGCCAGGACACGGCCCCACTCCTTGATCGCAAGCGCCATGTCCACAAAGTAACCGGTGAGCATGTCAGGTATCTTAGGGTTGTTGAGGTTTTTTGACCGCAGCGCTTCCAGCACCTCGGAGACCACCGGGTGAGGCGGCGAGTCCGTCTCCTCGACTCTGGACTCTATGTGCGATCGCAGCATCGCCAATCTCAGCGAGCGAAGCTCGGAGAAGTCCTGCACGAATTGGAAGCAGAGCTCCAGGCAGTACGACCGGGTGTAGTCGTACCGGTTGGCGTAGGGCGGCGAGGTCATGATCGCGGTGGGTGGGCGGCGAAAATCCACCCCGGAGATGTCCCTCGCGTCGCCAAGCACGACCTCTGGAATAGCGTTCCTCGACCCGTTCCACGTGGGAAATAACCACCGGATGCGGGCGAGGTCCTCCTCTGCCTCCGAAACCTTCCGGGAAATCGCCTTGTCAGGGTCCGACATCGCCTTATCTCTTTTGAGGCGCAGAAATTGACCGTCCTTCGACGTGAAACTCGTCTCCTCCAGAATGGAAAGGAACAGGACTAGGAAAGCCTCCCTCACGGGACCCGAAAGCGTCTGAATGGCCGCCTTCCACTTTCGCAAGCGGAGGATGGTGTCGTCGTCGAAGGCATGTTTCATTATTCGGACATCGAGGGCAGCCTCCGCCGGTTCCACGTCGTCCACAACTCGCCTGAGCAACTCCAACGCTCGTTTCAGTCTCTCAGGAGCCAGAAAGACCATTTCCGGGAGGCGCCCCGCCACGAAGGCCGCGACGGGAAGCCTGTCCATACCGATGGAGGGAATGTCCCTGAGCATGGCGCCGAAAAGCGTCGTCCCCATGCCCGCAAAGGGATCGAAAACATAGTCTTCGGATGAGAGCCCAAATCGTCTGATGAACTGCGCGACAAACTCCAGAGCGAACGCCTCCTTGAACCGATACAGGCGCAGAATGGGTATATTCTTGTTCGGCACGTAGGACACCGCTTTCCCGAGCGCCGGTTCCTCCCTCATCAGGGAAGCGTACTTGCGCTCGATACGGAGACGCTCCGTCTGCAAACTCCCACCTCTCGCCACACGCGCAATCGTCATATCCGCACCTTGAGGAAGAGCCGGCTGGCGAACTCGCCGCGCAGGGGACGGGCAGCGGTCCACGGGGCAACCCGCCGGGCGCCCTGCCGCTCGTTCAGGAATGTCGCACAGCCTCTCAAAACCTGATTCGCCGTGACGGCGCCTTTGTCGCCCGGTTTCAACTCCTTCGGGATGGAATGAGGGACAAAGAGGAACGCAAGAACGATTAAGGCGATTCCGACGATGCTCAGCCATGCCACCTTTTTCCCTCGCAACAGGCACGTTGCCCTCAGGAGCGAAAGGGCGGCGTAGGCGCCCCAGGTGATCAGGGCCGCGATGATCTTGGGATCGAGAGCCTGCGGTCTTTCCTCCAGCGAAGCTAGCCAGAAGAAACCGAGCACTAAACCCGCCGTCAGAAAAGCCAGTCCCGCCATCAAGGCCCGATAGTTCAGGGTGTCCAGAAGGACTAATGGGGGCAGCTTGTCGTAAAGTTCGCCGATCTCCTTTTTCTTCAGGAAGCGGCTCTGCAAGAGGTACATGAAGCCCATCACCGCGGCGAACGCAAAGGACGCATACCCGACGAACACAAGCCCTATGTGAACCGCGGCCCAAAACGTCTGCCCAACTTCTCCGCTGTACTCCGCCGAGCTTTTCTGTCCTGTCATTGCCATGAAAAGCAAGACGACAACCGGCGGCAGCACAAACAAGCCAAGGACCTTCAGGCGAAACCGGTACGAGATGGCGATGGACATCCCCGTCAGAACCCAACACCAGAAGGAGATGTTTTGAAGGCTGTTTGCCCACGGCAGCATCCCCTGCCCGACGGAGATCGTCACTATGGAAATCCCGTGGATGGCAAATCCGCCTACGGCAAGCCACAGCGCTCGTTCCGCGAGCGGTTCTCGCCTGCGAAGAACGTGCACGACGAAATGCCAGAGGCTCACCAAATAAGCCACCAGACCGATGTGGAAAATGATAATGCCCGCCTTATACATCTCCGTCTTACGCCCCCGACAGCAGTTCCTTCAATCTTCTCTCGAAAAGCCTCTTGCCTTCCCTTTTGGGCTTACCCGCGACATCCGCGACGAAATCCGACTCTGTCAGTGCTCTGAAAATCCGTTTCCTCTCCTTCGCGGTTCCCACTTCACGAACGACGCTCTTTCTCGCCGTCTCCATCAGGTCAAGGAAAACCCCATAGCCCGGGCCGTACTGCTTCTCAAGCTCTTCGCGCATCGTGCGAGAAAGAGCCGGGCTTACCCCGGACGTGCAGACCGCTATGCTCAGCGCTCCCCGCGAGACCACCGAAGGCACAATGAAATCGCATTGCGACGGCGAATCAACCACATTCACGAGGATTCGCCTTGCCTTCGCCGCGGCGGAAACCCTCTCGTTTACTTCAGTGTCGTCGGTGCACGCGATGGCGAGAAGCGCCCCGTTCAGGTCTCGAGCCTGAAACCGCTTCCGAACGAGGACAACCGCTCCTTTTTTTGCCAGCCTCAGAATCCCCTGGGAGAAAACGGGGCTGACGACCTTAACTCGTGCCCCCGCATCCGCGAGGGACTTGGCCTTTCGCGCCGCCACTTCCCCGCCTCCGGCGACAACGCATTTCCGCCCTTCAATATCGAGAAAGACCGGGTAATACCTTTTCACTGTCCCTGTTGAGGTGTGTTTCCGTCTTGGTGGTTGACGTCATCCTCCTTGACTGCGTCCGGGACGGCTATCGCGGCCTGCAACCCCAGCTCGCGTGCGTATCTCCTGAGAAACTCTTCGGCAAGGAGCATGTAGCTTCTGGCGCCGTGCGACCGTGGGTCGTAGTCAATTGCCGGTTTGCCGAAGCTGGGCGCCTCCGCGAGGGAAACCGCCCGCGGAATAGTCGTCTCGAACACCTTTTCTCTGAAATACTGCCTGACTTCCGAGATCACCTGCTTGGAGAGGTTCGTCCGAGAATCGCACATCGTCAGGAGAATCCCCTCGATGTCCAATGACGGATTCAACCTCTCCCTGACCAGGGCGATGGTTTTCAAAAGCTCTCTCAGTCCCTCGAGCGAATAGTACTCGCACTGGATGGGAATCAAAATCGAGTCCGCCGCACAAAGCGCATTGATGGTCAGGGTGCTCAGGGACGGCGGGCAGTCTATGAAAATGAAAGCGAAATCCGACGCCGCGTCGTTGATTTTGTTCTTGAGAATGAACTGCTGATCGGTCCTCGCGGCAAGCTCAATCTGCGCTCCGGTCAGGTGGGGCGTCGAACGAACCAAATACAGGTTCTCATACTCGGTCTTGAGTATCGCTTCGGTCAGGGGAACCGCGTCAATCAGGACACGGTAAACGTCTTTTTCGTCGGTGAGATTCTGTGCCCCCAGTCCGCTTGTCGCATTGCACTGCGGGTCGAAGTCAATCAAAAGGACGCGTATCCCCGTCTTCGCCAGGCATGCGGACAGGTTGACGGCTGTCGTCGTCTTTCCGACCCCTCCCTTCTGGTTAGCGATGGCGATGACCTTTTTCATTGGCATGGCGACGGGGACTCAACGCGCGAGTTCGTGAATTCGGTAACGTATGCCCCCCGCCGAACGCGCGGCGGGGGACGCTCTTTTTGACAGGATCACAGGATGTACAGGATCGTGAAGAGGAACAACTGGACTAATCCAGATCATCCTGTAATCCTGTCCCCAAAATGCGTAACCGAACCAATAAACTTCAGCGCTTAGTACAGCGCTTCGCAAACGGTGGCGTATCGAACTGTATGGGACGCTCTTTTCGACGGGATAACCCTGCCAGAGGCGGGGCAGAGCAGCATCAGACAAATCCGGGTAATCCTGTAAATCCTGTCGAAAAATACGTCACCGAATTTATGAATCGGAGGACTTAGCTCCGGGTAACCCGCACCTGCGGCGGGCTGCCCGCGATGCGCTTTTCCTCTCGACCCAGGCTTGGATTCATATTAGCCGTCGCCGAGGGGTGCGTCAACATCTTTGGGGGCAGGCCTTTTGGAGGGGATAACAGGATTGACCGGCTGATGCTATCTTATCCCGTTCATCCTGTACTCCTGTCCAAGCTCCTTCTCCAGGCGGCGCTGTGCCACGAGGTTCCTTCCCCCGGAGACCTTCAAGACGCTGGCCGCGAGGCGACGATCTTCAGGGTGGACATGGCGCCGGCCCAGGAGCGCGGAAGCGGAGCTTCAGCTTTCGTCGCCGGGAGCGCAGCTCCCGTGCTCGACAATGCGATTCATCTTCTCCGCGACCTATGCCCGAGAATCCGTGCCCCGTAGCCGGGACCAGCAATGGGGACGTCTCTCGCAAAGCCGCCAAGCACGCAAGGCAGGCAGACGCGATAATGGCGCCCTTGGCGCCACACAGGATGAACACGATGGCAGATTAACCGCGGATGAACGCAGATGGACGCAGATAGGAGACAGGCGAGCGCCGACTCGCCCCGGCGGGTCGGACTCT
>CAZFAP010000102.1:0-17834 GCA_964516325.1 uncultured Verrucomicrobiota bacterium
CGTCGAAGTTGTCCGACCAAACCGCTTTCCGCTTCGGGGCCGCCCAGTTGAACCCAATCGCAAGCCGGTCGAAGTTCATTCCACCAGCCACCGACTGCACCCGCAACGTATGAACGCCCGTCGTGGTTTGAATCTGGTCCTCCAATGCCGCCCACGTCAGGGTGTGCCAGGAGCCCGTGGCGAAGCTGGGAGTGGCGCCAATGAGTTGGTCATCCCAATAGGCAGCCATCGTACTGCTGGTGGGCGCCGCAACCCGCAGGTCAAGCTTGATCCATCCCGCCTGCGTAACGTTGAAGGTGTACTTCCACCAGGCCCCCACATCTATCCATCCGATGTTGGTGTGATAGACATCGGTCGTCCCGTCGTCGAGAACGGTCTCGATCCCAATGGCGTCCAGCGGACGATAGGTTCTCGGTCCGCCCTTGTTCGGATGCCAGAAGTCGTACTGCGAGTCGAGGCTCGTCGCGGAAGGCGCCTCGTTCGCCGCCGGACACTCCTTAAAGCCGGGATAATTTCCTCCGCCATAATTGAAGTCCTCCGCCTCCCTGATGACCATGGTCGGCAGAGTGTCCGGGAGCGAGGGGACGGGCGGGCAAGCAGGCCCCTCGACTCCGCGGTTGTTAATCGCTGAAACCTTGTACTGATAGAACTTCCCCTCGACGACCGTGTTGTCAACGTAGGATGTGCCGGTAACGTAGGCAATCTTTTCCCACGGGCCGCGGTCAACGCTGCGATACACGTTGTAGCCGGCGATGCCAGACTCGGGCGGCGGCTGCCAACTGAGATGCGCGGCCTCCAGCATCTCGACCTCCAAATTCCTCGGCTCCCCCGGAGCTACGGAAATTGCCGAGTCCCCGAGGATGTCGGTGCTTATGGCGCCGAAGGCGACTATCCCGGCAAAGCTCACAGGCCCCCCAGCGCCAACGGGGATTTTCAAACTGTAGCCTATCGTGCAGGTCTTAACCTGGGCGCCGGCGAGACTCCACGTTACGTTCCCGCCGGAAACCACCGCGCCCGGAGCGACAACATTCCATTCCGTCAAACCCGGCGGAATTCTCTCTCTAACCGTCACCGCGTTCGGCTGATTATTCGGATTGACCTTGAGCAGAAGCTCGACCTCAATTGTCCCGCCGGGAGTGTAGGACATCGGCAGTATCCGGACAGCGTACGCATCGCCCGGAATGAGCGATGGACCGAACGTGTACTGGAGGTCATCATAGGGCTGGTCGCTCCGGTCAGTGATCCCGACAGCAATATAGCTGCCCCCAATTCCTCCCCGAAACTTCCACGTCATCGAGTTCACCCCCTTGTACAGAGTGAAGTCCTGGGTCTGCTCGTTCCGGTTGTCCCAGCTATCCCTGCTGACAACGAGAACACCGTTGTTCCAGATTCGGATGTCCAGGCTGTGGCGGAAGTGGAGTCGAGCCTCCCGCTCGTATGGAGAGAAGACATAGACGTGGTAGTATTGGATGAGGTCGCCGACGAGACCCGTGCCGAAGAAGCCGTCGTTGCTGTGAAGGGGCGTCCAGACCATCGGATTTCGCGTGACAGTCACCCCAGTATCGGTGAAGTCGTAGGCGTCTCCTTCTACAGGACTTATGAAAGCTTGACCGCCGAAGGCGGATAGCTGGTCAACGTCAATACCCAGGGGGAAGCGAATCCCGTCGGTGGGATTGCTTCCCGAGTGAAGGAGGTCCTTCATGTATCCGGGACCGAGCGGATAGGCAGTCACCGCATGAGGATTTCGCACCTGAACCTTGACCTCATCCGTGCTGACTCCCCCGGCGCCATCGTTAACCGTGAGTTGGAAGATCAGGTCTTCGGTGGGAGCCCAAATTCGGCGCGCAATGAAACTGACAACCGGGGCAGTCTTCCCGCTCACACCCACGTCCATGCCCGCCGTCTGCATCCAGAGGTACGTCAAAGTTCCTGTCGTGCTCAGAGAACCCGACCCATCGAGAGTAACCAGGGTTCCCTCCGTGACTCTCTGGTCGGGCCCGGCGTCCGCAGCGGTAACCAGGTTCTTGACCGTGATGCGGACATCGTTGTCCGTCGCGGAGAAAGTCCCGTCGCTCGCCGTGAGGCTGAAAACGAACACCTCGTCCTTGTTCACTATCGGCGCCTTGAATGACGCAACGGGGCTGTTCGCGTTTTCGATAGTGATCGGCAGGTCAGGCGGGCCGCTCACGAGCGACCATGCGTAACTGGTCAGCGGGCCGGCGGTGGAGAAGCAAAAGCTCCCGTCCAGAGTCGCAGTGCTCCCCTCCGGATACACCGCGTCTATCCCCTGAGCGATGATGGGACCCTTCGTTTGCAGCCCATAGACCTCCAGTTCCGAAATTGACGTGAACGTTGACGTTCCGCCCGGAGTGCCGTAAATGCGGACGCCAGTCCCCCTGAGCGTCCGAATCGAAATGTCATACCTGGTGAAAGGCCTTTTCCCCACGTCGGAATCCGTGAAATCATACTCCGGCGAAATATGGAGTATCGGAGCATCCTTCCAGGTGATTCCGTCTTCCGTGAATTGAACCTTCAAGCTTGTGAACCAGCCGCCGTCCCCATACATCGGCCCCGTGTAATAGGCGATATGGTCGAAGAAGTAGGGTTGGTCCCAGATGTACCCCCAGAAGTCTTCCCTCTTGGACAGATAGCTGAAGCTGCCGGTACCGGTCGAATCATCCCCATCGTTGATTCGCGTTATGTTGTCGCGGGACAGGACGTAGGTCTGCCCCTGAACCGGCGGAAGCGGAGGCCTTGTCCCTCCGAGCGATGACGGGAGAGCCAGATTTCGCATAACAAAGAAGGACATCGGGCCGCCCGGAAGGCTCTTCCCGAACTTGTTCCTGGCTGTAACCCAGATCAAGTATTCGTTCCCCTCCGTGAGATTGCGAAACGTGCAACTCGAACCCCGAACGGTCCAAGAAAAGGAACCTCCGGCTGGCCTCACTTCGACCTCCACAATGTACTCATCTGCCTCCACCAGGAGTTCCCATTCGACGATGAAACCGAGATTGATCGGGAGGACTCGCAAGATCAGCGGGAAACGCGGCGGCGCCGCGGGGCGGACTACGACGTCAATCGTGCACTTTTGCGGCCCGTCCGGATACTCGACAGTCAACTCGAATATGAGAATCTGACCTATGGAGACCTCCGGCGCGATGAAATGGGAAATTCCGAAAGGGGGGGTCGGATTGTCGAGGGTAACGATGGGGTGCCAAAGATCAATCTGCTTCCAGGAGTAGCTGATGGGATTCCCCCCGGCAAAACCGTCGAGTGTCACCAAATCGCCGGAATAGACAACTATGGAAGGCGGCACCATCCCGGTTTCCCTGACGACCATGTTGTCCACGAGGTGAATGTTGGTTTCTTCGCTCGTTGCCGCCGTGAAGCCGAAGTAAGCCTCGTACAGCGCGAAGTCGGGGAGGGAAGACTCCAGGATTTTCGTCTCGGGAATCGGCGTGGCAGCGGTCGGATTGCTCAGCCAGACCACGAGCACGTTAGCCTGGATTATCATTTTGACGTGAAATGGGGCGGGATTCCCCCAGCTATCAACGACGTTCTCAATCTCTGGAATTTCGGAGTTGACGATAAGGTCGGTTCTTCCATCGGGCGTGGAGCGGCTAAAGGCGACGTAATTGTCCGGCTCGCCCGGACCGTTGCTCCGCGTGTCAAAGCGAATCGCATATCCGTCGAGTCCATCAAAGCCCAAGCCCCGGCCTTCGTCACCCAGAAGAGTTGGCGCCTTCACCCACGCGAATGTCAGCCCTTCCCCGCCGCTCCCTCCGCCAATCCAGAAATCAAAGGACGCGTCAAGCCAGCTATTGTTTATCTGCCATGCCCAGAAAATGGAACCTGTCTGGTTGGCAGAGGCATCGGTGAGAACGATAGCCTTGGATGCTACGTCCCAGGCTGCGCTTCCGTTGAGCTTCCACCACGCCGGGTCGGGAGCCGCGTCGAACGATTCGCCGACAGCCCTCGGCGCCGCCGCGCCTGCGGCAACCGGAATTGAGAAGAGAATTGCGCCTGCGAGAGATGCACTAAGAACTACGATTGCTTTCATTGTTCCACCCCCGTTACTGCCGCACCAAGGGCGCGGCGTTAAGATGGGACGAACAAAGTGAGAACTGAAATCTGAGCGCTCTTTACCGCACGCTGGCAGAATCATTAACTCGCACGTTCTGCCTTGCCAGAGTTCCTCAACATCACCCCCTTAAAACACACGAATACAACCGCCCTTCACTCGTCATTAAACCCCAAACTGACTCATTTGTCCAGCATTTTCTGCACGTTCTGAGCAGTCCCTCAGTCCCGGGAGGAGGTCACCGCGGAGATTGCACAGAAGAAGAAATTCGACGGGATAACAGGATCAAGGGGATTACCCGGCCTCTCCTGTGTGGCGCCGAGGGCGCCATTATCCTGTCCGCGGTCTCTGCGCTCTCGGCGGTTGGTCCCCGACTTCTCGGTTGAACGAAGTCAGCCGACGCCTACTCTGGCTTATTCGATTTTCCGTCCCAGGTGAGGCAATTGAGGAGAATCTGGCAATAGGCGGGATTCTGGAAATCGGAAGTGGAATGCCCGATCTGGAAATAGAAATGCCAGCCCTTCCCCTCCCGCTGAAACCAGCCCCCTCTGTCCTGCATATAGACCTTGCCGGTGTTCGGGTCAGCCCCCTTCACGCCGAACAGAACCTCCTTCTCCCTCCCGTCGGTGAAATGCTCGTTCAGGAAGACCTCGGAGCGGGGGAAGCGGAGGACGGGGCAGGTCTGCTCGGTGCTCGGGAAATCGGAAGGGGTATAGGTTGTGGTATCAGGGTAGGCGACCTTATTGGAGGTGATGTAGTGCCCCGGACGAAGGTTCACAAGCTCCGCAGTAACGTTTCCGAGGACGCTCCATCCCCCTTCATCCCTTTCCTTTCGGAAGAGGGCGACGCCGCAGAAGGGAAGCCATTTCTTATTGAGCATCTTGGAAGAACTGATGCCGTGGTGGAGGGTAATCAACCTGCCGCCCGAAAGGGCATATTGGATGAGTCCTTCTTCGACCTTCTCCGTGAGCGGGCGATGGATGAAATTGAAGACGCCGCGGTATCCGGAAAGGTCGGCCGGGAAAGCCTCCTGGTCCACGATCTCAACGACGAATTTGCCTCGCTCTCGCAGGAAGGCGGCGAGGACCTCCATTTGCTCTTTCTCATCGGAGACTATAAGAACCTGCTCCTGCGCGGCGAGCGC
Source organism: uncultured Verrucomicrobiota bacterium (assembly GCA_964516325.1). Lineage (GTDB taxonomy): Bacteria > Auribacterota > JABMQX01 > JABMQX01 > JABMQX01 > CAZFAP01. The sequence goes on from CAZFAP010000102.1 coordinate 5,226, forward strand.
CAGCGGCAAGACGAGAACCCAAAGCGCCAGGATTAAACATAGAAAATGAATGCGCATCGCAAACCCTCCATTTTAGACTGTCAGCCTCGTTGTTGTTTGTCAGCGCAGCAAGTCTATCACCGCGAGCGTCAGCGTTCCAGTCGGGATTGGCCCCGGGGGCAAAGGTCCCCAGGGAGGCGCCCTGCCATAACCTGCTACGCCCGTTTGCGGCTTTCCGAGGGCCCCCGAGGCGCGCGTCCTTGCGAGAGTCCGCCTTCCTCCTCGAACATCATATCCGTCCGGCCAACCCGTCTTCTCCGTGAGAACAGTCTGAGCGATACTCCTTGGCCAGTTGTGTGTGTGAGAGGCTCACGTGTGGCACGCCGAGGAGAAAGGAGATGGAGAGACAAGGGACGAAACGGGACGTAGAGAAGGAACGATATTGGCGGAAGGTGATCGGAGAGCCGGCGCGGAGCGGGGTGTCCATTCGGCAGTTCTGCCGAGAGCCCAGGTTGAGGAAGAGTCAGTTTTACAGGTGGCAGTCCCGCCTCAGGCGGGAAAGAAGCGGCAGCAGACGCGCGCATTGGGCACTGGGAGCCGAAGCAAGGCCGCCTGCCGGTTCGTGGACGGATTTCTACACAGGTATCACCGGAAGGGATAGTGGTAACGATAGAATTCAGGGGTGGCTTTTCGCCATCCGCTGGAATGACTTGTTGGATGGGCTCTTATCTTGGGTTCTTTCCTGAGTTAAATCGGACGAGATTGTTCCACAATATTGAGCCATCAGGAGCGCAATATTGCTTTGAGAATTGCAGCGTAAACTTGTTGACTACTTTCGCGTATTCGACTTGGAAGTGTTCACTCTTCTCTTTGGCTTTGTGGCCGAGAGGCTCGATAATGTCAATATAGAGCTGTTCGTTGCCAGAGACGAATTCCCAAAAACGTTGTCCGCAAAGTTTCAAATAGTCGCCTTTGTCTGGATTGTTATCCCTGCCGTAACAACAGCCGTTTACGGCAACGACTTTGAGACCCCGTACGTTGGCACCGCGAATTTTTTTCGCTTTTTTGAAGTCGTCCTTCATTCGTGCTATTTGGCGACTGTTGCCCCAATTGGGACCGGACTTGATGGAGACAAGATAGGAGGTCCCATCCTTCTCGAATTCCAAGTCTATTCCTTCTGCCGATGACTTCTTGCCCTTGTAAACCCTGCCACATATGAACACGGCCAGTTCTTCAAGGAATCCTCCGAAAATACCCTCTTCTTGCGATGAGAGATGGGCGTCCAGAATCGTTTTCACCAAGTCGTGAGCGGTATTCTGGTTCTTCGCCTTGAATAGGTAAGGATTCTTTCGCGATAAGATGTTCCTCAGTTGAAGGGTCAACAGGTTTTCAAGACGCCGACTGTGGAACTCTTGGATGTTCGGTTCAACGAAGCGGATGATTTCGTCTCTGGACACGCTTCCCATATTCTTCACCCTTTTCGAAAAGCTTCCATTCAACTGATTTCACCTTATGGCGCGATAGTTCGACGTAGTCTGCCACAATGTCTATTCCTACCGAATTTCTTCCAAGCTTTTGAGCCACTTCGCATGTCGTTCCGCAGCCGACAAATGGATCGAGAACCCAATCGTTTTGTTTTGTGAACAATTTGATGAACCACTCAGGGAGTGCCCGTGGAAATGTGGCACTATGATCCCGGTTGTCCGTCTCTGTGGCCAAGTGGAGGACGTTCGAGGGATAGGCTTTATCCCTTCCGATCCAGTTCGCAATGTTTTTTCCGAATCCGCTTCCAACTTTCGAATCGAATCGAACTACATCATTTTTTCCAAGATGCTTCAACCGTGTTTCCGCCCATTTTCCCATGGGAACCATGACGGTTTCTTGAAACATCTGGAAACGCTTTGACTTGTTGAATTGGAGGCAGCGCTCCCATGCGTCTCTAAATCTGTTCGGCCACTTGCCAGGGTGGCAATTTCGTTTGTGCCAAATGAATTCTTCTGTCCAAAGCCATCCTTGTTTGCGCAGGGCAAGAATAAGCTCGATGACATAGGTATGCCTCTCACCGTCAACAGCTTTTTCCTTTATATTGAGCATGAACGTGCCAGTGGGCTTGAGGACGCGGAGGAATTGCTCACTCCGCGGAAGGAACCAGTTTACATATTGATCTGGCTTGATCCCCCCATATGCCTTTTTGCGAGAATCCGCATATGGAGGAGATGTCACGATCAAATCAAAGAAGTTGTCTTGGTAATCGAGCAGGACTTCTGCACAATCACCGCATTTGATAACGCTTTCAACCGTTCTCATGTTTCTAACAATACCTCAACTGGCTGTTTCGTCCAAGTTCATCTTTTTTTCTCGTTCCATCCAACGCCCAGGTTCAGCCGCGCCGCCCTCTCGCGGCGTCGGCTGCAAGCTGTTGTTAGACGCGTAGCGATTTCACAGGACAATCTTAGCGGCGCCCCACTCCTGACCATACTTGCGGCGCAGCGCATCGATGACTTCCGGTTCCGAGTTGGGATTCAGGCTGAGAAAGTGTTGTGGTAATCATTACTCACGCCTTCTGAACTGCAAATTCCTCTCGTGTATCTGGCGAGCGTCGGCGGTGAACCCGCCGCAGGTTCACCGTACGAGTCGACCGTCTTGTTCGACAGTCTTCACGGTTTCCATGGGTACTTGTTGCTCTTCTCCCGATTCTCGTCGGTTTGGAGAGGTTGGAGATTCCTCAAATTGTCAGTGCCGCGTTTATCTACGGGTTTCTTGTGATCGACCTCCCAGCCCATTTCAGAGTCCTTTCCATAGGATGCTTTACGGATCGGGTTTCCCGCAGCATCCCGTCGATACTCACCTGGGTTCTTCCCGGGAATCTTCCTTGCCTTGTCCCAGACTTCATCCAGTCGCTGTTGGGGGAATCGTCGCCCCTCTGAATCTGTTCCTCGCCTTCTTGTCATGTTGCCTCCTCCTGCCTATCTCTGGTCCTTGCCTTAGACGAGTGCAGCACCCGCGTGTAAATCATGGTGGTTCGCTCATCTTTATGCTCAGGTAATCCTTGCACCGTCCGCATGTCATACCCCTGGGCGAGCAGATGCGCGGCGAAGGAATGAGGGAATGCGTGCACGCGGGCGAAGTGTGAACGGTGAAAGGTGAATGCCGAAAGAATCATGGACATTTCTCCCTGGAGCAACCCTCTCGGCGAAGTCATTGCCATGTCGCCAAACAACGTTTGACTGCTTTTTCCCAGGGCACCACGCCCCTCTATCCGGCGTCCATTATGCCAGACCCGGGAGCCGTGTCAAGCCCAGGTTTGACCAAAGTGGCGTGTTGGGCACATCCCGGCCTCCCCGTCGGGCCTCGGCTCCCGCATGTTCTCCAGCAGCGATACAGAGGACGAAATGCGGCCATCCTCACCAGCTTCATCACTACCTGCAAGCGGCTTCACATTGATCCCTTCCCCTACCTCCGGGACGTCTTTGACCGCATCAGCGCTCATCCTGTTAACCGGCTCGACGACCTCCTCCCCGATAACTTGCAACGCCGCTCAAAAACCCGCCCCCAACCTCCCCGTCTGATCCCCTACATGCCAAGGTCCATGCGAGACCCCACCTGTGTCTACGGGACGGTTACCGAACATCCGCGTCCATCTGCGTTCATCTGCGGTTGCCCCTGTAACCGGTCGCCTGCTCCGCGTTCTCTCTGGTCTCGGCGGTTGTTTCCTAAGAACTGAGACCTTGTCCGCACCCATCGTTTAGCCTTTACCGGCATTTTGGGGTTTGTTAGTATCATCGTCACTTCGCGCCTTTGAGAAATAGACGGACCACCGAATCGGGAGGAATTGACATAGTGCTCGATATAAGGCTCATTCGCAGCCAGCCGGAAGAAACGGAAGAAAAACTCCGGAAGCGAGACCCGACGATTTCGCTTCGCCCCATATTGGACCTCGACGCTCGACGGCGGGAACTCATTTTCCATACGGAAGAGCGGAAGAAAAAGCGGAACGAAGCGTCCGAAATGATTGGCCGCCTTAAGAAAGAGGGGAAGGACGCCTCTCAGCATATCGCCGAAATGAAGGAGGTCTCGGAGGACATCAAGCGCCTCGACGCGGAGATCAGGGAGGCGGAAGAGAAAATCGGCAGCGAGATGGCGCTTCTGCCGAACGTCCCGGACGATTCGGTTCCCGTCGGGGAGACCAAGGAGGAGGCCATCGTTGTCCGGGAATGGGGCGAGAAGCCGCAGTTCTCCTTCGAGCCGAAGAACCACGTGCAGCTTGCCGGGCTGACAGGGATGCTCGATTTTCCGAGAGCGGCGAAACTCGCCGAGTCGCAGTTTCCGATGTACGTGGGGATGGGGGCGTTGATGGAGTGGGCGCTGTTGTGCTTCATGGTGGACGTCCAGACGCGGGAGAACGGCTACACGCTCGTACTGCCGCCTTACCTCGCCAATCCGGAAACGATGTTCACCTCCGGCAACCTCCCGAAATTCGAGGGAGACCTATACAAATTGCAGGGGAACGAGCTGTACCTCATCCCGACCTCGGAATCGCCCTTGACCAGCTTCCACCGCGATGAAATTCTCGAGGAAGAGGACCTCCCGCTGAGGTACGCCTCCTACACGGCGTGCTTCCGGAGAGAAGCGGGCACATACGGCGCGGAGGAACGAGGGCTGATCCGCGTTCACCAGTTCAACAAAGTGGAGATGTACAAGATAACGACGCCAGAAACCTCCCACCGAGAACTCGATTCCCTCGTCAGGGACGCCGAGAAACTGGTGGAACGCCTGGGGCTGCATTATCGAACACGCCTGCTTCCGACGGGGGATATGGCGCTGCAATCAGCGAAGACGTTCGACGTGGAGGTGTGGCTTCCCGCCCAAAAAGCCTATTACGAAGTCTCTTCGTGCAGCAACTGCAAGTCGTTCCAGGCTGTCCGGGGCAACATCCGGTATCGCCCGAAAGACGGCGGGAGAAACCAGTACGTTCACACGCTCAACGGCTCCGGTCTGGCGACCTCGCGCCTCCTGGTGGCGATTCTGGAGACGTACCAGCAAGCCGACGGCAGCATCCTCGTGCCGGAAGCGATTCGCAAATACATGCACGGAATAGAGAGGATCGAGCCGAAGTCCTGAGCAGGCGGCAATTTGCTCGTGCCTCAACATAGGAAGGTCTCGGTTATCCCTCGACAAAACGCGTGAGGAAGACGGAGTGAGCGGCAAGGCAGTCGTACAGGTGGAGAACTTGCGCAAGGTCTATGACTCCCTCGTCGCGGTGGACGACGTGTCCTTCGAGGTCTATGAGGCGGAAATCTTCGGCATGGTCGGACCGAACGGGGCCGGCAAGACCACGACAATCGAGTGCGTCGAGGGGATGCGTCGGTCAAAGTCCGGTCACATTCGGGTCTTCGGGCTTGACCCGCAGCGCGACGGATATGCGCTTCGACCGCGCATCGGCGTGCAGTTACAGCAATCGTCGCTTCAGGACCGAATGAAGGTCTGGGAGGCGCTCGACCTCTTCTCTTCGCTCTATCCCCGCTCGATTGACTGGAAGTCTCTGCTCGAGCAACTTGGGCTCGCGGTGAAGCGCGGCGCCGCTTTCGAGAGCCTTTCCGGCGGACAAAAGCAGCGACTTTTTGTCGCGCTGGCTCTGGTCAACGACCCTGAACTAGTCTTTCTGGACGAGTTGACCACGGGGTTAGACCCCCATGCTCGCCGCGCCATGTGGGACCTTGTCCGCGATATCCGCAACCGCGGCAAGACTGTCTTCCTGACAACCCACTTCATGGAGGAGGCGGAGCGGCTGTGCGACCGGGTTGCGATTATTGACCGCGGACGAATCGTGGCTCTGGACACTCCCGAGAACCTGATCAAAGGTCTTGGCGCGGAGAATCGAGTCGTGTTTACCGCGGTCGGAACCTCTGAGCCGCAGCGGCTCGCCGGTTTACCGGGCGTCACCCGCGTGGAAGCCATTGGCGACCGCATCGTGGTCTATGGGCACGGCGACAGGCTCGTCGTCGAGGTGGTGAATGCGCTCGTCTCGAGCGGGGTCCGCTTTCAAGACCTCCGCACGGAGCAGCCGAACCTCGAAGATGTCTTCCTGACCCTTACGGGGCGGGAAATGCGGGATTGATGGAGGGAACGCATGCGCGGACTGTGGAAACTGACCTGGATGGAGCTGAAGCTTTTCATCCGGGACCCGATGGCCGCCTTTTTCACCCTTGCATTTCCGCTAATGTGCATTGTGCTGTTCGGGAGCATGTTTGGCAACAAGCCGATACGTGAATTCGGCGGTCTGGGCTTTGTGGACAGCATGGTTCCCGGCTACATGGGCATGATTATCGGCACGACCGGGCTGATGTGCTTGGCGACCGTTGTGGCGACCTACCGCGAAAAAGGTGTTCTGCGGCGTCTGCGAGCTACCCCCGTCCGCCCTCAGACAATCCTCGCGGCTCAACTTGCCGTCCACTTTCTGATGACGGCCGTCGGGATCGCGGCCCTCGTCCTCGCGGGAGTGCTTCTTTACGACCTGGCGCTTCACGGCAGCCTTCTCAGCCTCCTGCCCGCATTCGTCCTGTCCTGCCTGAGCATCTTCGGGGTCGGATTCGTTCTGGCGGGCGTGATGCCCACCGCTCGCAGCGCTCAGATAACGGCAATGGTGCTATTCTTCCTGATGATGTTCCTCTCCGGCTCCGTGATCCCCCAGCCCCTGCCGAAGACGATTCAGCGATACGCTCAAATTCTGCCCTTGACCCATGTGGTAAGCTTGCTCCGCGGTCTCTGCGGCGGGGATTCCTGGGGTCATCATCTCAAGGAAGTGGGGATACTGATCGGCGTCTTAGCCGCATCCGTGTTCGTCTCAGCAAAGACCTTCCGGTGGGACTGAGTGGACGCAGCCGCTGCCCACAAAAGGGGCGTCCGGGGATGCTGGCGAGGAAGTCGCGGCGGGGGGTAAGAGGTCGGGCTGACAGCGCGGGCAGATTGAGAGGCGAAGTGGGGACATTTCAAGCCTGCGGCTCAGAATCGGCTTGATAGCGCAACGAGAAATTGAGAAAGTCCTTTCGAGGTTCTTTGAGTAACCATACAAGGAGACGGCGAATGGACGGCAACAGGAGATTTCCCTGGTTTCTCTGCCTGGTAGTCCTGATGTTTTCTTACGCATATCCCTCCCACGGCGAACAGCCGCAAGAGCAAGTCTTTCCGGTATTCGAGGCGGACCAATTCACCATCAAGGAAGCGGGAAACATCTTCTCCTACGAGGGGAACGTCAGAATGACCTACGGCGAGGCCTCCCTTACCGCCGACAAGGTAACGTACTGGAAGAAGGAGGGAATCGTCGAGGCGGAAGGAAAAGTCCTCTTCCGCAGGGGGGAGCAATTCATATCCGGCGAAGGGATGAAATACAACGTGAACACGGGGGAGGGGGTTACGCGTTTTGCCTCCAGCGCGATGTTTCCCTGGTACGGCTGGGGCGAGACCATCACCCGCGTCTCCCCCGGCGTGTACAGAGTCGAGAATGGCTACGTAACGACCTGCGATTACCTCAAGCCCCACTGGCGAATCCAGGCGAAAGAGATAACCCTCCACCTCGAGGAGAAAGTTGTGGCGAAGAGAGCGGTGGTCTATGCGGGGAAGGTGCCGCTCCTGTACGTTCCGAAGTACAGCCAGCGTCTCGATGACCGGCGATTTCCGTTCAGCATTTCGCCGGGGCACAATTCCGACTGGGGGGCGTACCTCCTCACCGCCTACAACACCATCATCAAAGGGATTCGGACAAGCTTCCACCTGGACTACCGCCAGAGGAACGGAGTTGCGGCGGGCGTGGACGCGGAGTTCCCCACAAAGGGGGGTAGGGGGATTCTCGAAACGTACTACGCGAACGATCAGCGCCGCGAACTCCCCGACGGCAAGATCGAGCACGACCAACGATACCGCATCCACTACGGGCAGGTGCAGGACCTCGGCGCCAGCACCACCGCCACCGTCGAAATCAATAAGCTCAGCGACATTGACGTTCTCAAAGATTTCTTCCGGGACAGGTATGAGGAGGAGCTTCAGCCGAGAAGTCTCGTGAATATCACCCGGTACGATCCCCGATACACCCTCAGCCTCTTCGTGCGGAAAAGGCTGAATGACTTCTTCAGCGAGGCGGAGCGGCTGCCGGAGCTTTCGATGGACTTCCGGAATCAGCGCATCGCGGGGACGCCCTTCTACTATCAGAGCATCAACAGCTTTGCCAATCTGAGGCAGGAATTCGCGGACGACGCGGAGCCTTCCTACGACACCATCCGTTTCGACACCTACCACCGGTTCTCCTTCCCGAGAAAATACTTCGGCTGGCTGGTCATGGTGCCCCGACTGTGGGTTCGCGGAACGTACTTCGGCACGGGCATTGAAGAAGACGACCTTTTCCGCCCGGCGGCTGGGACGGAAGTGGAGTTCTTCACGAAGATTTTCCGGACGTGGGACGTGGAGAATCGGAAGCTGGGGATTTCCGGACTGAGGCACGTGGTCGAGCCTTCGGTTACGTACGCCTTTGCTCCCGACCCCAACGTTGACCCGGAGGAGCTGTTCCAGTTCGACAAGGTGGACACGGTGGATTACATGAACCAGGTCCGGCTTGGGACCAGGAACAAGTTGCAGACGAAGCGGAGAGGCATGAACTGGGACCTGGTGGATTTCAATGTTTATACGTATTACTTCCCGATGGACAACCCGGAAGGGGACAGTTTCTCGGACATTTTCTTCGACCTGGAGGTGTGGCCTTCCAACCACCTGAAATTTGAGTCGGACGCAAGATGGGACCCCTACGACGGAACAATCAGTGAGCTGAACTCGCAGTTCACAATCTACAACGCGGACAAGTGGGCTTTCAACATCGAACACCGACACCTTGCCGAGAGCAGCGACTTGCTCGCTTCGGAGTTGTACTACCGGATCAATCCGAACTGGGCGATCAAGCTTTATGAAAGGTATGAGTTCGAGACGAGCGAGCTGGAGGAGGTCGAGGTGACGTTGTACCGGGACCTCCACGACTGGCAGTCGGCGTTCTCCTTCCGGCACAGGGAGGACGAGAACCAGTTCTGGGTCGTGTTCTATCTGAAGCCGTACCCGGAGATGCCGCTGGCAACCGGGCATTAGGGAGGGTCCGGAAAAAGGGCGGGGGGCAGAGGGAAAGAGGACCAAGATTCCAGCGCGCAGTTGCAATCAAAGGATGAATGTAGCCGCGTGGGCAGGCGGCGCGCAAAAAGAAGGCCCCTCTCGGGGCCTTCTCTTGCGTGAAAAGGGAAGAGGTCCCTTTCCTTTGCTCTCTATCGTTTAGTCCGTGTCAGGAAACTAATTCGCTGTGTGTGAGATTACTTCTTCTCTTCGGCTGGCTTCGTTTCTTCAGTCGTCTCTTCCTCCGCTTTCTTTCCGCAGCCGGACATAGCCGCCGCCAAGAAAGCTCCCAACAGGACTAACATGAACCACTTCCTCATCTTTGTCACCTCCTTTCGCCCATCCTAAGAACTCGTTGGGGGCCCTAGGCAAACCCCCCGTTAACAAAAAATCCTTCTTCGGCTGGAGGCCGAAGCAGGAGCAAACTCCACCATAAATTTCAACATCGGGGGCGAATATAACACCCGCCTCGGAGCAATGCAAGCATTTTTTTTCTACAAAAATACAGCCTCCGGGACCCCGCTGCATCCAGCGAAATCCCCAGCTTTGGCCCGTAATATATACCTTCCGCCAAAACAAAACAAGTTTTTTCAGCAATCGGCTTCGGGCAGAAAGTAACCCCCGAGCACGCTGAGACCGCAGAGAATGAATGGGAGCGGAGACCCCTGTCTGCGATGTCTGCGTCCTCTGCGGTCAGCGCCTTCCGGGACTCAGGCATTACGTTCTGCCGGGCGCATCCCCTGCACTTCCGATCTCGCGCGTCGGCTCAACGGAGCTTCTGCAATTTCAGAATGGTTCCGGCGAGGGTCGTGCGCGCCTGGTAGAGCTTGTGGGGGTCCTTTTCATAATCGGTGAGACTTCGCACGAGGCTGTCCACGACGCCCAAACTCTTTTCGCCTTCGGCAATGGCGTCGGCAAGAGCGGGGTCGTTTTTCTTCTTCAGCCTTTCAACTTCCTGAGAGAGAAGCCAGAAGTATTCGCGGTCTTCGAGTCCTTCTCTGAGCATCTCGAAGCGGATGGAATTGATGGGGCCGCAGACCATCGGCTTTTCGGGCGGCTCCTTCGTGGGCGGGTAAAGCAGCCTGCCATCGCCGTTCCCCCAGGTTCCGCCATCCGGTGAGTAGGACATGGCGGTCTGCCAGGGATTCTGAGCCCAATAGGTGACGGACCAGTAGAGGCTGCCGTTGGTGCGGTACTTCTGAATCATCCAGAAGCGGATGCGGTGATTGATTGCGGGATGGTCAATAAAGTTGTTCGGATAGGGATGATGGGGGCCGCAGCAGACGTACCACCAGACCGTTTCGCCGAGAGCCTGTCGCTCCTTGGCTCGGTCCGGGTCGAAGAGGCTCAGGACAGGCACCCAGAGGTTCACGCCGCCGTAGAAGAAGGGGAGAGGCGCCTTGTCGTTGCAGAAGGTCAGGAGTCGGCGGAGACGCGGCTCGGTCTCTTTCAAGAACATCATCGCGTCCAATACGCTCTGGTAGTCCTTTGGCGGCGGCTCGTCTATCCAGTAGTCGTAGGCTTTGCTGAGCCAGCCTTTCTCCGCGAGGTGCTGGCAGACCTTGCGGATGACCTCCGCTTTCAGCTCTTTCTCTTCCGGTGTATTCCAGCGGGGAGAAGTATCGAAGCCGGAGACGATGGAGGCGAAGTTGAATGCGTTGAAAGCGAATTCGTTGAGGTATTTGTGGGCGGCTTTATCGAAATCGTCGAAGTCGAGTCGAATCTTTTTCGCAGGGTCAGAGGCGGTCGGGTCAATCCGGCATTTGATCCGGTGGAATTCCATCGGGGAGTAAGGGGAGATTCTGTGCCTCGCGCAGTTTTGCATGTAGAGGTCGAAGGTCTTTTCCTTGTCCTCTTCGGACTTGAGGCCATGGTGCTTGGCGTTGAGATGGACGCCGTAGGCGGTCTCGGTGTGGGTCTCTTTGGGGAGGGTGAAATCAAAGACCTCAAGGAGAACGGGTATCGGCTCTAACGGCCAACCACCGACGGTGAGAGTGATTGCCCCACGATAGAGACCTGCGGGGGCTTCCGGGCGCACGTACACCGTGAACCACAGCGGCTGATTCTGCCCCGGCTTGAGAATTAGGTTCTCCTTGAATGGAAGGAGGGGGTCTGGATACATCCCCACGTGTCCGAGCCGGTCCGTCGGCTTTTCGACTTTGACGTATTCGACGAGGTTCACTTCGACATTCTTCGCGGAGATGATGTCTCCTGGCTCGGTCCTGAAGTCGCTCGCGTCAACGAAGTTGACCTCCGGGACTTCTTCCGTCGGCCTCAAGACCAACTGAAACGGCTCGTACTCGTTGCGGGCGGCGGTGATGCGAATGGCGTCGCTCGTGGCTTTCGGGACGGGCGTCTCACGGAAAACCTTGTACGTCCCTTCCGCCCACCAGATGAAGCCTTGGGGGTACTCGCGGAGGAGGTATCCGAAGTCATCCTCCGCGGAAGCGTAGGATACCGCGCAGGCGGCGGCCGCTATGGACAGCAAGATTGCGAAGCAGGCACAGGTTTTGAAGTTAGCCATGGCTGTTCTCCATTTGTGGATCGGGTGTTCGGGCGAATCCTATCAAACGGTCCGCTAATAAGCACCGCCCGATGTTATCCGTTTCGCGGCATGCTGTCAAACGGCTGGCGCCGCCCGGTATGGCTCCGTGTCAGTGGCGTGCCGTGACCGCAATGCTGGGACTCCCGTACCGCTCGCTTCTTCTGCCGACCAAGGCGGGACCCGTGAGAGCTCTCTCCCCAGGGCGCGAAGGGGCAAGAGCAAGGCGAGATCAGGCATGGCGGACGCACGAAGCCCTGGCGTCTCCACGTCTTGGCGAGAAAACGAAGTCGTGGCACAGACGTCTCGCCCGTGAATGGTCGCTCTACCATGGGCAAGATGCCCATGCCGCGCTTTTCGCACGGGCGGTGATCGAGGGGGTTTGACCGAAAGGGGACGTTATGGGCATAATCGCGTGGCTTGAGATGGATTTTTCGCGGCGATATGGCGGCTGTGGACTTTCTGTGAAAGGGAGGAAATGAAGAAACCAGCGGTTGTTTTGGGCATAGGGATCATGTGGCTGTCGGTCGTTGGAGCGGTTCTCGGTGCGGGCGAGGAGCGCACGTGTTTCCAGACCGCGGGGGGATATGACGACAGGGTGGATATTGGGTCGGATGTGGCGATTGTGTATGGGGTGAATGGAAGGTTGGCGGAGAGGCTGAAGGGGTGGAAGGACGCTGGATATGTCATTCACATGATGACGGGGATTGCGTGGGGGTCGTATGAGGAGTATTTCGAGGGGCGGTGGGATGGGAAGCCGCACCAGGACGAGATTCAGGAGACGAAAGACGGGAGGAAGTTGTGGCACGGCGGCTCGACGACGGTCGGGTACAACGTGCCGACGGAGTCGTATGCGAGCTATTTGAAGACGAAGATGAAGGCGGCGATAGACCTCGGGGTGGAGGCGATTCACTTAGAGGAGCCGGAGTTCTGGGTTCGAGCCG
>CAZFAP010000103.1:0-17789 GCA_964516325.1 uncultured Verrucomicrobiota bacterium
ACGGCATCGTGGGAGACCTCTTCCAAATCATCCCCACCCTCATCCGAAAGCTCCGGCAAAGGTAAAAGAACCGCCGCCGATTGCCGGCGGACACAACCGCATTTTGCTGGCATGGGGGTGCTGCCCATGTGGTCCTCCACAACCTTCATCACGGTGGCCGCGCCGGGGAGCCTGGTCCTCCCAGAACCCAATGCCGCGGCCCCCGGTCAGGTGCAGCGCCAAGTTAGGCGCGGCTGTCATCGCTGCGTAGTCCGGACCTTACCCGATATGCCATCACTCGCCCACCCAGAAATCGATCTCGCGAAGTGCCACGCTACGTGACCGAAGGTAGCCGTTCTGCCAAGCGTCGCCATCCTGAAGCCCCTTCCATCGCTCTGATTTTGGCTGAGTATGACGCCGCAATCGCCATCGATATTGATTGTAGATGGCCATAATGTTCGTAGCGTAAGCTCCGGCAAGTCCGGGGGCGTCTCGGATGATCAGGAGGTTTTCGTCGTTAGTACCACTTGCCTTGGGTCCAAGGTTGTGCGAGCCGGTGAGCAGGATCGGATGGTCGCTGAACGGATCGACTAGGACTACCTTGCTATGAACCATCGCAAATGTGCCTGGCAGCTTCTTCAACTCTCTGCAAAACCATTTGGTCGGCTCGTCGATCTCTGCGGGCAGAACAACCTCGTAGTCAGCTTTCTCCGAGTTGCCCTGCTGGAACAATTCCACCGGGTTCGCTTCCGTGCTCGGATCTTGGTTAATCGCACCGTGGACATAAAGGCGCTTCTTGGCCTTACCTGACCTCGCAGTTTCAATGATTTTGTTGAGCAACGTATCCTTCGGCCCTGGATTGAACATCAAAAACAGTATTGCTTGCTTTGCACCTTGGATGAGTTTGCGTGCCTCTTTCAGATCGACTTGCCCTATCGTGGGCGTGAACCATAACCGCACAGGAGTAGGGCCCACCTTCTGATCGCGTGGCCTGCTGTTGCTCTCCTTCAAGTCATCCGGCGTCTCATCTCCCGCATCCCTGAGTAAATTCCACTGGGCTCGGTATTCTGCCGCCAATTCGAAATCATCAATCAGCACAGAGTTATTCGCTTGCGTGCAAAGCCCGGTTTTCGTCCAGTTTTGGCTTCCGGTCCACACCCAGCGTGGTTTATCCTTAGAGTCACAGATGACGAGGAATTTGTTGTGCCCAAGTGCACGCGGCGAAATCATCCGGTTATGCAGGTCAATCTTACCTTCGAGCCGGTCTCGCGCATCGCTGTTTTGATCCTCGTCTCTCTTCTTGACGCTTCCGTTTGCCAGCACCACGTGGGCACGTTTCCCGATTTTCTCGAGCGCCGCTTCCAGTTCTCCGTCGTCCAATTCGTATAGCGCGGCGTAAATCTCGCGTCCCTCTTTCGCGGCAGAAGCCAGTAACTCAAACAGCCTCGTACCGAGCGGCCCGGCCAGGTAGTTGCGAAACGGATCTCCGGGAGTCTCGATTACAGTACGAAGCTTCTTGGTCTGTAAGTTACCGCCACTGATACCGAGCCGACGCGATACCCACTGGGCGGCCACGATTCCACGGTTGAAGTACGCCTCGATTTTCGGCGACACCTCGTGCGTCAACGAAATTTCTTCGGTCCACTCGCTGGCCCGATCTGGATCGGGGCGCAGGTTGTCCTTGTCCGGGCCTACCATCGGCAGCAGACGGTATTGCACCCTGTCCCTGGGATTTGCCATGTAGTCGGTCCATTGGTACTTCTGGATCGGCCAATTCGTCGAGGCTCGCCGCTCGCCTTCTTCGTGCTCCTCATTCTCAAAGCCGACCCAGGTACTGACAACCTCCTCGACCCCGTTGCGCCGACGCAGTAACGCAAACCCGCGACAGTTGGGTATGAACCCAGTCGGTTTCCAAGCAACAAAGACATCATCGCCGTTGTGGTAGACCTTGACTTTCATGTTCTCAGATCCTCCATAGTACTGATGCTGTTCAAAAGACCGCCGGTGAAGGAAGGTCACAAACGAGCCCGCTTCGCCCAACGCTTCGGATCAGGGGCGCGAGGTACGAGCGTCCGCCTGCACGCGTTTGTTGGGCTTCCGCCTCTTCTTCAATCGGAACTTGGCGAGTTCACGGTAGAAGTCGTAAAGCTTGGCGAGCTCGCTAAAGACCATGTCAGGGCTTTTCATTTTGCAGTCTCTCTATGTCGGCTTGGTCCTGCTTGGAGTTCCGATTGTGCTTGAGCCAGATCAAATCCGCCTTGCTGGCGACTCTGACGGTTCCGGTTGCCTCCGATTGCGCCTCAAGCGCGTTGGCGATGACCTGTTCATGACGACCATCACCGGCAACAAGAACGTCCACGATCATCTCCTCAACACCCTGGACCTTCATGAACCTGTGCAGCGTCAGCGCGCTGTCCTTGAACGTACATGGAGAGGACGACCTGGAGTAGGCTTCCCTCTTCAGGATGTTGGTCACTCGCTCCAGTTCGCCTTCCCCCACCAGAAGGTCGATGTCCTTAGTGAAACGCGGTTCAACGTAGAAGGCAACGGCAACACCGCCGATAAGGGCGTATTCAACCCTTTCCGCCTGAAGATGCCGGACTACCTTCTGGAACTCGTAGAAAACGTTCATCGCCTTCTCTCAGCCGAACGCCGGGGTAACCTTTCGCGGAGGCCGTGCGGCCCGCGCGGTCAGGTTCAGCCCAATGTTCGACGAACTGGCGGTGCCTTCGCTTCGCCCAGTGGACAAGGATGCTTGATGCCAATCAGACCGTCAATGGACAAGTCTTCGTCAACATCGGGCCAGTGGACCCCATAGCCCGCCGGTGACACTTCGAAGTTCGCCCTCTGCTCCGGGGTGGCCCTTCCCAGACGGTCTGATGCCTTTGATCTCAGGCACATCGGTCTCCTGTAAGAACCGTCTCCCGTCTGCTCAGCGAAAGTGTACCACAAGGTCTCCCTTCCGTCATTCCTTGTTCAGCACGCAATGATTACGGCATCTGCACGGACGAGGAAGCCGGTACGTGACTGGAAGTGGCAGACAATGATTCAACGGGCGCGTCGGAGAGACGGTCCATTTGCCGCATCGAGGAAGGCCCATCCCTCTGACAAAGCCGCAAAGGCCGCCAAGATGAACCGGGTCAAGACGCAGAGGCCGGGCTAACCGCGACAAACGAGGGACGCAAAAACCCGCCGATTCAATCTTCCCTTGCGTGCTCGCCGTCGAGGCGAGAGAAGGCGGGGAGACTGCGACAGCATAAACGGGATAGACGGGATAGATAGGACAATGCCATTCATCCCGTAAGTCCTGCTATCCTGTCCGACGCTTAGAACTCCTGCCGGATAACTGGAAAGCGGCTCAAAACGCCCCCACGAACCCCCACTGCCCTTGAGACTGCTACATCTGCGGCCGGGTCCAGGTATGTTCGCAGGCCGCTTGCGGCGTTTGCGGAATTGGCCTATGCAAATACCGTCTGGAGATGGGGCTGCACATGGGCCAGTCTGGTTTTGGTTGCTATCACCCGTTCGCCGGCCCAAGTGCTTGTTGTATCAAGCTCCACTGCTCTCGGTATTTGTGGGCCCCCTCTTCTCGGAGTTCGAAAAAGCACCTGCTCCATTTCTGTTCTTTCGCATACTGAACCTGGCGTGCGACCTCGGAAGAGGGAACAACGAACACTTCCGGGAACTCGCCGCCGTCCGGCCACCAGCGCAAATCAACGAATGCGTACCAGTAGTGTTCGTCCACCCTCTCGTCGCAGTCCCAGGGTATCGGCCATTCGTAGTGGTCGTTCTCTTTTTTCTTCTTGTATTGCCGCCTTGCCCAGTTTGAGGTTTTTATCTGTACTGAAATAGTCTTCCTTCCGCTCCTATTCGCAGCAAGCAGGTCCGTGGCCGGCGTACCGCCTCTTGTCAAAGCAACTGTGTAGCCTTTCGCAGCAAGCAAAGCAGCAACGAAGTGCTCCCCAGCCGCTGCGGTGATCGTCGTGGGATTTCTCGGCATAGCCATCCTCCTCCGGCGAACTGTGGTTCACCAACTTTCTTCATACTACCTTTAGGCCGCAACCCTGTCCGCCCTACGGCCGTGAGTCCTCCGGCCTCAACTTTCGTACTCTCAAGGGGCCTGCCTGGTCACGAGGGCTTTGTGCCCTGCGCTATATGGTTTGCGCATGACGTTCCGCCCTGCGCGATTTAGAGCGGAGGACCCGGAGCGCGCACGCCCTCACCCCCCTGACACCGGGAGGTCAGGTGCGGCGCGGAACAAGGACAATCTCCGTCACGAGGTTCGGGAGGGGAAACCCGCCTCCGCGAGGAGGAGGTCCGAAGGCTGCGCCGGTTGGTCAGGCTGGACACCCCCGATTAGCTCCACAGTATGGGGCGCCTTTCCTCGTTCCTTGAAGTAGTGGCAGTCGGGCATGAAGTCGAACGCTACGCACCCCACCCCGCCGGAACGGTTCTTCGCTACAATAACCCTGACAACCCGCCCGTCGTTTTCCGGGAATCTTTGCCTCGACGCCTCAAGGTCAGGCTCGAGAACCAGCAACAAATCCTCCCGGTACTCCGTGTCAGCGCCGTAGCCCGACTTCTGCCCGTTCCCCAGTGCGTTCGCCATCGCCGTGGAGGAGACGACCACGATGGGAATGTGCAACTCTCTCGACAGCGAGTGCAATTCTGCGACACAAGCCTCGATCTTCGCCATGCCGCGGAGGTCCTTCCCGGTGCCCGGAATTCCCTCCAGATGGTCCACCACCGCCATGACTCGCGACTCGCCGGTGATGGACTGGACCCTTTGACAAAAGTCTCGAATCGCCTCAACATTCGACGCCTGTTGCCCTTCCACAACGAAGAATTCTTTCCCCCATTTGGACATCGCCTCGACCGCCGAAGCCAACCTATCGGCTTGAACCTCTCCCCGCAGGACCGAGTTTGCGGTCATCTTGCTAAGCTGACAGAGCGTTTTCAGCCTCAGTCCGAATCTCCCCTCGTTGTACGACACGTACAAGACGGCGATCTCGTTGTTCTCGAGAATCTGCCACGCCATTTGCAGACAGAAGGTCGTCTTGCCGATGCCCGGCAGACCTGTAACAATGCACACTTGTCCCGCCCCAACCGGATCAAGTCCGCCACAGGTCCGCGTCAGGACCGGAAAGCCGGTGTCCAGACCGAGGAAGGGGCGATTCGTGGCTTTGGTTCGCCTTTCCTGTTGCCGCAACTCCTCCAGGAACTCTGCCATTGCCCCACGCCCTTCCGGCACCAGGATCGGCCTCGGAGTCTTAACCCTCGGCGCCGTCTGAACCAGGTGCTCGAATTCGGGCTGCGTTCCTCCTTCCGTGAAGAAGCTGTTGACGTCGTGCCCACGCGGAAGCTTAATGCTCCGGACGGCGAGGTCCGCTTTGGCGAAGACAACCGCTATGGCGTTGGCGGCGCGCTCTGCCACCTCCTCCCCCGTGTGCACGAGGTACGTCTCCAACCCCCGAAAATCGTTCACCCATTCCGGCTTGAAGCTGCTCATGCTGGGCGTTGCCACGACGTGGTAGCCCCGCTCCTCAAGAGCGAGGCAGTCCATAATTCCTTCCACCAGAAAGACCGGATCGCCGTCCGCAAGCCCGCGAAGGGCCTCAACGTTGTATGGGAAGGGTACGGCTTCTCGCGGACGGAGGTAGCGCGGTTTTCTATCCGAGTCCATGCAGTGGGCCTGAAGGAAGACCGCTTTGCCATCGCGGAAATACGGGAAGAGCAGGGGATAATCCTCAAACCAGAGTTTGCCCGACGCGTCAAAGAGTCCCGCCTGTCGCAGCAACTCGGCTGGGTACTTCTCTTTAAGGAAGTTGGCGGTGCCGTGGTAGCCCTTTATGTCCGAAATGCCGTGCTTTTCCAGCGTATCAAGAGAAATCCGGCGGCCATGCATGTACGCGATCGCTTCCGCCGAGGCACCGCCTAACAAGCGGAGAAAGTCAGTGTAAAGCTCGCTCAGGGTTGGAGGCGAGACACTGACCTTCTGGGGTTCCTGTGGCTTTTCTTCTTGGATCGCCGGCGCCGGTTTGGGTGCAGCCGTCGTAACTCCAGGCAGGCAGAAGTTCTGGCCGATCCATTCGATGGCCTCGGAAGGTCCTATGTGAGCTATCTGACAGACAAGGTCCAAGACCGAGCCGCTGTTGCCGCACGACAAGCACCGGAATGTGTTCGACTCTTTGTCCAGGCCGAGGCTGAGCGGCTCGTGGCTCTTATCATCGGGAAACCGGAAGGGGCAGTCTCCATGAACCCGGTCGTCCCGAAACCCCAGTTTCATCCCCAGCCGCTTGGCGACGGCTATAATGCGTACGTTTTTGATGTCCCGAAGATCGTACCCCATCTACAGACCTATCCCTCTCGCAGGCGGTGGCCACCGTTACATGAGCGCGCCCCCACTGCCGTCTCTCGGGGATGCGTCACCTCTTTTCGGGCGGGTGTGACCATGTGTCTGGCCAGCATAGGTTGTTCCGCGACGGATGTCGAACGCTCCTGATTGTCTCGTTTCGGCACATTCTTGTACGCGGACGACCAAGAAAGCGGCGTTCTCCCGACAGTCGTCCGGTGGGACTTTTGTCGCACTGTGTGGAATGCAACTTCTATGCCACGGTTGCCAGCCTTTCTTCTTACCAGCGTTCGGAGGCCTGACCCCGCGCAAAAGCACGCAACATACTGCCGTCCAAGATGTTGCAGATAGATGCGCGGCTTCCCCCTTGCGGCTATCCCCCTGCGCAAAAAACCGCAATCCACCCTGCGCAAAACAACTCTCCCGCAGTTGTGTGCGCAGCCTTCCAAATCAGGAGACGTTTATGTACGAGCCTCCTTCCAGCCTGCACATTGAATCTCAGGAAACGTGGAACCCACACCCCTTTCCGGGGGGCGGACGTTTCGCGCGGCGCCCGGTGCAAACCCCGTTACCGAATCCCGCAGGAGGGAGAATCCCCAGATGCATACAATAAGCCAAAACGCCGGTTTCTTCGCTTCCGTCCCCTCTATTTTGCCGCCCCCTTCCATTTTCCGCGGGTGAAATCCGGAATTTCCACAGGTTTTCCCCCACCGCGTATGGATTCCGCCGAGAGCGGCATGATCGAACTCCAGGTTACCGCATCGTAAACGTCAACCGGGGAGGGGCGACCTTCACGGACCGCTTCGATGAACTCGCGAACCACAAAGAAATCCGTTCCACCGTCCTCGGTTTTCTCCGGTTCCTCCTGCCACGCCTTCCACTTCGGATGCTCATACTGGTCCGCGTATTTGCTGAATGGTTCCCACGCCAGGGAGCGGCTCGCCCCCTCAACCCAAATCTTTTCGCCTTCGGACTCGTACGAGGCTTTCAGTCCCTGGAGAGCGTAATAGGTCGTTGCGGGGTGCGGGCGGGCGGAGGACGTGTCGTATCGCAGGACGATGACGGCGCCACTTACGGTCCGGATCAACGTGGTTGTGGAATCGCCAACCGCGAATCTGACTCTTGCGGCGGGGCTATCTTTGCCAAATCGCATGGCCGCGTATCGCTCGATACTCGCTTGCCGCGTGGTCCTCGAGACGAGGGACACAAGCCGGTCTCTCTTATTGATTCCCATCCATTGCGCGACGGGACCCAGAGAATGCGTGGGATAGAGGTTGCCGATGTAATCGCGGGCTAATTCTCCCCGCCATGTCAGCGTGCCATCCGCATTGAATTTGATTTCGCGGCAATCGTGCACATACCCGCACTCCGCATAGGTGATGTCCCCGAACAACCCTTGCTCCACCATGTTGAGGATGACCATATTCGAGCGGAGATAACAGCAGTTCTCCGCCAGCATGTAGAGCCGCCCCGTCTCCTCCACCGCCTTGACCAGTTCCCAGCACTCGTCAAGGGTGCACGCCGCCGCAACCTCGCTGATGGTATGTTTCCCCGCGCGGAGCGAATCCACCGACATCTTCCCATGCAGTTGCATCGGCGTGGCGATAACGACCGCATCAATGTCGTCCCGGGCGAGCAGCTGCCGATAGTCTTCAGGCCCCGCTGAATAGCCGACGGGCTTAGTCCCCCGAGCCTCTTGCACGACACTTTGTGCTCGACTCAGGTGGCTCTCGTTAATGTCGCAGATCGCCCGAACCTCGACTTCCTTCATTCCGAGCGACAGCCCGAGCAGATAGGTCCCTCGGCCCCCGACCCCGATAAAGCCAACTCTCGTCGGGCTGGAATCTCCTTTTGCGACCGACATCGTCCCCAACCCAGCAGCGACCCCCGCTGCCACTCCCGCCTTCAAGAATTCTCGCCTGCTCAAGCCCTTTTCCATAGGCAATCCTCCTCACAGTCAATTCAGCCGTGCAGCCCAAGAACCTCCATCGCATTGCCCGGGCGTGGGCTGCCAGTAAAGGAACGTCACTGGTACAACAAGTATTGCTCGCGGGTTCTCATGAACCGGTTGAGCCGTACACGCCAGCCTCTCACGATTCGGGCAATCGGTACCCCGCCTCTTATCTTCTCTGCCGCGCCGGGGTCTCCGACCATCGGATTGATTCCCTCTATCTTGAACGTCTCTCCATGCAATTTGTGAATAGCCTCCACGAACGCCAATCCCGCCCGAACGCAGTCGAACTCATTTCTATCCGTCAAGAGAACCCTGACTCCCGAGCACTTCTCCCCGGCGAAGATGCTCCGGTCGGGCGTGAACTCCGCAGGCACAAACTGCAACCCCGGCAGTCCGATCCTGTTCATCTCGTCGGCGAGTTTCACCCCATCCATCCACGGCGCGCCATAGACCTCAAATGGCCAGGGCGTCCCCCTCCCAACGGAGAGGTTCGTCTGCTCTACGATCCCGAAGGCTGGGTAGAGCGTTGCCGCGACGAGATTGCGAATGTTCGGCGACGGGTTGACCCAGGGGAGACCGGTCTCATCGAACCACATCCGCCTTCGCCATCCCCGCATTTTCACAACGGTCAAATCGCAGCGGATTCGGTGTTCGCGGTTAAACATGCGGGCAAGCTCGCCAATGGTCATCCCGTGCATCAATGGAAGAGGAAAATACGAA
Source organism: uncultured Verrucomicrobiota bacterium (assembly GCA_964516325.1). Lineage (GTDB taxonomy): Bacteria > Auribacterota > JABMQX01 > JABMQX01 > JABMQX01 > CAZFAP01. Next base: position 9,006 of record CAZFAP010000103.1, read on the forward strand.
ATGAATCGCCCTTCGTACGTTTTGTCCACCACGGGTCCTTCCACCCGCCTGCCCGTGATGGGATTCGGTCTGTCCAGAACAACAAACTTGATTCTGTGCTTGGCAGCTTCTTCCATGCACATCGCCATCGTGGAGACATACGTGTAAAACCGGGCGCCGATGTCCTGGACATCGAATACCAGAGTGTCAATTTCCGCGAGGCTTTCCTCTGTTGGGCGGAGCGTCTCCCCGTAGAGGCTATAGACCTTCAGCCCCGTCTTTGGATCGTCGCCTGACGACACCGTTTCTTCGGTCGCTCCCCAAAGCCCGTGCTCCGGAGAGAAAAGCGCCGCGAGCTGAAACGCCTTCTGTTTCTGAAAAAGGGAGATGACGTGCTCACCGTGCGAGCTGACTGTGGACTGGTTGCAGATCAGCCCCACTCGTCTCCCCTTCAAAAGCCGATACTCCTGCTCCACCAGAACGTCCAGCCCCGTTTTGACCGGGCGCCGGTCCGAAAATCGCCCCTTTTCGCATCCACTATTCGAGAGAAAGATTCCCACGAAGCAGAACGCAAGAAGGCTTGCAGCTGTCGCCCGCGCCATAAGTTTTTCAGCTCTCCTCTCACGCATTTCCACGAATTCGCCCGCCATGCGTAAAATCACTCACCTGCTATCCCGTTGGAGACCGGACTGCCAAAATCGGAGGCGTGCAGTCCTCTGGCCTCTATTTTACGAGCGCAGTCAGATACTTCACGTCTTCAGCCGCTTTCTTCAAAAGCGCCTCCCGGTCTCCCGCGTCGGAATACTCCGCGTGCAGGCTCAGGGGGCTACTGTATCCGCGCTTCTTCAGGAGCGAAATGGCGCCCGTCCAATCCACGAGTCCCTCCCGAAGCAGACACCAATTGCTTTTCCACCTTGTCCCACTGGCATCCGTGGCTGCCGCGTAAGCGACGTTCTTCACCGCCACCATCGCAAGATGCTTCCCGATGATCTCGAAAGCAAGCGGAAGAGGCTCGCCGTTGATTGAAAGATGTGCCGGGTCAACGTAAGCGCCTATCCTTGCCGGGTCAAAGTCCCGCAAGAGCGTCATCAGGGTGGAGGCGTTGCACGCGAGATAAAGCCCGGAGTGGTTGTGAACCAACGTCCGAACGCCGTATTTCTCCGACAACTTGCCGAACCCCTCGAGGTCTCGCCGCGCCTCGTCCACCATCTTCCAGTAGCTCATTCCTTCCTTCCATGCCCAATATCCGACCTTCACATTCTCGATCCCCACGCCAGCGCACGCCGCCCAAATTGGCTCCGCACTCCGATCGCTCGGGTCGGCAAGGCTCGTTTCCGTCGAGACCATCGGGACGGACAATCCGGCTTCTTTCCATATTTTCATCGCCCTGGGAAGCGCGTCGCGAACGTTTTCCGGGCTGACGCAGTGCCCCCGCCGAACCGCCAGGTCAAGCCCATCGCATCTCAGATTCTTCACGGCGGACGCGATTTGTTCCGCGCTGAGGTCTCGCAGCGGTTTGGTGAAAAAGATGATGGGATTCCGAGCGCTTGCCGCGGACGCGCGCTTTTGAGTCCCGACCCCAAGCGCAAGACTCGCAACTCCCGCCGCCGCCCTCTTCAGGAAATCTCTGCGATTCAAAGCACTGTTCTGCATGCCCTCCTCCTTCATAGCGCTTTTCCTGTGTCCGATTAGGTCCACGGACTCATGAACTTGGTGACATAGTAAGCCCGATAAGACGCTCCTTCCGACAGGGAAACAGCATGCGGAGGACCGGGAGAAAGAACGGACAATCCATCCCGTTCATCCTGTAAATCCCGTCGGGAAGATTATCGCTGAATCTGTGAACCGAGCCTTTGAGAACTCAAGTCGAAACACACGCCGAGTTTACCATTTTATCTGCGACCGAGTCAGCAAAGGAAAGGGTTGAGGAGACTGCGGCGTTGCGGCTCAGAGTCAGGGACGGAAGGAACCAGAACGCGAGAACGAGAAACAGCAGGCAATCAAGATGGCTGGGGAGCCAGGACTCGAACCTGGAACCTTCTGATCCAGAGTCAGACGTGTTACCAATTCCACCACTCCCCAGCAGGTGCAACCGATAAGGAAATGGGGATATCGGTGTTTGCTGAAGCGCGTCAGCCTGCGATTCGCTCCTTCGATCTTCTGGCACATGTTTATAACTTTCCTGCCGACCCTGTCAACCCATAATTTGAGCTTTCTCGCCCTCAACCGCTCAGCGCAGTTGCCACCGGGTCCCCGCTTGGCTATGATACTGACCGGTAGAGCCGATCGTCGCGGGCTGTGCCCGAGGTGTTTTCGTGCTTTTCACCCGCGCGAGAAAGGCGGCTGCAACGATAAGGACATGAACCTACAACTCGTCTGCCGGAGGGACTAACCAATGAGCGAAATCGTCGTTCGTAAGCCTACAAAGCAAGAGCTTGAAAAGATGAAGGTTACGAGCTGGCCGATCTGGGAGTGTGAGCCTTCGACCTTCGATTGGGAGTACGACGATAAAGAAACGTGTTATTTTCTCGAAGGAGACGTCACGGTATCCACCCCAACCGGCGACGTCCAGTTCGGCAAGGGCGACCTCGTCGTGTTCCCCCAAGGGTTAAAGTGCGTCTGGAAAGTCGCCAAGGCGGTTCGGAAGCATTATCGTTTTGGCGATTGACAACGGCTCCGGTCCCGGGGAGATGACTCCGTGTCATGGAGCAATAGCGGGTGAGCAAGACGCTGACGAGCAGAAAGAAATTTGAGCGATGGTTTGTCCGGCGCGCGTTAAGGACAGGGCTTTCCTTGACGCGGCTGTTTCCCCTGAAAGCCATTCCCCGGTTGTCTCGGCTCCTCGGGGATGTTGGCTATTACGCGCTCGGGCGCAACCGCAATCTCGCCCTTGCGAACCTTTCCCTCGTCTATGGAAGAACAAAATCCCCTCGAGAAATTCGAGAAATCGCGCGGGAGGTGTTTCGTTTCGGCTCCGTGTGCGCGTTCGAGTTGATGCTCTACTTCGGGCACAACCGCATACGGGATATTACTCGGCTCGTGACCGAGACGGAGGGACTGGAGAACCTCGATAACGCGCTGGGGAAAGAGAAAGGCGTCGTGGCGCTATGCGCGCACTTGGGGAACTTCGTTCTCCTCGGGGAGACGCTGAGTTCCCTCGGTTATCGTTGTACCTCCATTATGCGCCAGATGAGGGATGAGCAGCTTGAGGAGATACTCACCGACCTGCGCCGCCGGATGGGTCAGACGACCATACCCAAATTTCCAATCTCTCGGTCCGTCAGGCAATCGCTCCACTGGCTCTCTCAGGGGAACATCCTCGCCATGTACATTGACCAGCGCTCGGGAAGCGGAGCGATTGTGGAATTCATGGGTTTCCCCACCTCCACTGCCACCGGAGCCGCTTATTTTGCCCTGAGATCACAAGCCCCCGTCCTGCCGATGTTCGTCTTTCGCCGCGAAGACGGTTTCTACAAGCTCCTGATCGGCCCGGAGGTCAGGCTCGTCGAGACCGGGAACATAAAGGCCGACACCAAAACGAACACCGCCTGGTTCGCAAAGGTCGTGGAATCCTATGCCCGCCAGTATCCGGTGCAATGGTTCTGGTTCGACCGACGCTGGAAGCGATTCCACAAGCGAGAAACAAGATGCACGCCTGTCGCAGTTTCCGGCCATGGTGCAGCCCGTGCTGACGTCCTGACAGAATCCGAGCGCCCCGGAGTTGTCGCCCCGCATGAGACCCCGTCCCCGCTTGAATGATGGAGGGCCTGTTACGGCGGGCACTTGGAACAGATGGACCGAAAGAGCGTGGTGCTGAGATAGCGGTCGCCCCGGTCCGGCAGGACAACCACGATCGTCCCCGAATTCATATCCTCGGCCACTCGCAGCGCGCCTGCAACCGCCGCCCCGCTTGACATGCCCACGAACAGCCCTTCCTTCTGCACGAGAAGCTTTGTGATCTCATACGCCTCGCCATCCTCGACGGTAATTTTGTCGTCGAGCCGTTCGGGGCGGTATATCCTCGGCACAATGGATTCTCGCATGTTCTTCAATCCCTGAATCGTGTGCCCCTCGGTCGGCTCCACACCAACCACGCGGATTTTTGGCTTCTTCTCCCTGAGAAATCTCCCGGCCCCCATCAAAGTCCCGGTCGTCCCCATCCCCGCCACAAAGACATCTATGTCTCCCCCGGTCTGCTCCCAGATTTCCGGGCCGGTTGTCTCGTAATGAGAAAGGACATTGTTCTCGTTCTCGAACTGATTGGGCATGTAATACTTGTCCGGCGACTCCGACACGAGCTGGTGTGCTCGGCGAATCGCCCCGTCGGTGCCCTCGCGCGCGGGCGTCAGAACCACTTCCGCCCCAAACGCCTGGAGGATGTGCTGCCGTTCCGTGCTGACACATTCCGGCATGAACAACTTCACCCGGTATCCCTTTGCGGCCGCTATCATCGCCAAGCCGATGCCGGTGTTCCCCGAGGTAGGCTCGACAATGATTTTATCGGGAGTCAGTTCGCCGGACTCTTCGGCTCGCTTGACCATGTACATCGCGGGCCGGTCCTTCACCGACCCTCCCGGATTCGCTCCTTCGAGCTTTCCGAAGAGCCGGACCTCCGAGTTCTTTACTAAATTCGTGATTTGGACAAGCGGCGTATTGCCGATAGCGGATAAAACGCTCAACTTTTCCCTCCCTATTCGGGTGCTTGCGTCCCTTCGCGAGCCAAGATATGCCAGTTCGCGTGCGCTTACTCCTCAGCCATCTTCCTTAGCCTGGCATAAACCTCCTGCTGAAGCTCTGGCGAAAAACGATTGTAGTCGTCGGGAACGTAAAGGTCAAGGTTCTTGTCCGCCTCAAGGAGTTGATAGACTTTCCGTGCCTCCTCAGCGCAAGTGCAAACGTCCTCCACGTTGTGCTCGCGGTCGTGCTCCGGCGCGACAATCAAAACCGGGCGGGGAGCAATCAGGGCGAGAACCTCATGATAGTCGTAAGGAACACGCTGCTCTTTCCCCACGAACGCCCCCAGCCGAGGTTGAAGAACATGCCAGCGAGAGACGCTTTCCAGAAATCCAGTCCCTTTTTCCGGGGCATCCAACCGCATCGGCGTGAAGCCCGCGACTGAGACAACGCCAGCAATCCTCTGGTCCAGAGCCGCCGTATGGAGCGAGACTGTTCCGCCGAGCGAATACCCAAGAAGGTAAATCCGCTTCGCATCCACGTATGGCAGGTTCTCGGCCACATCCACGCCCGCCCTCGCATCCGCGATCATTTTGCCGAGCAGAGACCAATGCGGGTATCGCTCATAGAATCGCGTCGCCTCCTCGATCCGGCTTCCATTTCCAATCTGGTCATAAGCGAAAACCACGAATCCCTGCCGCGCGAGCGACAGGTGCGCATGCTCCCCTCGCCTGTACCCAGCCACATAGCCGTTGGAAAACGAATGCGGATGCAGCCAGACTACCGCGGGCAGTTTCTTCTCGCCCCTGTCCGCTCCGGAAGGAAAGTAAATGTCCCCCGGAATGTAATTGCCGAAATTTATCTGCTGCTTCTCGACGCCTTGCGCGGCGCCCTGCCGCCCGAGCATCATCGAGACGTACGCCGCCTCGGTTCCGTACCCCCCTCCCTGATTCACGGCAGCCGCCGGCGCCTCCCCCAAACCCCAGGCTATCCGTTTGACTATCTCTTCTCGACGAGCCGCCCATTGTTCCGCCGAATTTATCTTCCCTCCGTCCTCGGTTCGCAGGAGATCGTCAATTCCCTTCGGTGGAAACGCCTCCGGATTGAGCTTTTCTCCGGAATTCTTCAGCCAATCCGCGTACCGCGGATGTAGCAACTTCTCCGGAAAGTCGTATTGCTTCCGCCCGAACTGAGTGTCGAGCCAATCGAGATACGCCTCGATATCCTCCGCCTGCGTCCCGTGCGTCCCGTATCGCCAACGGATTCCGAGCCGCTCGTCCGCCCCGAGCAAGTCGTAAACCCGCTTCACTGAAATGTACGTTTCCTGGATCGCCCAGGTACTCTCGACGTTGTCGTTCATCGCCGTCGAGACCAGGCATGCGCGAGGAGCAATGCATGCTATCAGCTCGTGTTGGTCAATCGGGAGCTTGTCCTCTCGCCCGACAAAAAATCGCAGCCGCGGATGAAGCCAATCCGGGAAGGCTCTCGTGATTAGCTCGATGCCCTCCCCGAAATGCGCTTCGCTGAAAAATCGGTACGCGCACGCGCCGCCCGCCCCGGAACTGCTTGAGATGACCGCGGTGATTCTCTCGTCGAGAGCCGCGGCGATGATGGACATTTTCCCGTTCCGAGAATGCCCCGTCATCCCGATTTTGCCCTTGTCCACAATCGGAAGAGAGTAGAGGTAATCAATGCAGCGGCTCGCCGCCCATGCCCTGCGGGTGAGCTTCGTCCAGTCGTAGCCGGGCCAGACCGAGACAAACGCTCCCGTATCATCCCGCGAATCGGCGCCAGCGTACACGCAGCCGATGTACCCGCGGCTGACCGCGACAAGAGCCCAACCGCGGTGGTTGTGCTGCGTGAGGAAAACGGGGAAGGGTCCTTCTCCCTTGGGAATGATTAGCTCCATCCAGAGCTTCGCGGCGTGGTCTGGTCCGAACTCGAGTTGGATTTCCTGCACCGTCGCTCCCGCCTCTTTCCGCTCGCGGAGGACTTTCGCCCGGATGTTCCCCGGAGGAGGGGGATGCGTGCCAATCACATAGCGCTCGAACAATCTGAGCAATTGTTCACGGCGGCGGCGCCATTGTTCCGGCGTCTCGACGGGAACCCGCTTCTCTCCCTCTTCCATCATCAAGGGATCGGGCAAACCCGGAATGCTGGGCATGGCGTCGAAATCCGGCGGCATCTCCCCCGTCTCCCGCAGCCATTGTTCCCACGGTTCGCTTTTCGGGAAGGTTCCCCGCATCCACTCCAGATCGGCTTTTCCCTTCTCATTTTCCTCCGCCGAAGAAGAATTGCTCGACAAAAGCCCTGTTAGGATAAGAAGCGACGGAAGCAGCCACATCCTCTTCATTTCCTCTCCTCCCTTCCTCGATTTCCTGCGAGGGACGCGTTCACGCCGCAAGAAAAAAACTCCCCGGCGCCCAAAGCGAGCGCCGGGGAGCGATGTGAATCAGACTTATCTCTTTTTCCCGGGGATTGGAATCGCGGACACCGGAATCTTCGCGTCGAAGCTGAGGTTCTTCGGCATGAGGTCGAGGTCTGATTTCAAGAACTCATCCCATCTCAGCTTCTTGCCCGTGTACGCCGATTCCCTTCCCATGATTGCGGTCATGGTGCTTTCCGCAACCTGCATAGCCTCGTTGTAATGTGGACCCGTCCCGCGCATGCTTGCGATGAGGTCTATGTGCTCCTGCACGTACGGGTTGGCGCCTCCCCCTTCCGACATATCCGTGCAGTTGCTCCCTTTCTTGGTCCCCACGATGAACTCCGAAACATCGCCATCGGAGTTGTTCCAGTGACGGGACATGCTCAGCATGTGGATGCCGTTCGGGTACTCGTAATCGCAGGAGAAGTTGTCCCAGATGTTGCCCAGATACTCCTCGTTGGTCTTCCAGGCACGACCGCCAGAGGCGAAAACACGGACCGGGTGCGCTCCCATGACCCAGTTGATGATGTCGAGGTTGTGGACGTGCTGCTCGACAATGTTGTCGCCGCTGAGCCAGCAGAACGAGTACCAGTTCCGCATCTGCCACTCGAGGTCGCCCATTCCGGCGGGCCGCGAGTTCATGAAAATTACCGGTCCCCCACACCAGTACGACCGAGCCGCACGGACCTCACCGATCTCGCCGTCGTGAATCTTCTTGATCGTCTCGATGTACGGCTTCTGGTGACGCCGCTGCGTCCCTGCGGTTACGGACAGCTTCAACTGCTCGGACTTCTTGGCCGCTTCCATGAACCTGCGGATTCCCGCGACATCCGCGGCGACAGGCTTTTCCGTGAAGACGTGCTTCTTGGCATTCACGGCCGCCTCAAACTGTTCCGGACGGAACCCAGGCGGCGTCGCGAGGATCACGTAATCCGCGTCGGTCTGCGCCGCCTTCTTGTAGCCATCGAGTCCGACGAACACCATGTCGTCGGGAATGTTCATTCCCCTCTCTTTCAAGTCTCTCTGGAAGCCTTTTGCGCGGTCCGCAAAGGCATCCGCCAGCGCTATGATCTTAACATCCTTGCTGGCCGCCATCGCGTCTCCCGCGGCGCCTCTTCCTCTCCCTCCGCAGCCGATCAGTGCGACCTTTATCGGCTCGCCCTCTGCTGAGCCGGTCCGGATGAAGGGCACCGCCGTAGCCGCCGTCGCCAAAGCAGCGGTCTTGAGAAAGTCTCTTCTGCTAAAGCGCTTCTTCGATTCCATACCTTAGCCCCTCCTATTGTGTTTCGGTTCCATGAAAAGTTACCGGAAAACCCTGCAAAAAATGGCCAATACGCTATTGCAGGATAGCACATAAGGGGCAACTGTCAACCTTAAACAACGACGTTGCGTAACGCCTCAGTTATAGGCGGGGGATCCCCCGCGCTGGGGCGCCGTCGGTAGGAGAGATGAAACCGCAGATGAACGCAGATGGACGCAGATGAGAAACAAGGGAGGGCTGACTCGCCCCGACGGGTCGGACTGTTGTGGGGTTGTCCGCCCGTAACTGAGCGGTTAGGACCTTGCATGACATCTATGTCCAGGCAATCCGCTGCAACCTCCGAATTCCGTTCTGTTAGCCCAACTTCCGCACCGGATTGGTATTTTCAGATTTTTTTGAGGGTGATTGGGGGATAAAATGTATAGGATCCTATCCGGAGTGC
>CAZFAP010000104.1:0-17677 GCA_964516325.1 uncultured Verrucomicrobiota bacterium
CCCCCTTTGACCTTGCGCCTCCCTTTCTTGATGCCCGTTCCCGAGTGGACTTCCTCCGAAACCGACAGGATGATGAGGCCTTTTTTCCTCAGCTCCGCAACCACGGCACGCTCGTTTTCGGCCTCGATAGTCGCCGCGACATCGCGGCCCGATAGGTCCTTGGCTAAGTATTTGAAGAGGCTCACAATACAAATCCTTTCGATTGATAGCCGCCCTGCTACGACTGCTCCCGCTCGGCACAGAAACACAGGCGCCTTTAATCGGCGGCCGTTTCCCTCAAGACCTCCTCGATGGTGGTCAGGCCCTCGGCGGCCTTCTGCAAGGCATTCATCCGAAGGGTCTGCATTCCATGCTGTACGGCGACCTTCTTGATCTCCGTAGCCGAGGCTCTTTTTACCACGAGACTCCTTAACTCATCGTTCATCTGGAACAACTCAATGACGGACATTCTCCCCTTGTACCCGGAACCACCGCACCGATGACAACCCACCCCATGGCAGAAGATCGGCTGGATGCCCGGAATCGGCGTGTAGTGACATCTCTCAAGAATGCCGGAATCCACGTCAATGGGCTTTTTACAGCCCGCGCAAATTCTCCGGACCAACCTCTGAGCCAGGACCATAATCACCGAAGATGAGATCAAAAACGGCTCTACGCCCATGTCGTCGAGCCGGGTGATGGCGGCAGGGGCGTTGTTCGTGTGGAGAGTGCTGAACACGAGGTGCCCGGTCAGAGCCGCTTTGATGGCGATGTCCGCCGTCTCCTGATCGCGAATCTCTCCGACAAGCACGACATTCGGGTCTTGCCGGAGTATAGACCGCAATCCCGCTCCGAACGTGAGCTCGATGTCCGGGTTCACCTGGACCTGGTTGATCCCCATGACCTGATACTCGATAGGGTCCTCGACCGTAACAATGTTGATCTCCGGCTGATTGATTTCCGTAAGAGCTCCGTAAAGGGTTGTGGTTTTGCCACTTCCGGTAGGACCCGTTACAAGGACCATGCCATAGGGCGCATGGATGGCTTCCTTGAACTTCGCCAGCGCGCTTTCCTCAAAGCCCAAATCCTCCAGCCTCCGAGCGGAAGCGCTTTTGTCCAGAATACGCAACACAACCTTCTCGCCATGGGCCGTCGGCAGCACTGACACACGAAAATCAACGTCGCGACCTTTCAGCTTTATTCGGAAACGACCATCCTGCGGGCGGCGCCGCTCCGCGATATCCAGCTTCGAGATGATTTTGATTCGGGAGACAATCGCCGAATGCATGGCTCTTGGAGGCGACGTCCGCTCGTGAAGAATTCCGTCAACTCGGTATCTCACCCTCATGACCTTTTCAAAAGGCTCGATATGTATGTCGCTGGCGCCATCCTGAACCGCCTGCACCAGGAGGATATTGACAATCTGGATCACGGAGGTATCACCGGTCGCCTGAAGGAGTTGCTCGACATCTATTTCCTGGTCTTCCTCCTGCTTGGCGATTTCGACGGTGGGGACGGCGGTATCCTTGAGAATGTTTTCCAATCCCTGCTTGGGGGAGTGAATCTCGTCGAGCTTTTCCTGGACATCCTTCGGGTTGCTGATGACCGGCTGAATCTCCATACCGGTCATGAGTCGGAGGTCGTCGAGCGCGAACACATTGAGCGGGTCCGCCATGGCGACGGTGAGCGTGTTGCCCACCTTGGAAATGGGGACAACCTGGTAGAACATCGCCAACTGCTTGGAGATAAGCCCCGCGATTTCCTCCGGGATTCTGATTTTGCTCAGACTGACCGGCGGAATCCCCAGATGGTCGCTGAGGCTCATCATGAGGTCATCGGCGCTGACGTACCGAAGGTCAATCAGAATCCGGCTTAACTGGCCTCCCTTCTCCTTCTGGATGGCCCGTGCCTCCTCGAGTTGCTCCTCCGTTACGAGTCGGCTGCTGACCAAAACCTGGACAAGTCTGTCTTTGAGGGATGTGTCTGTCATATCTGCCGCCTCAGGGGACACCATATAAGCATGGTGTCCCCTCTCAGAAGTGCACCCTCTCTGCGTGGGCCGGACCCGGTAGCGCAGGCGTCCCCGCCTGCATTCCCTCCTTTGCCTCTGGATGAATATGCAGGCGGGGACGCCTGCGCTACGAGAGGGCTAACTGTAGTGCTCCTCATGTTTCGCTTTAATGTCGGACCACGAACTGATGAAGTACCTTATCTTCAAACCGCCGACATGCTGCTCCACTTCGTGTTTCTGCCGCTCGTCCAGCGGAATTCCCATAGAAATGAGCAGCGTGTTGGCAATTCTGTCGGCCGGCATCAGACTGTATTTGAGGGCGGTCTCCTTGGGAATGACTGCGGCGACATCGTCCGGAATCTGATAATTCGCCAGCGGAAGGTAAGGCACGCCCGCCTGGGCAACCAAGGCATTGATGATGTCCTCTTCCGTGGCATAGCCGCACTCAACCAGAATCTGCCCGAGGGGCTTATGGTCTTTTGCCTGTCGGGCTATGGCTTCTTCCAGATGTTCTCTCGTTACCAAGCCGTGCTGAACAAGAATTGCCCCCAACGCCTTGCCCACCTCGTCTTTGGAAGTTTTGGATGCGGTCGTCGGCTGCGGTGCGCCTTCCCCCGAAGGCTCCGCCACGGACTCGAGGCTGTGCGAAGCCACTACCACGATGTCCGGCTTCTCTAACTTTGTCTTCGGGGAAGACGGCGGCCGTTTCTCAGGGAGGCCCCGTTCCCTTTTCTGAACGAGCATCTCCTTTCCCCTGAGTTCCACCTGGAGTTCGCGGAGTTCCTCCTTGACTTTTCGGAGGGCCAGGTCTGCGGCGGCTTCCGCCTGCTCGGCGTGGACGACCGCTCCCTGCCAGGTGGAGCGGAGTTGCGTCTCCTTTTTGTCTTTCAGCTCTTCAGTCTTTTCCTGAAAATCCCGTTCGCGCTCCTCCGAAAGTCGCTGCCATTCTTCCTCGAACGCCTTGTCTCTTGAAGCGAGGAGCTTTTCGGCTTTCTTGACGCTTTTACGAATGTCGTTGAACTCGTCGTCCTGTATGATGTTGTCCGCCTTTTTACTCAGGCTTTCGGTGACCTGATTGAGGACCTCAGTTCGTCCCTCGGCGAGCCAGTGCTCGCGTTCCGTTACGAGTTCCCCCATCTCCGAATCCACTTTTTCCTCGATCCCTTTCAAGAGGCTGCTAATCTCCTCGTCTTCTCCTCTTCTGGCGTCGCGAGCCTTGGCACTCGCTTTGAGGAAGGCCTGTTCCGCCTGGTCCAATTCTCGCAGCTTTTCCTTGCACCGCGCCTGGACTTCCTGCAACTGTATCTCCGCCCTCAAGGCGGGCAAATCTGCCCCCGAATACCCGATTTCCTCGAGCTTGCTGAGCGCCTCGGCGTCCTTGGGGTCAATTTCGAGCAGCCCGATGTACTCTTTTGCAGCTAATTCGGGCCGCTTTGAATCAAGATGAGCCTGTGCCAGACTCGTAACGACCCGCTTGAAATCCTCCCGCCTGTCGAGGCGCCGGTAGAGGTCCTTCAGAGTCAGATAGTTCTCGACAGCTTCGGGGGAGCTTTGCAGGATCATCTCGAACATCTGGGCAGAGCGCTCGAGTTCCCCCCTGTCCATAACTACATCCTTCTGCGTCCGCTGAACGTTTGTGCCCTGAGTCTGCACGTTCCCGTAATTCCTCGCCTTTGATTTCAGGATAGGCAAACTGTGTGTGGACCGGAAATGCGAAGAGAAAGAGACACCTCTTAACGTTGTGCCGCTGAGTGAGCAAATCGCGTGCCGAGCAGCGGGCGTCCCCGTCGGCAGCCGATCCCCCCTCAGTCCCGTCTTCTCAAGCCTCGTCCCCCGCACCTTTTTGAACTCCGCTGTCTCATAACCGTCCCCCCTCTGAGGGAAGACTGAGACCCCCAAACCGGCGGAATGCCTTCTCGAAACGGGCAACCCGTTCAACCCATTTCAAAGCTACAGAATCGCCTCTCCAAGCCGACTCCGAAAAGGCATCAGCCGGCAGAAGGAAGTTCCGCGGCGACAGGAACTCTGGCCAGCGTCTCCCGGAGAACTCTTCCCCGTACGGGAGAGGTTCCGGACTGTCAAGCGCCTGCGCAATCCGAGAGCAGATTCTGTGGTAAGTGGACTCCGTTCCGGGCTACTCAGCCTTCGGACGCAGAGGAGAGTGGAAAAGGCTGTTTCTGGATAGGAAGATGCGACACACCCGAAAACCTCATTCCCCACACTCGAATGGAGTCCCCTGTTCTGCATACGAATTATCGCTTCCCCGGCTGGCGAACGCCGCAGCCCACTGACCCGACACGGACCTCCTACAAACGAACGTCAGGCAAAGCCCCAATCTCCCGGTCCGCTCTCTGTATTGGCGACCAACTCTTGATCGCCTCCACAAACCCACCAAGTGGGTGAGAGGCTTTCGCTCTTCGTCAGAGCTGGATCGCTTTTATGGCTTTATCCGCTTTTGCCTTTGCGAACCCTTCAGCGCAATTCGCCGGGAAGACGCAGACGAGGTAGGAGGAAGGCTCTGCACCCGCCCTGTGGAAAGTCAGCTTTGCTCGCGACGTGACCACGACGGACGACTCAAACTCCCCGACGCCAACCTGAGAGCAATACTGCGAGAAGAGCCTGAAATCGAAGGTCCCTCCGCCGGAAATTCCTTTGGCTGAAAACGTCCCACCCCAGGCGACCATGAATTTCTCCCCGGAGCCTGTGCAGCCCGAAAGGTAGCTTTGAATCCCGCACTCGCTGAGAACTGAAACAACCTTTCGGCAGGTTTCCTCCGGGAGACCGCCCGGCCAAACGGGCATCCTCTTAAATTGCATGTTCAGCTCGCGGTTGAACCGTGGGAACTGTAACCCCGCCCCAGTCGGGGACGGCAGGTCATGCAATCCGCCCTCAAACCTATCGAGGAAAAGACTCATGGTGCCGGCGGCGCTCCGATTCAGACTGCCAAGAATAACCAGGCGGTTCGGTTCGCCGCGGACGATCTCGCCGCCGACTACGACGCCGTCTGTGGAATGAATGACAAGCTTGAAAGGCTCGCCAAGACCGTATCCGCCACAGAAACCGTTCATCTGTGCCATCATTTCAAGCATGCCGGAAGTTGCCGCCTCTCGGTTCAAACCGGACGGCGCAAGGACAATCGCAAAACAACCTTCCTGCGCATAAGCGACATGCTCGGAAACCCCCAACCCATGACATTTTTGGAGAAGAGTGCGCAGAATTGTCCTACCCGTTTCCACCGCAACCGCTTTCTTCTGCGTAGCCACACCCACAATTGGGGACTCCTCCGCATGTCCCTCCACTGCGACCTCTTCCGCGACGAACGCGGGACCGCTCAACTTTCCTGCCGGGACAGCGACAGCCTTCTCGGCAGCCCCGACGGTCTCCCGAGCGGGCATGACGGTCGCCGGTAGCGCAGGCGTCTCGCCTGCATTCGCTCCTTTCCCTCTGGATGAAGATGCAGGCGGGGATGCCTGCGCTACAGCCTCGGCAAAGGGTGCGGAGATTTCCTCACACTCGGGCTGGAACTCCTGTCCCTCGAGCGGCTTCGCAATTTCTTCCATGACTTGACCGATGACCTCCGCGAGCGGCAACTCGATCAACCCGCCCGCGAACCTGGCCTTGATCTGCTCGACCGACATCGCCAGGTGCTCCGGAGCAAGTTGAAACGTCAGTATCTCGACTGGGATTACGACTCGCCCTTCGTTCAGTTGGCCCCTCACCATACTTCGCGGAATTCTCAGAGTCTCCCTGGCGAGAAACCGCTTTACCTCGACGATGGGCGCACGTAACGCACCTGGAGGCAGGAGACCGACGAGCGTGCTCACGGACACGCCGAGAGGGTCGGGCTCCCGAAGCATGTCAGCGAATGAAGGACCGGATGGCCTTTCTTTCCGAAGCGGAGCTGCCGGGGGCTTGTCAAGGCTATCGCCTTTCCTGAAAACAAGCCTTGACAAGCCCTCCGCACGACCTGAGAAAAGTTGAGCGGTCCCGCATTCGTGCGGAGATGGACCGCTCAACTTTGCTGCCTCGAGGAAGGGGTCGGGCATATCCTCCAGAGCAAGTTGCTCTGTTTGTTCCGGAGGAGCGAGAACCTCAGGCTCCAATTGAGGCACGATTTCGCGGAGGGGAAGCTCGATTTCGCCCTTTGGGAGTGAGCGAACGATGTCAAGCTCCGAAAGCGAAAGACACCCCTCCGGAAATTGGGTGAGGACATGTCCGACTTTGAGCTTGACCTCGCCGCCTGCCAGTTGCGGGACGATCAACTCGACAGGAACAACCACGGTATCAGGAAGACGAGAGCTGCGGTCCGATCCCTCTGGGGCGAAGGCGCCTCTGGGCAGTTGTGAGAGGACCGATTCGACGGCAATCTCAATCACGTTGCGAGACCGCTCGAAGAGCAGCCGCTCTTCCTCAGGAACAACGGCTGCCGTTTCAGCGACTTGCGGCGAAGGCTCAAGGACGGGCCGAGCCGGAGCCGGTTTCGCTTCGGGGGGGCGTTTGACGTGTATCGGCGGTTTCTCCACGACCGGTTGCGCTGAAAGAGGCGCCAGCTCCCGAAACAAGTCGGGAAATTCCACATCCACTTCCGGCTGAAACTCCTGAGCCGGAGGTTCAAAAGTCGCTATCTGTAGCGCAGGCGTCTCGCCTGCATCCGCTGCTTTGCCTGCGCATGAAGATGCAGGCGGGGACGCCTGCGCTACGATTTTCTTGAGAGCCTCATAGACCGCTTGGAGGGGGAGTTCCATCCTGCCTTCCGGGAACTTCCGGGCTACCTCCTGCGGGGCTTCCGCGAAAGCCTCCGGAGGTATCCCCAAGATGACGGCGAGCGCTTCGACTTCAATTCTGCCTTCGGGAAGCTGAGGAAGAACGTCTTCGAGGGGAATCGGAACGTACGGCGAGATTTCTTCAATCTCGGAAGCGGACATCGCCAGGACGCTCTCAGGGAACGCCTTGAGGATTCCGCCCACGGGAATAGAAACATACTCCCCTTCTGCCGCTGCGGCTTCCGTAGCGCAGGCGTCCCCGCCTGCATGTTCATCCAGAGGCAAACGAGGGAGTGCAGGCGAGACGCCTGCGCTACCGATTGCGATGCCTTGGCCAACCGCCAGCCGCGCGGCCCGCTCGGCCTGAGACATGAGCCGCTCGCCCTCGGGGCTTGTCAAGGCAATCAATTTTCCTGAAAGAGGCTTGACAAGCCCTCCGGAGGATCTGAGAAAAGTTGAGCGGTCTGGCATTGCTGCGGAGATAGACCACTCAACTTTGCTCAACAGCATCACGACGATGCCGCTCAGGAAAATGTGCACGAGAACGGAAGGCAAGGAGAGAAAGCCAGCCTGAGAAAGAGCCATCATGACGTCCGGATACGGCCGAAACCGGAACGAAAGGGCCGTGGCTACGGTGAAAATGACCTTAAACGTGCATAGAAGCACGAACGTTTTCAGCCAACTCCTTGCACCGGAAAAGCTGGTAAGAAGAGCAGCGAGGACCACAAAGACGAAGACGGTGAACGGCAGCGACATCCACCATTCCAGCGGAAGATACGCCGGACTGCCGCGCTCGCGGAGAGACACCCAGAGGCTCTCGAGGAGGCGGGTCAGCAAGGCATCAATGCCCAGCATCAACAGAACGACAATCAGCACCCACCCGAGACCAACAGTTCTTTCTCTTGGCTCTTCCATCATCTGCAAAGTTCCCCAAAAAGGATTTCCTGAAGCTCTTCTCTGTTTCTCGCAGCTGTGATGCAATCCTGTACCGCCAACAGCGACCTGCAGCCCATCCTGCTTAACCCGGCCGAGGGGGCTTCGCCTTTGCTCCAGTTGTTTGTCGCGCCAGAATATCCGACTGCCTCCACTTCGCCGAAGCCCCCGGTTGAAGCTCTCCGACGGGCTTCGTGCACACAACAAGCCTCTCCCCTCCACAACCAACGGCGACAGCAACTCCGGCCAGGGTCTCCCAAAGAACTCTTCCGCGTGCGGGAGAGGTTCCAGACTCTCAGGCGCCTGCGCAATCCGAGAGCACATTGACCTTCCGCCGAAGCGGTTACGGCACGACCTGTTCGGGGGCGAACTGACTCACGGGTCGCTGCTCCTCGGGGGACTTCTTCTTAGGCGCTTTCAGAACCGCGGCGCCCGGCTCGAAGGTTACGGTGAAAACGGTCCCCTGTCCCACCCGGCTAGAGGCGGTTATGGAGGCATTGTGGGCTTCCACAATCTGCCTCGCCAGACAGAGTCCAAGTCCTGTCCCATTCGCTTTTGTCGTGAAGAATGGGTCGAAGATTTTGGACATGTTTTCCGGGGGGATTCCCTCGCCGTTATCTTGTATCTCGACGCGAACGGAGGAGTCGGGACCGATGCCGCCGCGGATACACAGTGTGCCCGCGACACCCATGGCGTCAATCGCGTTAGTGAAAATGGAGTAGAAAACCTGCTCCAGTTGCGCGGGGTCCGCCATAATCATCGGAAAATCGGGGCTGTACTCGCGGAACAGGTTGATCCGCTTCGCGTTCGTCTCCTCACTGACAGCGAACAGTGCCATGGAGATGATGTCTTTGAGGTCTGTCTCGGTCGTGTTGAGGTCTCGCGGATGAACGACGTTGAGAAGTTCCTCCACGATCCGTTCAATCTTGTCAACTTCCTGATCAACCAAGTCCACGGTCTGAGCGACGTGCCCCGCCGAGCCGGAAATGTCTTTCCTGAGAAGCTGCATCCCTAGCTTAATGGAAGCCAGCGGATTGCGAACCTTGTGAGCGACAACCGCCGACATCTCGCCCAGGGTCATGAGCAACTCTCTTCTCGCCTTTTGCTCTCGGAGCCGGGCGACCTGGGAAAGGTCAACGAAGCTCGCCAGGACTCCCACAATCCGGTTGGACCTGTCTCTCAAGGGCGCGGTGCTGATTCCGATCCGGACGCGCTCGCCGTTCTTCTTGACCATCACGGTCTCTTCCTGGTGGAAGACCTGTCCCGTGTGCAGGCTTTCTGTCACCCACGACGGCTTGCCCCGTTCGAGCGCGAACAACGTTTTCATGGGCTTGCCGACGACCTCGGCTTCGCTCAGGCCCAGCATGTTTTCGGCGGCTCGGTTGAAGAACGTCACGTTCTTCTCGAGGTCCACGGTGAGTAGGCCGCCCGTGATGTTCTGCAAGATGCTCTCAATGAACCCCTCGTCCTGTTTGGACCTTTCTTTCGGCGAACGTCCAAACTCAGCGCGAGGCGGCACAGGGGGAGGTGGGGGGTCCCTGAGGACATCCGCCGGTAGCGCAGGCGTCTCGCCTGCATTCGCTCCTTTAATTGGGCATGAAGATGCAGGCGGGGACGCCTGCGCCACTGGAGTATTCGTTTTCGTGCGCCTTGCTTTGTGCATTGTATCTCCCATAGCCGTCGCCTGAATAGGAGCTCACACGCCCACGAGCTCAAAAACGCAACTCCGTGCCATAGAGCAAAGACCGAGCCACATGTGAACCCCGGCGCCACTCAGCCCATCGCCCTTTGGCGCTCCTCTGTCAAGGAATGCTTGCTCACTGCGCAGCATATGTGGTCGCAGGGTAACACTCCGTCGCACGCTCGCTCGCGGCAGCCATACAACTCAGGATCAATCTTGCTTTCGCCCGCCAGGCCTCCGCTGCGCAACCGTCAGCCGAGCATTTTTCGTGCGCCCCTGCCATCACCGAATTCGCAGGTTGTATCGCTTGGCTTTGAAAACAAACGTTATCTGCTCGGAGGATATTGCCGCTATTTCCAACTGCCCCAACTTCTGGCCCGGCTTGAACTCCCGTCCATCAATAAAAGCAAGATGCCCCCCGGCGTCTCTGTACACGCCGCTCACCTTCAAGCTGCGAAGAATGTTCTTGTTCGCCTCATCCTCCTCGCGCGTCAGAGTGGTGCTCGCTTTAGATTCAGGCGGAATCGCAGCCCCCGCATCCTTCTGCGGAGACTCATTGTTCGCTAAAGGTGAGCTGCCACTTATCTCCACCTCCGCGGCGGGGACGGATGCGTCAGCTCCTTTAGAATCAACGTGTGTCCCCGGCGCGTCAGCCTCTGTCGGCTCCTGGGCGCCCGGCAACTCACTCCCCCCGCGCTCAGGCGGAGCTGACAAGCGAGCAGCGGCATTCGCCATGAGACCGCTTTCGGAGGCGGGTCCCGGCGCTTGCACGAAGCTCGTCAAACTCGAGTCTGTACCGACATGATGTACATGCCGGCTTTCAGTCTTCTCCGAAGGGACGAGAATCTCCTTGGTGGCCGGATTGAGCATGTCATCCGCGGCGACGCGGCGAAGGATTCTCTTACCCAGAGAAATCACTTGCCCGCCGCCCCGGAAGGCCGCTATCGTCTTCGGCGATTGGCTTCTCCACGGCGCCCACAAAAGGAATACCGATAGGAGCACGAGTCCACCCGCGAGAACACAATAAGCCGTGATTCTCGGGCGGAGCCAAAGACGACTCCTCAATCCGTCCTGGTAATGACTGGACGCTGGCAACGGGACGGTGGGACGGGTGCGTTTAGGCAAGTGATGCACCCGCGTTGCTCTCGTAGCGCAGGCATCCCCGCCTGCATTCCCTGCTTTGGCTCTGGATGAAGATGCAGGCGGGGATGCCTGCGCTACCGACTCACCCTCCTGCGCCTTTGGGGACACCATATAAGCATGGTGTCCCCCCCGAGTCCGACCGGAAGTCGCCTTGCCTTCAACCTCTTTCAGACGGTCCATTATCGAACTCACGGCATGTCACCTTTTGTGGGGACACCATGTATGATGGTGTCCCCTAAGACCTTCTCATTTCGGTAAACTCAAGCGGGGCACGCTGGCCAATCCGGGCGATGCGTAGAGAAGAAGTTTGGTGTACCCGTCGGCTTCCCCGCTTGCCGTTAGACCATTATCCCTCTGAAAAGCCATCACGGCGGCAGTGGTGTCCGGAGTGAACCAGCCGCTTGCGTTACCGCCGTAATAGCCAATTCTCCTCATGTAGTCCTGGAGCTTGCGTACGCTGAGATTAAGACTTTGACCCTGCCTCAGAGGGTCGGGGCTAACAAAAGCGTCTCCAGAAAAGGCGATGGCGTTTCCGCCGTAGAGCTTCGAGAAGACCTGCATGTCCACTCTTTTTGTGCCTTCGGCGGTGCCGAGGTCCACCCAGGTTTCGCTCATGCCGACGAGGGCGACGAAACCTCTCTGCTCATCGGACTGCCCGATAATCTCCACCACGACAGGGAGATCTATCTTGCGGAGCCTCAGAATATCCGCCCGGAAACTCAGCCAACCCATCCCCGCAGCCTCCGCGAGACTCGGAAGATGTCCTCCGACCTCGTTGTAGCGCTCCCGAACCGCCTCGATGACCGCCGAGGGCTTCCCCCAAAGCCGCAGAAGAGAACACAAAGGCTCAACTAACGAACGGTGAGCGACAATCTGGTAGTCTGATGCCGGTAGCGCAGGCGTCTCGCCTGCATTCGCTCCTTTCCCTGTGGATGAAGATGCAGGCGGGGACGCCTGCGCTACATCAAGTTTGGGACGAGGGGGTAGCGCCGCCAGCTCCGGTTGTTCCTCCTCGAAGAGAGGTTCCATGGTCGCCCCCAACGATCTCGGCACAGTCTGCCCCAGCCGTGTCGTGGCCCCGGCAAGAAAGGCAAGCTGCATCAAAGAGGGTGGTTGAACGAAAAGAGCTGCCTTCTCAGGACTACTGTAGCGCAGGCGTCTCGCCTGCATTCCATCCGCACGTCGGGCTGGGATTTCTCTGGCCGCCCGCGCAGTGAACTCACTCGGCAACTCGTCACCCTCTTTGGGGATGAGGGACTTTCCGGTAACGGTGACATAGGTGGACAAACCAATCAAAGCCGCCGCCACAATCAGCCCGACCACGGAAAAGACCCTGAGCACGGAGAACTCCCAACCCCAAAAGTGGCTCGGCGGCTTCCCGTAGCCCTCGATTTCCGTTTCTGCCGCCAGGACCATTTTCTTGTCAATCTTCATCGAATTCGCCACGTAGCCCGCCAGGAGCGATTGGTCGCAAATCACGTTGACCATTCGAGGTATCCCGCGGGAGAAGCGGCAAATCTCGTTCAGGGCGTGGCTGGTGAAGACGATGTTCCCGGACGAGCCAGCAACCTTGAGCCGGTGATAGATGTACTGAATCGTCTCCTTCTTTGTGATGGGAGTAATATGATGACGGACGGTAATACGCTGGTTGAGCTGCCTCAGTCGCGGGGAACCGAGGACTCGGCGAAGCTCCGGCTGACCGATGAGGACAATCTGCAAGAGCTTCTCCTTCTCCGTCTCGAGGTTCGAGAGCATCCGGATTTGCTCCATAACCGGAAAGGAGAGGTTCTGAGCCTCGTCAATGATCAGGACGACGTTTCGACCCTTCATCCGCTGCTCGAGGAGAAAACTGTTCAGCTCGTCAATAAGCTCTTTCTTGCTCTTGCCCGCGGTTGGGATTCCGAGTTCCTCGTTGATCGTTGTAAGGAGTTCCAGCTCCGACAGAAAGGAGTTCAAGACCAGGGCGACGTCCGTATTCGGTCCAAGTTTTTTCAGGAGCGCCCGGCAAAGGGTCGTCTTTCCAGACCCAACCTCTCCCGTCACCATGATGAAGCCCTTGCGGCTGTTGACTCCGTAAAGGAGATGGGCGAGAACCTCGCGATGAACGCGGCTTGGGTAAAGAAAATTGGCATCCGGCGTCAGGTTGAAGGGCGACTCTGACAATCCGTAGAAGTCGAGGTACATTATTGTTCTTCTTCGCTCCTTCCGAAGATTACGCTGTCATTCCGGCACAGCAGCGGGTGTCCTGCTCCTCCTTCCAAAACACCCGTTTCTTGTGAATCCGAAGCTTCACCAGTTCCCCTGCCCCGACCCCAAGAAGGCTGCCAACCACGTCTTTGAGTCGTCCACCGCCTGGGGAATCCTCACGCAGGGTCAGGGACAAAACCTTTGTCCCGCAGTCCGTGTCCTGCCATGAGGCGCTCACAACGCGGCGCGCGAACTCCGTCCCGTGGCGACACAAACTGCTTTGAGCGCCTCCACCCCCCCAGCCGCCCCCCCCCGCCAGGGCACACGGGACCTCGATTTCATATTCGACGGCTGAGAAGCTTACCTGCAAGGACGGCACGGTTCCTTCCAGAATGCGCACCTCTTCCACGGACAACCCTTCTGGAAGGTGCTCCCGAAGGCTTCTCTCGATCGCCTCGGGGTCGGATTTGCTTCTGAGTTTTATGTCCAGGTACTCGCATTCGCTTGTCAAACCCAATGGGAGAGGCGGCCCGAAGGACAGCCGCAGCCTGGGGCTGAAACCCTGGGAATAAACCCCATCAATTCCGGCTCTTCTGACTGCCCGAAGGAAGGCGCGGGCCGTGTCAAGGTGTCCTATGAACCTGATCAGTCCGGTCTTGTGGTATTTGACTCGCGCCGTAACGCCCTGCATTTCCATTGGTCAAAAATGTAGTTACACGAAGCCCCCTGCGGCGGCTACTGCACCGGGTAGTCGCGGAGCAAGAATTTTGCCACAACTTTGCGCGGCGCCCGGCAAGTTGCCCATGGCGCGCCGCCATTCAGTGGCTGAGCCAAAAGCTGTGAACGCTCCCTTATGATGGGCGGCAACTCAGCCCATCGCCCTTTCGCGCTCCTTTTTCAAGGAATCCTTGCTGACTCCGCAGGATATGTGGTCCCAGGGTAAGATTTCATCGGACGCTCGCTCGCGGGAGGCATAGAAGTCAGGATCAATGTTGCTTTCGCGAAACGCCTCCATCCACCTCTCGAAACTGAAATGTTCCGTCCAATCATCAAGGCGGCAACCCCTGGACCAGGCTCGATGAATGACCGTGGAAAGTCGCCTATCTCCGCGTGACAGAACGGCTTCCAGATAAGTCTTCTTTGGGTCGTGGAACTTCAGCTTTATATTTCTTCCTTTCACCAAGCCCTTAATATACAAAATCTTGCGCTCGAGGTCAAGTATGCTGTGGAATTTTTCCCACTGGAACGGTGTGTGGGCTTTTGGGACGAAACAGGCGACGCTCACGTTGACCTGGCCGCGTCTCCCATCCAGGGACTTTCTGGCATCGCCGATTTCCTGAACAAGTTTTGCCAAAGCAAGTATGTCCTCGTCTGTCTCCGTTGGCAAACCTATCATGAAGTAGAGCTTGATGAGGTTCCAACCATGCTCGTACGCTGCTCTCGCTGCCTCGAGGACGTCCTGGTCCTCGAGGCGCTTGTTAATTACCTTCCGCAAGCGAGTGGTCGCTGCCTCGACAGCGAGGGTGATGCCCGTCTTTTTCGTGGCCCGGACTTTCTCGAGGACGGTAATCGAGAACGTGTCCGGCCTCAGGGAAGGAAGGGAAATGGCGGTGCGGCTATCTCGAAATCGCCCCGACAGGTGGGAGAGGAGTTCCTCAATCTGGCCATAGTCTCCGGTGGAGAGCGAAGATAGGGAGATTTCTTCGTGGCCGGTGACCTGGACGAGGCGTCCAGCTCTTTTGATGACCTCCGGCAGAGGGAGTTCCCGCACGGGACGATAGACCGCGCCCGCCTGACAAAACCGGCATCCTCTGCCACATCCCCTCATGATTTCGACGACTGCCCTGTCGTGGACAACGTCCAGAAATGGAACGATGGGTTTTTCGGGGTAAACGGCTTCAGAGAGATCGCGGACGACTCTCTTGCGGACAACCGGAGGGACGCCACTATCCTTCGGCTCGATTTTGGCTATCGTTCCGCAGGTGGCTGTGCTGGAAGAATCCTTCCCAGGAATTGCACTAGCACCGCTTGTAAAATCGCTCGTAGATGTCGCCTCGGTCGTACATTTGTTGGAACATCCGGGCAGCACTTCCAAGCTGCGAAGAATGTTCTTCTTCGCGTCATCCTCCTCGCGCGTCAGAGTGCTGCTCGCGGGACATTCAGGCGGAATCGCAGCCCCCGCATCCTGGGTGTATTCGACGCGATAGAAGTGCGGGACATAGATTCCTTCGTGTTTCTGCGCCATTGTCCGCAGGAACTCGATTCTCGCGGAAGGGTTGGACCGGATTTTTTCCCGAACTCCCCCCGAGCGGAACTCCTGGAGCAATTCGACGATGGCGTCTTCCGCCTCCCCGACAACGAACAGGTCAATGAACTCCCACATTGGCTCCGGGACGAGTGCCCCAAGACCGCCCGCGATGACCAAAGGTCCCCCTGCGCTGCATCTTTCCTCGAAGCGGAGAGGGATGCCTCCTAAGTCGAGCATGTTGAGGACGTTGGTGTAGCAGAGCTCGTACGCCAGGGAGAAACCGACTATGTCGAAGTCCTTCAAGGGAGTGAAAGTCTCGAGGGAATAGAGGGGGAGAGCCTTCTCCCTCAATTTCTGCTCCATGTCCACCCACGGCGCGAAGACTCTTTCGGCGGCAGCCCATTCCAACTTATTGACAATCTCATAGAGGATTTGGATGCCGAGGTTGCTCATGCCTATTTCGTAAACATCCGGGAAAGCCAGAGCGAGGGTAACATCAAGCGTCGAGTGGTCCTTTTTGACCATGTTCAGCTCCGAGCCGATGTATCGTCCGGGGCGTCTCACCTCGGGAAGGATTTCCCTCTCAAGAAGAGATTTAAGCTCTGACGGGGTGATGCACGTGGGACTCATAGCGAATATCCTCTCCCGGGGGCGTAGGACTTCCTGACGTGGACTGCCTCGATGACCCCCAGCGCGGCCATGGTCGTCAGAACCGAGGAGCCGCCATAACTCATCAGAGGGAGCGGAAGTCCCGCGATGGGCAAAAGTCCAAGGCTCATGGAGACATTGAAGACGGTGTGCCATGCGATAAGGATGGTGATCCCCGAAGCCAACAGTTTCCCGAAAGCGTCCGGCGCCTCGCTTGCGATTCGGAATCCGGACCAGATCAGCAACCAGTACAGGAAAACGACAAATAAACTGCCTACAAAGCCCCATTGCTCGCAGAACACCGGGAAGACAAAATCGGTGTGGGCTTCGGGAATAAAGCCGAGCCTTGTCTGGTGTCCTCCGCGCCAGCCGTTGCCGAGGACTCCGCCGGAACCGACGGCGATCATGGCCTGCTCGGAGTTCCATCCATCGGTCATCGTCGAGAGGAGAGTCGCCAGGTCCTTCTCCCCGGAGGGGTCCAGTTTTCTCCTGAGTTCTTGCCTCTCTTCGTCGGTGAGAAACCGAAGCATCAACTTCCTTTGCCCCGGCGGGAGAAATTCCAAGACCCTTTGTTTCTGGTACGTTTTCATCCCGATCCAGAGGGGAGGCAAAGCCAAAATGCCAGCTATGACCAGAATCGTAAGCCGCCGGAGGTCGGCTTCGGAGACATAAAGCATCCCGAAAGCAACCGGGAGCAACGCCAGGGCTGTGCCGAGATTTGGCTGGAGAAAGATCAAGAACATCGCGGGAGCGGAAATGGCGAACGGCGCCAGAACGTATTTCCACGACTTTCGGGAGAGCTTGCTGTGCGCCAGAAACTTGGCGAGAACGAAAATGGTCGCAAGCTTAGCGAATTCCGACGGCTGGAGCGTGAGTCCGGCGACGCCGATCCACCGTTTCCCTCCGTGGCGTACTTGACCGGTAGCGAGGACCAGCACCAACCCCAAGAGCATCGCAGCGTAAATGGGATAGGCAAAAAGAGATAGCTTCCGGTAAGGGAAGCAGGATGCAGCGACAAAAAAAGCCAGGCCTAACGATGCCCAAATAATCTGCTTTTGGGTGTTTGCTCTGCCAGAAGCGATGAAGATGACGAGTACGCCGGCGGCGACAAGGAGAATCATCACCACCACTACAACCCAATCAATTTTCTTCAGAAGCCTGAGGTCTATCATCGCTTTCCATTGGCGATTGTTTCAGGGGACACCATGCTTATATGGTGTCCCCTCACCGGTCGCCCGGCGACGGCTGAATCGCTGAGCCTGACGCCTGCCAGCAAATCGCGAGTTTGGGGTCTTCTGTAGCGCAGGCGTCTCGCCTGCATTCTCTCCTTTGCCTCTCGATGACGAAGATGCAGGCGGGGACGCCTGCGCTGCGATTTCGAGGACAGCGCAACCGGTCAGGTCTCGCAACGAGGCGCACAAAAAAGACGGGAAAGCCATACTTTGCGGCTGCCACGGCCCCTCCGTCACGATAAGGGATCCTCGGGGTCCGTGAGAACCCACACGTTCCCGTCATGAAAACTGTCTCCTTTTTAGAATTCCCGCTGTTCTCTCGAACCCCTCCTTTCCAGTGAACGAAATTTGCTCAAGCCGCAGCGATCGGTTGTCTCATCAAATACCCTTGCCGGTAGAAGGCGTCATGCCGTCCGAAAGGCCGCTCACTATCCATCGCCCAGTGCTTTGGTAATCTCCCATTAGTAGCGAGGCCACGAACCGGACTATGCTCTCGCACCGTCGGATTGTCAAGCCCTTTTGTCCGGCGTCTGGAAGGGCTCCGTTTCGGGAGGAACTCACCGCAGTCCCTCATGAACTTCGTTCACCCAGAAACCATGAAAAGCCCGCCTGCGTAGCCCGGGATTTCAGGGCGAAAATGGGAGTCCGTCTCCTCTCCCCAGGACGCAAAGACGCGAGGCGTTTCACCGCGGAGAACGCAGAGAGAGACAGCGCAGTTCTGTCTAACCTCGGTACCCTATGCATCCTCAGCGGGCTTCAGTCCTGCCCAGCGGGACTTCTCGACCGATGCCTCCAGGCCCGTCTTCTACAGTTGCGGCGGGTTTTGAGAAGTCGGGTGGTTGGAAATGAGGG
>CAZFAP010000105.1:0-17400 GCA_964516325.1 uncultured Verrucomicrobiota bacterium
TCAGCCGGAGAAGCCTCTTTCAGCCCTATTCCCAGCGCGAAACCCCAAAAGCATTCGCCACCCGCTCCCTAAACAGCGCCCTCCTCGTCTTTATGAATAATCCAGGTTAGGGCATAAGGGGCGAAGGGACAACGAGGCGAGGAGGTGGCTGGGAGAATTGACCGACAACTGAAGGGAATGCTCCGCTGGTCTTCGCGTGCAAGAGGTCCAGAGCGGAAGGGAACGAGTTCGTGCTTTCGTGGTGGACAGCGACGAGAGGAAAGAATACGAGGAGCGTCTCCGGAAAAAGTCCATGGAGAGAGCCGAGCGGCATCTTCAGAAGGTGGCAGAAGCCGTCCGGGAAGGGAGACTGAAATCGAGGGAGAGAATCGCCGTTTCGGCGGAAAGGGCGCTGCACAAGAACAAGGGATACCGGTACTTCTCGTACAGAATACCCGGCGACGGGTGTTTCCAGTACTTCCTCAACGAAAAAAAGATGAAGGCGGAGCTTTTGCGGGAGGGGCGGTATATCGTCGCCACCAACCTGCCCGACATCTCTCCGGAGGAAGTCGTCGCTCACTGCAAGGAGCTTTGGGACATCGAGGCAGGGTTCCGGGAGTTCAAGGATATCATCCAGGGCAGACCCGTTTACCATCAGAGAGACGACCGCATCTGCGCTCACCTCTTCATCGCGCAGATCGCCCTCCTCCTTTTACGACGCCTGCGACACCACCTCGACGAAAAAGGTGTCCCTTTCAGCCCTCAGGAAGCCATCGCCGCCGTCAAGAGCATCGGAGTCGCCGACCTTGACCTCAAAGGGAAACGGGAGGTGCTGGTCTCCAGACCGAAACCCCATGCCAGACAAGTGCTCACAGCGCTCGCAATCACCGACCTCACCCCCGGCTCAACGAGGAAAAACACGTTATCAAAAGCCGCGAAAACAGCAATGTAGTGACAAATTGAAAATCGGCCCCTTGCAAGTCAAGGACTTACGACAACAACTGACAAACATTGGGGAAGTGAGCACTTTCCTTGCCAACCACTCGCTGCGTGTTCAAAAACCGCGATGCACCGCCGCATGGCAGCACCGGTAAACCCACAAACCACGAACGCACAGGCGGCAAGAAAGGTCCGCGTGCCCACCGGGGTCACCCGCTCTGCCAAAAGTCGCTGCCAGGGAGAACAGGAGCACGGAGAACTGCTCAGGGTTAGGGAATGATTTGCGATGGAGCATCAGGGGACGAGACAACAGTGGTTCCTGGTGGCCAGTGCAAGTCCATGTGTGGCCATGCGACCTTGCTCGGCGAATGATGCGGCGGGGCAACGGTACATGGGAGTACCTGCCGAGGGGGGGGGAATCTTAGAACCGACGACCTATCCACGGTGGGGTGGGCGGCCTCAGCTTGACGGCGGTTCAAGGAGGGGTTGAGAAGAGGCTGGGAATAGGTTGGTTTCTTGTGGTCAGGCAACGCACGCTTACTTGCGAAGCGATCATTTCAAAGACGCCCCCCAAGGCAGAAGCAATCGTGTCCTTGCATAATGCCCCCTCGGAAATGCGCTGAGGCGAGAGCAGGAGAATCTTCAGAAGATGAGCGAAGCCACGTTCACTCAGTTTTGGCGAAAGACTTCTCAGGTTCCGTTGCCCCCTTGGACTTCCTCTCCCTTCGCGTTGTCCTACCTTGCCGCGTCTTGCCATCCCTGCCGTAGTAATAGCTGTATCCGTAGTAGTAATAGTAACGGTGGTCGCGTTCTTTGACCTCGTTCAACACGACGCCGAGGACGTTGGCCTTTACGCCGTCGAGAAGGTCAAGTCCTCGTCCGATCATCCTCCTGGAGAACTTGCCGCTTTGGCTGACAGTGACGACCGCGTCCACGAGGGTGCCGATGATCAACGGGTCGGATACCACGGTGCAGGGCGGCGAATCGAAGAACACGAGGTCGAACTTGTCCTTGACGAGATTCGTGAAGTCCTTCATGCGGTCGGAGGAAATCAAACCGGAGGGGTTGGGAGTGGATGTTCCACGGGCGATGACGGAAAGATTCGGGATTCCCGTTTCCTGTAGCACATGGTCCAAGCTGGCTTCACCGATGAGGTAGTCCGTAAAACCGGCGTCCTTCCTCAAGGCAAATATGCGATGCAGAGTCGGCCTGCGGAGGTCGGAATCAACGAGGAGAACTCTTTTGCCATTGCGGGCAGCCGATATTCCGAGGTTCGTCAAGGTGGTCGTTTTCCCCTCGGAAGGACCTGCGCTGGTGACCAGAATGGTCTTGATGCCGTTGGCCGCCGGAGAATAATGAATGCCGGCAAGGAGGGTCTTGTAGGCCTCGGCTGTTGTTGATTCCGGCCGGAGTTCTGCAATTCTCGCCCGTTCCTCAACTTCCTGATATCCGTCGCGACCCGCAATCAAAGGCACGGCTCCGAGGAAGGGCTTCGCCAGGAACCCCTCGATGTCCTCAGGGCTCTCGACCTTGTCGTTGAGGTGCTCGACGAAGAACGCCCCGCCGCACCCAACAATCAAGCCCGCCACTACGGCAAGAATCAGGTTAAGTTTCGTCCGTGGCTTGAACGGGGTGTTCGGGACATCCGCCCTGTCCACAATTCGCACATTGCTCTTCTCGGTTCTCTCGGAAATGTCGGTCTCGCGGCTTCGGTTTAGGATCTCGTCATAAATCTTCTTATTGGTTTCAACTCCGCGTGCGAGGCTCTCGTAGCGATTCACTCTCCGCGTGAACTCGAGCACCTCCTGCTTCTTCCCCTCGACCGCTTGCACCAACTGTTCCTCCTGCGTTTTCGCTGCATCGAGGGAGTTCTTGGCTTCTTCGACGACCTTCATGATTTGTGCGTTGATTGCCTCTTGCAGTTGCGCTAACTCGGACGTTGCCGCGATCATGTTGGGGTGTTTCTTCCCGTACCGCTTCGCCAGGGAATCAAGGTTCTGGAGGGCAGTCAGCTCTTTCTCTCTCAGGCTCTTGACCAGCGCGTTGTTCGTTACTTCCTCTTCATGTCTGAGCGGCTCGAGCGTCATCTCTTTGAGTTGATTGTATCTCGCTTCCTTGCCCAACCGCTCTGTCCTCGCGGTGGCAGCCGCCTCATTCAACTTCGACAGCTCTTCGAAAACGAGATTCTGCTTTTCATTGAGAGAGACAATATTGTTTTGCTCTTTGTACGAGGTGAATTCCTTTTCCGAGTCATCAACTTTCGTCTTGGCTTTCGTGAGCTCCTCTTGGAGTTTCTCCGCTGCTATGCGGATGGACTCTATTTTCTTGTTCAAGTCCTGCTGGATGTACGCCTCCGCAAGCGTGTTTGCGACACGGGCAGCCTGGTCAGGAAACGGGGACTCTGCGATGACATCAACCAAACGGCTGTTCCGGACGGGTTCGATTTTTGTCATTCGCAGCACGGCGTCCCTGGTCAAGTTTGCGCCTTGCGGATTCCCGTTCTTCGCCAGCTTGGCAGCGACTTGTTCTGCGAGCGAGCGGCTTTTCAGGATTTTGTACTGCGTGTTGTAATAGTCAATGTTCGTCGTGTCAACCTGGACCACTTCCTGGAAAGAAAGAAGCTTCACGTCCTCTTTCTCTATCTCGATCTGTGCCGTCGCCTTGTACATTGGCGTTGCCTTGAAAGAAGCGACCGCCGCAATCGCAACGAAAGCGACCAAGCAACCCATGGGAATCCACTTCCGCTTCAGGAGAATATAGAAAAGGTCTCGGATCGCCAGCCGCCTCTCATAAACCAACGGCTCGACCATTCCCTCCGCCTGCGGCACCTGCTCGTAAGTTCCTTCAGATGAATTTCTGCTTCTCATTTAGGGGTTCCCTTTGCGAGTCAACACCGGACGTCCGCTTCAAGCCTTGTCCGTTTCGACCTTATCCTTCCCGTATCCATACTGTGGTTCCGCGAACCTACATACTTCCTCGGACGATTTAGGCTGTCTGGTTCTCTCCCGGCTACTTCACGCCACTGACACCTGCAGCACTTTCGACAGCGTTTTCTCGGCAGCCTGACTTATCGCTTCCAAGCGATAGTTTCGCTCGACCTCAAAATCTTCGTCGCTGGAGCGGTAGTAACCCAGAGTGAGCCGCGCGAGTCCGCGTCCCAAATCGAACTTCCGCGAAAGCCACTCAGGGTCTTCAGACCCCATGGCCTTTTCATGGTCCTTCCCATTCACCCAGCGAAACGCACGGTCTTCACCCCCGCCATTCAGCAATAGCTCGATGCTATCAACCTCAAACTCAACCCCCGCCTCGGTTAGCAACTTCCAAAGCTCGTCAGCGGTTTTCGCTTTACCGATTTTGAGCGTCACCAGGCGGCAAAAAATGCACTTCGCCCGGTACTGCCAGCGATTCGACAGAGCTCTACGCACTTTCCCGTAGTCCAGGTACCCAAGTCCTTTCATCCCCACTACGGAGACAATTGCAATCACCCCCAGATAGACTGCCGCCTCCGCGCTCTTATCGAGCAAGACGACTGCCGTAAACCCCAGCAGAAAGATACAGAAACCGTATAAGACGAGGACAGCCTTCCGCTGGCTGAGGCCGAGCCTAAGCAACATGTGATGTATGTGGCCCTTGTCAGAGGCGAACACGGGCCTCCCGAGCATGCTCCTTCTGAAAATCGCCAGGCACGTGTCGAGAATTGGCAAGCCGAGCACCGCTACTGGTATGAGCATCATAACCATCGTCGAGCTTTTCTGCGCGCTGACAATTGACACGAGCGCAAGAACCATCCCCAGGAACAGACTCCCTGTGTTCCCGAGGAATATTCTCGCAGGAGGAAAGTTATAGCGCAAGAAACCTAAGAGAGCCCCTGCGAGAATGACAGAAATGACCGACATCACCACGTTGCCCAACACAAGCGAAACAAACAAATTGCCCACACATACGAAAAATGTCACCCCCGCTGCCAGCCCATCCAGACCATCAATAATGTTGACCGCATTCGTTATCCCGACGATCCACAAGAGCGTGAACGGGAGCGAAAATGCTCCCATGTTGACGGAGCCGAATGGTCCGAGTGAAACGCCCTCTATTCTGAATCCCAGCGAGAATGCCAGCATAGCCGCAACAATCTGCACCGAGAACTTCTTCTTCGCATCGGCGCCTTTCACATCGTCGTAGATGCCAAGAACGAGTGCGATCAAGCCGCACACAAGAATACCTGCGATGAGCTGCCCCTTCTCCAAGAACCTGACCGTCACGGCGTTCTCAAAAAGCAAACACGACCCGACGAGCAATACGAAGACGAGGAATATGCTCAGCCCACCAAGTGTCGGCATCGCCTGCTCGTGTCTCTTCCGCACTCCCGGATCGTCAACGATGTTGAGTCGCAGCGCGAGCTTCCTGACCCACGGCGTCAGAAATAAACAACCCGACAAGCCGCAGAGGAAAAAGAGAAGATATGTCTTGTGGTTGAACACGGTGACTGAAGCGAGGAGCATGTCTCTACCTTCCGTTCCCCAGTCTCTCAACTGAGCCCACGAGCTTCGGAAGATTGACCTCCGGCGACAGCAACTGGAGATAAAAAGACCTCGCGTTGTGTGATAATCGCTGTCTCAAGGAAAAGTCCGCTCGGAGGGACTCGACGGCATGCCCAAATGCTGTCGCGTCCCCATTCGGCACAACAAAGCCCGCGTCAGCTTCGCGTATCCACTGCGCGATTTCGTTGTCCTCTCCACCCACAAAAACGGCCGGCCGCCCCACAGCGAAAATCCCCGCCAACTTGCTCGGGACGATACAACCCTGCCAGGCCGGAAGCTGCGAAAGGATGTGCACATCGCCGGTTGAGAGGCATTCGCTCAGACGCTCTTTGGGAACGTAGTCTCGAAACATCAGATTCACGAGTCCATGCTGAATCGCACCACGGCGAACCTCTGGAGCACGGGGACCGCCTCCGACAAAAAGAAACAGAACATCCGGCAACTGCCGTGCCCCTTTGAGAAACGTCTCAAAGTCGTGGCCAAGCCCCATATTCCCCGAGTACATCGCCACGAACCGGCCGTCGCATCCAAGCTCATCCCGAAAATCATTGCGATCATCTTGCCAGGGCTGGAGAGCAGGAGTCGCCCAGGGAGGTACGACCAGGACCTTGTCCCGTTGCTTGCTTCCCAGATAAAACGCGACCTTTCTCCTGGCATAAGGTCCAAGCGCCCAGACGGCATCGGCACTCCGAAGCATCATGCGAGTCAGCAGTCTCAGCAGCCGGGTTAGCCATCCGTTCCGACTGAGCATCCCATGAGCGATCATCACATCAGGGTATAGGTCCATGACCCATTGGATAAACTTGGAGCCGCGAAATAGGTGGAGAAACGTGCCTATAAACCCGATATATGGTGGCGTCGTCAAAGCCACCAACACATCCGGCCGCGGGCCGATCAGAGCATGAAACAGCGCCATAACGTAAAACGAGGCATAATCCAGCACTCGTCCAAGCTTCGACTTTCTCCCGAACCCGAACCCAGCTACCCGCGTGACAACCACATCGCCTTTCCGACTTCGCTTTGTTGACGCCGAGTCAGAATCAGAGGTGCCCTCTGCAGACACGCCCCCATAGCGCCGAGCCGAGCAAATAACCCGCACTTCATGCCCTCGTTCCGCCAGCTCATTTGCAAGGTGCGAAAGCAGCTCCCCCGTCGGTGCCGGGTCAGGGGGATAAAACTGATTGATCAGGAGAACATTCATCGGCGGCTGAAAACTCCGGTTCACCCAAGTTCGAGAATCTGTCCGTTGCCATCATCCATTGAGTTGATACGGAAGCCAACTGCGACCACTACTGGCCGAGGCCGGTGTCCATCTTTCGCGCGATCACGAAAAGGGATTTCCAGAAAGGCCAGGGACGACCATACCCAGACCAGACTTCCGGGCGAAGTTGAGCAGCCATAAGACATCTGGCAAGCGAGCGTTTATTGAAAAATCGGATATGCGATCCGAGGGGGTCAAAGTGCCACGCAAAATTGAAGACTGACACCGCGACAGTCTTGAAAAGCCCATGATATGGGGTCGTCAAAACTATCAGGCCCCTGGGCTTCATAATCCGCGCCGCCTCCTTCAGCCAGGCCATGACGTCGAAAACGTGCTCGATGACTTCGGAGGACCAGATAAGGTCAACAGAAGAATCCGACAATGGCAAACGCCCGTCGTTGATCATTTCGAACCTTAACCGGGGGGGGTGGCGCACCCTTGCCTCCGCGAGCGCCATCTGCGAGACATCCACTCCAACGGCGTCAAACCCTAAATCGGAAAGGAAAAGGGTGAACTCCCCGGTCCCACATCCGAGGTCCACAGCCAACTGGCCATTTAGGCTCGGGAAATGCACACGGGTCACGTCAGCCAGCATGCGCTTCCTCACAGCGGTCGTGGGGTCATGAGACGGTGGAGCAGAATCTGGATGTTGCCAATAACGTTCGTAAAATCCAACTGTGTCCGGCTGACTCACAGGCGAAGGGACCTCACACCAACTTTCTACGCATTTCCATCTCTTTGATTTTCGAAATGTACTCGTACCAACCCATTAGCCGACAGAGGATAAGTCCTTCTCGCCCATCGAGAAAACCACAGCGCAAAATGTAATGGTACACGAATCGCAACGTCGGTCGGCAAGGCATTATCCTTGACAACCGCCGTAGCAGCCGCTTCATCTCCAACCCTGGAGACTGCGGCCGAACGGTCAACTTCTTGTCGAGGCCGCACCCTGTTAGGATGGAGCGAGCCTCCAGAGTGGAGTAACGATTATGTTTCTCCACCCACGTTTCAAGATCTGGGTATGCGAAATGAAGCATCGCGTTTTTCAATTTCCCCGTCTTTCCATTCAAGATGACGTGCTCATGCACAGCCACCGTTTCGCAGCCCGCGAGTCCATGCTTAACGAGTCGCAGGTTCCAACTTGGATAGTACCCGCAATGTTTGATCCATCGCCCCATAAACATGAAACGCCGATTGATGTAATAACCATCAACACCATCCCTTTCAACCGCGTCCTGAATCTCTGCTGCAAGCTCGGGGGTAATGACCTCGTCCGCGTCCACAATAAGAAGCCACTCATTTCGAAACCCCAGGTTCCGCAGGGCCCAGTTCTTCTTCTCCGCGTATTCCATGCCTGCGGTCATGAGATGAAACTGAACGACCTTCGCCCCAAACGATTCGGCGACCTCGACCGTCCTATCGCTGCTCTGCGAGTCCACCACGAAAATCTCATCCGCCCAGGTCAGTGCCGGCAAACTCCGCCGCAGATTCTGCTCCTCATTTCTTACCGGCATAAGCACACTTACTGGAGACCTTGCCATTGGCTCAGCGTGGCCTCCTGAAGTCTCGCGCCCCTTTTATCCTCTCTTAGAAACCTCGGCTTTAAAAGGGCACCCGGCCCTGCGGGAGCCACCGTTCTCTCCCAAGGCAGCTCGACGGTCAGCTTCTCCCGTTCTCGACGAAGGACGTACGCCTCGGGCAGGGCTGACCGCAATGTTGAGAGGTCACCGTCTCGCACCACCTCATGTGACCCCGGAAAGCGGAATTTCGAGGGATAGGCCCATTCGACGGCGCCTTCGGGAATGCTGACGTACCACCTGGGCTCAAGAAAGTGCGAATACGCCAGTTCATTTATCGGCTCCCTGTAATACACGATTTCGGAGCCCGCTGGCACATTTCCCAGAGCGGAGGCCATCTTTCCGTACCACAATCGCGAGTTATTTCCGCTCTCGTGCATCAGACTAAGCTTGCTTCGCTGCGAGACAGCCTGCGTGACCACGGTCAGCAGCAGAAGTATCAGGTAAAAACGTCCTGCCCACCTCGCTCTGTGGGAGCTGTGACCTTTGCTCAGAAGGCCCTGAGCTGATATACCCATCAGAAGGCCAATGAAAGGCAGCCCGACGTATGTGTAAGATTCTGCAACATGTCCCATGAATAGAACCGGGAACCACGACCCGATTACAAGCGCCAAAGTGAGCAGAACTTCTCTCAGATATCCGTTTCGAGCAAACCGAATCGTGCCGATCAGGATCGCCAAAGCACACAGGCCGGTCGCTGCGCAAAGCACAAGAAGTTCGTTTACCGTAAGTTCCTCTATGGCCGTGAACCACCACACTGTGCTGATGGGGGTCACCTGGGCCAGCCCCAATTGAAGAGCATTTTGTCCCCAGACCAATGGACCTGCCAGACGATAGCGCGCCGACGATACACGACTTTCCGTCACCATTTGCAATGTCGGCGCACCCATCACAGCGCGAACGATCAAAAAGACCGAAGCAACGCCGAGAAACGGGAGCA
Organism: uncultured Verrucomicrobiota bacterium; assembly: GCA_964516325.1. Lineage (GTDB taxonomy): Bacteria > Auribacterota > JABMQX01 > JABMQX01 > JABMQX01 > CAZFAP01. The sequence continues at coordinate 9,235 of CAZFAP010000105.1, forward strand.
TCCGAATCAGGACCCTCCTCAGCGCTGGCCAGGAAAGTGTTCCTTTCTGATATAGCAAGACAGCGCCTGCCATTGGAACGAAGGCCAGAGAGGTCTCCTTGCACAGCAGCCCAATCAGGAAAAACGCCCCTGCTGCAATTTGCCCCTTGACCTGCTTCGGGCCCTTGGCATGGAGAAGAAGCAGTATCGCTGCCCATACAAGCCCCGTTCCGATAGCCGCCGAGGACATGTCGTACGCATAGATGGGCGAGACTGCCGCCTGGTGGAAAGCGAAGGCCACCACTGAGAGCAGACCGGCCATCTGCCTTAGCCCAAGCGACCGGGCAAACAAGAAGACAAACACCATTCCCCAGGCGTGTGCGAGCATGCAGTATATTCGGATTACAGTATCGGAGGTGGACCGCACAAGTGCGTAAGAAAGGTCGTCAAGTAGGCGAATACCGGGAGACCAATGTGAACCAGTCGTGGAGAGAAGAACTGACCATCGCCCGTCTCTTTGGATTGCCGAGACCTCATCCCTTGCCTGGACCAAAGCGCCCCAGTCGTCCGCATAGGGAGAGATTCCGAATGAGCCGATGAACACAATTGCCAAAACGCACAGCCAAACAAGAAGCCAGACGCGTCCGCCGACGAATGTTTTGGCCTTCCCACCGACAACGCTCTGCGCATGCGGTTCAAACGTGGATTTCTGACTCACTCTCACGCTCCTGTGCAGAGACTTGGCGAGCCTCCTCAAAGCGACCACCGTTTGTTGGCATTACTGAGGAGCTCCAATCAACAACGTATGGAGGGCGCTGGCGCGACTCTTCGGCAATGCGGGCAAGGTACTCTCCCATCACCCAAAGCGCCACCAACTGGACACCGCCAAGGAAAACGACAACCCCAATCGTGCTCGCCCACCCCGGGGTGGCGCTCTTCGTAAGCAACTTCGCCGCAAGAACGTACGCTAAGTACAGTGTAGATAGGAAGGTCGCGACCAGTCCCGCTAGGCCTGTCAGACGGAGGGGAACCACTGAAAAAGAGAAAACGGCGTCAAGAGCAAGGTTGATCATCCTGCCAAAGGTATATTTCGACCTCCCGTGTCGCCTGTTGCCACAGTTGTAAGCCACAAAGTCTCGTTTGAAGCCGACCCAGGCAATTAACCCTCGTGTGAAACGCGAGCGCTCTTGGCACTTCTTAAGGACCTCGACGACGCTGCGATCGGCGAGAAAAAAATCCGCCGCCGCCTGCTTGATGTCCATTCCTGTAAGACGGCGAATGACGGCATAGAACACTCGACTTGTCCAGCGCTTCAAAAGTCCCGTACCTTCTCCATCTCCTCTGACCGTCTGAACCACTGGCGCCCCCTCACGCCACCTATCAACCAGTCTCGGAATCATCTGAGGCGGGTGCTGAAAATCCGCATCCATGGCAACTACCGCCTGGCCACGCGCGGCGCCGAAGCCGCACATAAGTGCTCTTTGATGGCCAAAATTCCGGCTTAGCTTTATCAGTCCCACCCGCGAATCCACCTCATGAAGAAGACGCACCCTCTCTGCTGTGCGATCGGTGCTTCCGTCGTCTACGAAAATCAGCTCAAAGGAGGACACGCAGCCCTCGAGCACAACACACAGCTCGCGACACAACTCATCCACGTTACTTTCTTCGTTCAGGGCGGGAATGACAACCGACAACTCAGGCGAGATCATAACAGAGGGGACCTCCTTAGCGTTTCTCGTTCCTGCGGGCACGTACTGCAATGTTCACCATTGCCCACGGAAGCCGCCGTCCGTACAAACTGTCACACATCCGGAAGGCAGGCTCGAGGCGGCGGTTGAAAAGCGGGCAGAAATTGAATCCTCCGGTCCATTCGATGCGGAAACCCTGTGAGACGAGGGTCTCGACTAACTGACCAGGCCAGACGAAATTCTCGAGACCTTGGAAGGGCCTTAGCCTTAGGAGGGATGCCAATCTAACCGCTGGCTGCCAGAATTTGCACGGCGTGGTAATCACGAGAATGCCACCGCTTCTGACGACACGGGCCAGCTCCCGCACTGCCCGGAGTGGATTTGGGGTATGCTCAATTACTTCCGTTGAGAGGACGATATCAAAGAAGCCATCCTCAAACTCCATATCCAAGACGTTGCCAATGACACGATGGCTTTCACACCTGCCTGCGACCTGCGCGAGCAAGTTCTCGCCGACATCCAACGACCAGACTTCTGCTCCCAGCCCCGCCGCATACTCCGAAAAATGTCCCCCGCCACTGCCCGCGTCAAGAAACCAGCTACCCGCGACCTCGCTCGGATCCAGAATCCGGTCAAATACGAGCCGCAAGCGTCGCTGCAACTCATGCTGGTTGGCAAAGTCCTCCCACGGCCTTTTTCCTACAAGCCCTTCGTAGAAGAACATCCGCGCGTAAGGGTCCATCATCCACGGCTCTTCTGTCGAACGTCCACGCAGCTCGGCGGCGGCCCTCCTCCGAGGATCCACTCGTACACTTCTATCATCTGCTTCGCGACGTTGCTCCAACTGTATTTTTCTGTGACCAGCGTTCTTCCTCGCTCTCCCATTCGCCTGCGTTCCTCGTCCGTCAGTGACATCGCTTCGCGCAAAGCCGCAATCAAAGGTTCCGGTCCCACTGGCACCCACCACCCACATTTCCGCTCGACAAGGTCGGGCCATGGAGCACCGTGTGTTGTAATGACCGGAACCCCGGCCGCAAGCGCTTCGGCGATGGCCATTCCGAAATTCTCTGTACGGGTTGGCAGGACAAACAGGTCAGAAGCTGCGTAGGCAGCCCACCGCTCGTCGCCGTAGAGAGGCCCCGTCATTGTTGTCCGGCTCTCTATCCCAGCACCACTCACCTTTGCCCGAACTTTGGCGCCGTAGGATGCTTCCTCTGGCCCTGTGATAACCAGATGCCAATCAGGGAAGTCTGGCGCGACCGCCCCCCAAGCTTCGGCAAGATCAAGCAGACCCTTTGAAGGGTGAATCCGTGACAGGAACAGAAGAATCCTGCGACCCGAGACCTGGGGGAACTTGCCCAAGAATATCTCAGGATCCCGAAAGTCGGGGAGACTAACGCCGTTGGGAATGACGGCAACTGGGTTTGTCAGCCCTACCTTCCGGATTGCTTGGAGTTCGGCAATGGAGCACGCGTGCAAGCAAGCCGCGCTGCGAACATTGCGCCCGTCGAACAGTGCCCAGGCAAGGCGCTTCTTCCAAGAAGACATCCTTAGCGCCTGCGGCATCAGCGTTCCTATCGGCGAGATTACTAAAGGTTTTGTCAACCGCCTCGCCCACTTCGCTGCGACCCAATCCGTATAGAGCCAGAGCCCATGCCCGTGCACAATATCTGCCTCATTCGCAAGTTCTCGAATCCCATTCGAAATCGCGGGGCTATACCATATTGTGTGTTTCCATCCCGTGGCATATGTCCTCAAATCCACCCCGTCGTTCCTACATTGCATCGCAGCCTCTGAGAGAGGCCCATCAAGCGTGGCTAAGAACACCTGACATCCTGCCCTTCTTAATGCGGAACATTGCCCAGGCGCAGTTTGGGCTGGGCCTCCGGTGTTCTCCCATATCCCCGCAATCACGTGCACAACCCTCATCACTATCAACGCCGCCTCGCAGGCATCTGCACCAGACATTGAAAGGCCTTCCAAAACTGCTCTCCATAACCTTCCAGAGAGAGGTGCTGCACGATGAACTCCCTCGCCTTGGTGCCGATGCGATAGCGCAACTCAGGGTTTTTCAATAGCGATACTATATGCACCGCCATCGTTTCGGGAGTGTCTGAACACAGATAGTGAACTCCTTCTTGGGAACCCTCGAGCGCGTTAAATGCTTCATGGTTACCCACAACCGGCAAGCCCATTGCCATGTACTGGAGCACCTTGTTCAGCACGCCGCGCGGATGTCCCCGTCTGAACGCAACGCCGACTTTCGATACCAATATGCTTGGGCGAACGTCTTCCATCCATCCGAGATACTGGATAGTGCGGCGGTGAGCCTTCATGAAACGCAGCTCCGAGCTACGAGCACACCGGCCCACTACCACCATGCGTGCCGAAGGTAGCTCCCTCAATACCTCAATCATGACGCTGTTGTAGAAAGTTGATATGTCCCTGCCTGTTTCATCGCTCAGATTGCAGAACGCATGCACGTCGTAGGAAAAGGGTCGCGGTTCCGGTGAGGGCCGGTAGTATTCGCAATCCAGGCCGTTCGTAATGGTGAAGACATTCGTCGCCGCACAAAGGTCGTGAAGGAAATGGGCGTCCGAAGCCGCCACTACGTGGACGGCATCGAACAACACCAACTCCTTTTCCTCAAGAACTCGGTATCTGGTGGCCTTGAGGCGAGACAACATTCGGCCTAGTGAGTCGGGCTCGGTGTCAGCCTTGGACTCGTACGTATTTGCATAAGAGTCGTTGATCGAGAGGATAACCGGGGCAGAAAAACGAATTGCTTTTCTGAGGAAAGCAAGACATACTCCGTCAATAAAAATCAGGTCATATGGCTCCTCCGCCATGAATTGTCTAAGGGCGCGAATGTTGCGGGTATGCCAGTACCTTTCAGACGCCGGGAAACGCCGGACTTCAGCTCTGCCGAGGGCGACCAGTCGCCTCAAACCATCATAACATGGCAGGACCAACACACCGCGAATGGCAGGTAGGGCGGAGCGTGGGACTGTAACTGGATCGCCGTGACGATGAAAAAACACTAGGTCAATGATACACGGATGAACCTCCAATGACTTAAGAAGTGTGCACGTCTTAACTGTCACGCCGTTGCGAGGTGGATACGGACACTGCCACGTAATGAGCAGCAACCTCAGCACTCTTCGATTATCCATGACTCCGGCACGCTGAGCTTCTGAGAAACCGATTGAATCGTACTCCGAGATTGACCCCCGTTATCCGCCCCGGGTACCCCCGGGTCCGCCAAAGCATGAACTGTAGCGTATCGCACCGGGGACGTACAGGATGGCCCCAGAGTCTGCTGAGATAGCGACGGTGCTTGGTTAACAAACGAATGTTATTGCGCCAGACCCAACATTCGTACCACACCAATCCGTGTCTATGGCAACCTCCGCCCCACCCGGCCCTCAATCGGGGCTTGAAGTGAAATAAATATGCATCCGGAACAACGGCTATGCTATGGCCCAGCGACTGCGCAGCAAGCTGAAAATCCGTCTCTTCACGAAATGCGTTACCGCCGTAGGCTGGGTCAAACTCTAGCTCTTTCAGCAAGCTCCTTCGGACAACCATACATGAGCACCAGAACGGAACGCGCACCAGGCTTCTGAGGCTGCATGGCCGTCGCAGAACAAGATGGCGTATGTCCAGTAAACTCTCTTGACCCTCAGCTACGGGTAGTACTCGAATCAAAGACTCTTCCTCCCCCATCTTCGTAATAGAAACGGCTACCCCACAGGCGATAGAGCAGGTTCCTCCACTTACTGCTTCCACCAGTTTAGACAGACATCCGGGGGACGGGTAGAGATCATCCTCACCGAAAAAGATGAACTCGTCTGATGATTCGCCGACGCCCGTATTCCGCGCGGCCGGCAGCCCGCGTGGAGCACTATGCCGGACAACGCGAACTCCGTTCATTTCCTCCGCTAAATGGAGGGAAGGAACGCTGCCGTCGTCAATAATGATTACCTCAGTTGGCTTTTCCCGGAGATACAAAGGGAGCACTTTGTGGAGCGCTTCGGGGCGATCACGGGTCGGTATCACAACGCTGACCGACCGCCCCATGCCACCTACGACCATACCGTTCTCCTGCCCCTCCAGTACTTAGGTGGCGACACCCTGCCGTGACGTGCCCCGGCGACGCGCGCACCCCTCGTTATCGTCGGCAAAAACCTCGCTGCAATGCAAAGAGGCAAAGCGTGTGCCAGGCAGAAGCAAACGAGCAACGCAGGCTCTAGGGAAAATGTGACGTAGCTGAACTGAGCGTACAACAAAAGTGCAAAGAGACCAAGAGGCGTGGGCCGAAGGTTAGGACAGGTATAACAAGGCCAGAATGAATTGAACAGAGCGAGGGAAATTCCGGCCATCACGACCCCTGGCCATCCCAAGTACCAGTAAGCGAGGCCCGCCGGGCTTAACGGCATGTTTCCGCCCCCGGACCGAAGCAAGCCGATGAAGTAGGGGCCAGAGATGAATTCGCCCGGGTATATTTCCCTCTGTGCAGCGCGTGGCTTCGCCGGCCAGAGAGGAGTAGGCACAAAGGAAACCAGCGCGCCCAAGATTGGCCGAAGCCCCGCAGAATCGTGTTCGATCAACGCCCAGTTAGCGAGAACACCGGAATTCATTACAGCCTGCCAGCGTCCGACGGCCTCGTACCAGAATGGGGCCTCCTTGCGCACCAGCTGCACCTGAGATTGCTTTAACGAGGCGGTCAGCTCCTCGAATCGGACTGCATATGAGAACTCTTCTCGAACGGACATCTCATTTCTGTAACGGTGCATCAGGTCTGACGAGGCACACACAAAGACGATCGCGAGCAAAAGTGTCGCATAGGCGAGCCGAGGCTTATTCTTGAGGAAGAATATAACGCTCAGCATCATAGCGGTGGAGAACGGGCGCCCCCGTGCTCCAAATAGAAAGTCCCGAAGAAAGAGCAGCCCCCCCAGAAAGGTTACGCTGGACAAAGCGACCGAGCGTAACATGCCGCGTCGCCATGGGATTCCGAAAGCAAACGCAAGCACACTTGCCCAGATAATCCCGGCAAAAAGCGCAAGGAAACGCGTCCATCCGGTGAGATTGCTGGTGCTGCCGGATGCCCAGCCGCGGGCGTCCAGATCGGACACAAAAAACCGTGAGGCCAAAGACCCAATAAGGATAAACGATAGAATTATCCCCTGGCCTCGCAGTTCGCGACCGAACCCAGGCCGCCGGAAAACCCACTGCTCAATTTGTCTTCCGGTCAGCAGCACCACTAAAAGGTATACAACAAGGAACGCCAGCTCCAATGACAGTCCAAGTTGCCACTCCCTGATGCCCAACCCATCTCGGAGAACCCAGTCACGAAAACCATCGGACAGAATCACACCAAAGGCGGGCATCACAGCGTGTCCAGCTGAGCACCCAAGAAAAAAGAAGGCGACGACTTTGGTCGCCCTTCTACGGAAGACCCTCGGCACAGCGAGGAAACCCAGGAGATGCACGATCGCGACAACTATGGAAAGGATGATGAAATCGGTCATTATTTTCCAACAAGACGCATGACAGCGCCTATTTCAATGCCTCGGCTACGTACATCGTCAGGTTAGAAAACAAGGCTTTTGACACAGAGCGCCAAGCATCGCAAAAGCCGCAACGCGGCCTGTCGCTGAGCAATCTCTTTCCAATTTTCTTCTGGATCTTCCGCCACCAGCCACCATTACCGGCCAGCGAACCGCCACCGCAGTCCTTAGTGACCCCGAGCCTTCTCTGCAAGTAACCTACCTCCCTTATCCCGGTCGACACGAAGTAGTCGAATTCCTTGACCACCTTGAAGTTAGCCCGCCGTAAAAACTTCCGCATCTCGTCAGGGTAGAAGTGATACTCATGAAAAGGGTAACCGGGCAAAGGAGAAGGCTCAGGTCGGCACACCCTGGCGAGCCTGTAAAGCGCAAGGCGGCCGTCAGCATCTCGCTCCGGACCACGTAGCCTCTTTCCGAGTAGTACGAAGTGAAAAAAGTCTGTTACCGACCGGTACATATTCACGGTAGGCACCGCCACCATCAAATAACCCCCAGGTCTTAGCACCCTGTGGGCCTCAGCTAATGCGGCCTGAGGTCCCTCTTCGAAGTGCTCAACAACCCCCCCTGAATAGTAGGCTCCGAAGCACGAGTCTGGGAAAGGGATCTCAAGCACGTTCCCAACCGAAACCGGCAGGTTCGGAAAGGCTTTGAGCACCCGAGAGATAGTGTTTGCCGCATTGTCGATGCCCCACACGTCGTAGCCCTCGCGCGTCCAAAGCAGCACAAAATTGCATGGTCCGCAACCTCCTTCCAGGATAGGTTCATTACGCGGCAAGAACGGCCTCAGAATTTCGCAAAGGGCAGGGTTGCAGTTCTCCTGAAATCGCTCCACATCAACGGTTGCCCATACACGATCCCAGAAGTCCTCTGACTTATTAGCAAGGTACTTTTTCCTCATGTTTTCCTCGTTGTCCGCTTTTGGCCGG
>CAZFAP010000106.1:0-17250 GCA_964516325.1 uncultured Verrucomicrobiota bacterium
TCTTCTTCGTGACGTAAGACCAGGCGAGTTCGTTGTACACGTTGGCGTTCGTATCAGGAAGCACCTCAACTCCCGACGGCAAAACCCCAGCCTTTCCGCTTTCACGCGCTTCGCGGTTCCGTTCCAGCCACCGCTTGTATCGCTCGCGCTGTTCCTTCTGAAACCCCTCAGGCGTGATGTGCCAATCGAACGCGTCCCAGATTGTTACCGTACCGTCCTCGCTTCCTGTCGCCACCCGCATTCCGTCGGGCGAAAAAGCCGCGAAGTTCACAGCGCCCAGGTGGGCCTTCAGGGTCAGGATCTCCCGGCCAGTCTGCGCATCCCAGATCTTCGCCGTCCTGTCCCTGCTTGTCGTCACCAAGCGCTTCGCGTCCGGGGAAAAGGCCACGCAGTTCGCACCCCACAGGCCCTTCAGGGTCAAGATCTGCTGGCCACTGCTGGCGTCCCAGACCTTTCCCCCCCACGCTATAAGCTTCCCGTCCGGGGAAAAGGTAACCGGGCCCACACCGCCCGGGTCCCTCACCGTGAGGATCTCCCGGCCAGTCTGCGCATCCCAGATCGTGGCCGTGCCGCCCAAGGTTCCCGTCGCGATACGCTTCCCGTCCGGCGACGGCGCGACGGACGTGACCTGGTCTGGGCCATGGAGGGTCAGAATCTCACGGCCGGTTTGTGTGTCCCACACCCTGGCCGTCATGTCCCAGCTCGCCGTGGCTATTCGCTTTCCGTCCGGGAAGAACTCAACTGACGGGATACTGGATGAGTGACCCTCCAAGGTGAAAATCTCACGCCCGGTTTCCGCGTCCCATAACTTGGCGGTACTGCCGGTGCCGCTTGTGACCACGCGCTTCCCGTCCGGGGAAAAGGCCCCCGAATACAGACTCCCGCCTGTTCGGTCCCAGGCCCAGACCCCCCTGTCCACACCACAGACTCGACAAAACTTAGTCAGAAGCTGCTCGCCTGTTTGGGCGTCCCAGACACTTGCCGTGCCGTCGGCGCTTGCAGTCAGCAGGCGCTTCCCGTCCGGGGAAAAGGCCCCTGATCTCACCGGCCCTCGATATCCAAAGCACGAATGAGGCCCCAGGGTGAGGCTCTGTGGGGCGGTTCGCGCATCCCAGAGCTTCGCCGTGCAGTCCCAGCTTCCGGTCACCACCTGCTTGCCGTCGGGTGAAAAAGCGGCGGAGGCCACCTCGGAGTGGTGCCCGGCCAGGGTCAGAAGCTCCTTGCCTGTTTGGGCGTCCCAGAGCTTCGCGGTGCTGTCCACGCTCCCCGTCACCAAGCGCTTCCCGTCCGCAGAGAGGGCGGCAGACATGACGAAACCGGAGTGGCCGTTCAGGGTCATAAGCTCCTGACCAGTTTCGCCGTCCCAGATCTTGGCCGTCCCGTCCATTGCCGTTACGACCCGCTTGCCGTCCGAGGAAAAGGCCACCGATCTCACGAAATCGGAGTAGCCCTTTAGGGTCAGAAGCTCGCCGCCTGTTTGGGCGTCCCAGAGCTTCGCGGTCCTGTCCACGCTCCCCGTCACCAAGCGCTTCCCGTCTGGCGAAAAGGCCACGCACTCGACTTGCTCTGAGTGAGCCTTCACGGTCTTATAGGTCGGTTCGCCAATCCCTGCCACTCGCCCCGAGTGATCCTTCAGGGTCAAAATCTGTTGGCCGGTCGTGGCGTCCCACAGCCTACTCCCCGTCGCTATAAGCTTCCCGTCCGGGGACAGTGCCACGCACGCCGCAGCTCCGATATCGTCCGCGAGGGACAGGATCTCGCGGCCGGTCTGCGCATCCCAGATCTTAGCCGTCTTGATCTTCGCCGTCCTGTCGTAGCTTGCCGTCAGCAGGCGCTTGCCGTCGGGCGAAAAGGCCACGGAAGACACGTCCCCTGAATGGCCCGCCAGGCTGAGCATCACCTCCGCACTTTCGACGTCCCAGACCTTTGCGGTGTCGTCCATGCCCCCTGTCACTACCCGCTTGCCGTCGGGTGAAAACGCGACGCAGCACACACTTCCGGGACCGTGCCTCAGCGTCAAAAGCTCCTGATGGCCGGCGCGAATGAGCCTGCCCCACTCCCAGCCACGGAGTTCCTTGGGCGTGCTCCAGAGGAAGTAGTCCGCGTCCGAGAACTGAAGCTGCGCAATTCTCGCGTCGGCAAGCGCGATGGTGTTGTAGTAGTTTTCACGCTCCGCTGTCCGCAGCGCCTCCTGCGCGCGGTCTCTCTCTTGCTGCGCTACCCCGAGGGCGTGGCGTGTCCGGTCGCGGGCGGCGCGGGTGATGAAGTAGGCGGTGAGAGAGACGATGAGGACCAATGAGGCGGCGGCAATGGCGGCACGGCGGGTGAAGCGGGCGATCTTTTCTCTTCGGGCGGCGCGAGCAATGGCAAGGCTGACCTTCTCGGCTAAATCCTTCGGGCTTTCGAGGCGTTTCTCAGGGAGGATGAATTTCCCGCATTCGTCTTCCATGGCTGCGACCTGCGACTGGGCGAGAGTCAGGTCGCCGCGCTCCAGAGCGACCTCCACGAACGCCTCGCGAGCCTTGCGCAAGCCGAGGATCGCGGACTGGTTTTGCGACCACAGCTCGATTGCCTGCTGGTAACCGGCGATGGTCTCCGTGCACTCGCGATAGACCTCCGTTTTTGGTCTCTCCCTCAGCCGTGACAAGCGCTCTTCCGCCGCCGCGGAAAGCTTCAAACTCTCGGCATGAGACCGGTAGTCCCGAATCGCTCGCTGGAAATCCTTGACTGACTTGTATCGCTCCTGCGGCTCCGTCGCCATCGCCTTCAGGGCAATCTCGACTAACTCGCCCTTCTTCTCCGTCGGCTGGATGGCGTTCTCCATCGCCGCGTGGATGCAGGAATACACGTCGTCACCCGTGTGCGGTCTCAGCCCGGTCACAATCTCGTAGAGGATGCCGCCTAAAAGGTAAATATCGCTCGCCGGACCGATTTTTGTCGGCTCGCACTTTGCCATTTCCGGCGCCATGTAGGCGGGCGTCCCGGCGAACCCCGTTTCCGGAGTCAACTTCTCCGCTTTCTCCATTCCGACGCTTGCGGCAAGCCCCCAGTCCATCACAAAGACTTCGCCGTAGTCCCCCAGCATCACATTTTCCGGCTTGAGGTCTCGGTGAATGACTCCCTTGTCGTGCGCGAACGCCACAGCGTCGCAGACCGATAGGAGCACCGAGAGGTTATCCTCAAGCGACTTTTCCTTGATTACCTTATCCCATGAAGTCCCTCGAACCTGCTTCATCGGGTAGAAAAGGACGCCTTCAGGCGTGCCGCCGAAGTCGTACACTGGGACAATGTTCGGGTGGTCAAGCTCACCCGTTACCAGAGCCTCGGCGAAAAATTTGCTGCGAGCCTCCGCATCCCCTGCCGCCTGCGGTTGAATGACCTTGACGGCGACCTCGCGGTCGAGCGACTTCTGCCTCGCAAGGAAGACCATTCCCATGCCCCCTTTGCCGAGCAGTTCGATAAGCTCGAAATCGCTCTCCTCCGGTTTTTCCTTCTCCTCCTTCGCCTTCGAGAGCCGCCGCAGTCGCGGCAGGAGCTTCGAGGCCGCCTCTAACCCCGCGCCGATTCCCCCGGCTTTGATGGATGCCCCGGGCGACGCATCCGGCGGGACCGCTTTGCCCCATAGAGTCTGCACTTCCCGGACTGTCTTGGAGACATCCGGGAGACCGCCCCCCGGAGGCGTCTCATGGGGTTTCCCCTGCTCACCCGCAGCATTCTCCGATTTCCCGTTGTTTTGCTCACCGTTGGTAGGTTCTGCCATAACCCCCTCCGTCTTTCGTGAACGTTCTGAGCTGGTCGGTCCCGCGATGGCCCTTGCTTTTGGTTGTATGAATCATACTTCGGTGCGCTCCGCGACGCTACAGGGTCCGCGCGCCCTGCCCGCCGCGCTCGCTCAAAGCTCACCATCGTGAAGACGCTGTATCGCCCGACATCCTTCCCGAGATCCAGGAATGCCAGCTCGATAAGTTGCCTCCCGAGTTGCTCGCAGAGGTCGGCGTTTGGCGTGGGCGCACCGCTCTGAAGATTCCTACTGCTTTTCCGGCTCCTTCATTGCGCGGTCCGGAGCAAGTACTGCTGCTGCCGAGGAGCCGGAAAGGACGATAAGTAGTTCGGCTGCTCCCATGGGGGCCAAGAGGAGAATCCCAGCCACCCACAAGCCCATCTTGATCGCCAAGGACAGTCCCTGGAGGATTGACCAGCTCTCCCCGCCAGCTGTTGCGTACAGGAAAGCTGCAAGAAACGCCCCGATGAGCACCCCTACGCCTCCTGTCCACAGCGAGTATGCCTGCTGTGCCCGCTTCCCAGCGCCCCCGCCTTTCGCTGCGTTCTGTAAGGAAAGAACTGCTGCCGAGATGAGCAAGCCAACGTGCAGCAGGAGCAACAGGCCGATGAAAACCCTGAGGCCGGCGCTCATCTCAGGAGCCCACACCGCCGTCCCGACGAAATACGCGCGGGCTAAGTCAGTAAGGAAAAAGCCCAATGCCGTCGCCAGAGGTGACGAGACGGACCAGATTAGTCCTGGCCCGATGGGCAAGAGCGATGCCAGGTACACGGCTCCTCCCCCGGCAGCGACCGACAGGGCTACAGTGCTTTTGGGTCGCAGATATCGGGCGCGATTACCCGCGTAGACACCGATGATTCCCAGGGCGGTGAGCCCCCCCCACGCGTTGATCATGAAACCTCCGGCCACCAGCAAAAGCCCAAGCTCCTGGGCGAGCAGGGGTTCCCGAGGCGACGGCGCACGCAGAAAAGCCAGGTCGACAGGCATGACGCAGGGGAGCAGCCCTATACATATGAGAGCGACGGGCCGCGCCAGGCCTTTCGCACGGGGCGCAACAAGAATCACCGCGCTACCTGCAAGCAGTGGGTAAAGAGACATGAATTTCAGCAAAGCCGGAATCCCCTCCTCCCTCAGAACCCGAAGACTGAGAAAATCGAGCATGATTACACTCTTCGCGGAGGTCACCATCGGTAGAAAGAAGCTCACAACCAAAATCAGCCCCAAGCGGAGATAAGCCCGTCTCCGAATACTTTCCTCGTCATGCGGGCCCCTTGAGCCGCTCGTCCCGCGATGCGGGGATCTTTCGCCTCCCGCCCCTGCGGACAGCTCGTTCTTTCCTCGCTCAGTGTCTTCTGTCATGACCCTGCCCTCCTCTTGAAAACGTCGTTCTGGACAATTCTTCCTCTTCGGCTACTTTTCTTCTTCTACGGCTTTTTGGATTTTTTCGATGGCTTCTCTCGCTGCTTCTCGAACTTCGCCGTCTTGGTCTTCTTCCGCCGATCTCCTTAACTCAGGGAGTGCGTCTTTTGCAGCAGCGCCTATTTCCCCGAGACCTGTGGCAGCAGCCAAACGGACCGGCCAGACTTCATGCTCTAATGCCTTTATAAGAACGACCACAGCAGCCGTTGCGGCGCGATCTATTCTCCAAAGGGCTAAGGCAACTTGAACCTGCACAGAAGGGTCCTCATCCTGTAATGCCTTCATAAGGGCGGGCACGGCATCCTTCGCCGCAGGGCCTATTTCACCAAGGGCTACGGCAGCAGACCCGCGGACATTCTCATCCCCTAATGCCTTTATAAGGGCGGGCACAGCATCTTTTGCTGCAGGACCTATTTTCCCAAGGGCTTCGGCAGCATTCCCGCGGACCCCCGAATCTTCGTCCACTAATGCCTTGATGAGGGCCGGGACAGCAGCTTCGGCTCCGGGGCCTATTAGGGGAAGAACTCTGGCAGCAAGTCCACGCATCCCCGAATCTTCATCCCCCAATGCCTTGATGAGGGCCGGGACAGCGTCTTTTGCTGCAGGACCCATCCGAGCGAGGGCTACGGCAGCAGCTATGCGCTGTTCCTCGCTGGGGCTGTTGAGTTCTTCGATTAACCGTTCTATTCTTCCCCTTCGGCAGCTCGTCGAAGAACCGATCAGAGTACCTGCCAAAATAAGTCTCGCCAAGTTCAGCAGAATGCGGGAACTTTTCATGGTTCCTTCCCTCCTCTTTTGCTGAAACTATCTTCTCGCACTCAAGATCACCATGGAGGAGGCAAATCGAACTCCACCAATCAAGGCCAAATGGCGAAACACACGCTCCGTTTCCCGTACGGAACCGCACTCATGAATTCATGCGCCAACCGGAACCTCAGCCTCCCCTGCACAGCCGCCCCCTTCCTCAAGCGCCCAGCCGGCAAGCTCCTTCCCTATCCCGAACCCTCCGTTTCTTCAGAGGACTCTGCGTCGAATTCGTCCTCCAATGGAGCGAACGGGTTCTTGATGTACTTTTGCTGACAGGGTGGACAAAGGTGGAATTTGAACGTCTTGTATATCTGATCCTGCAACTCCTGCGGGTCTTTGTCCTTCAATTCCTCGATCAAACGCCGGATTTCGTCCGTGTGGTCTTTCAGCATGTCCACGAGGTCTATCTGGAGCGGTTGATATATCGCGTGAATCTCGATGTTCAGCTCGTAGACATAGTCCTTTTCTTTCAACGACCTTCCACATAAGTCACACAGATACTTAATCACGTGCCCTCTCCGTTTCCGCCGTCGTTTTTTCGGCATTTCCGTCGGGAAACAAATGGGGGTGTAAGCTCTTCGCGAGAAGTCTCAGCCCCTCCACAGTCACCGGTGACGGCTGCCCCAAGACATCGGTCGGAATGAAATGAACCCGCCCCGCTTTTACCGCCGAGACGTTTCGCCAGACCTCGTCTCTGCGGAACCTCGTGAGAGTCTCGGCAACCCTTTCGGGTGAGGTCTTGTATTTGTCCTCGCCGAGGATGATCACTTGCGGGTCGCGGAGAACGACCTTTTCTTCACTGTAGGACGGCCAGCGGGCCTTCTCGTCCCCCGCGATATTTTCCCCGCCAGCGATTCGGATGAGTTCGTCAACGAGGCTACCGGGACCGGCGGTCCGAAGTGGGTTTTCCTGCCCGACCCACAAGACCCTCGGCTTTTCCTTATCGGACAGCCCCCCCACCTTCTGTCTGACGCCGTCAATTTCCTTCTCGATGTCCATGACCAGCCTCTTCGCCCGCTCGGTAGCTCCGGTCAGCATCCCCACTTTTCCAATGTCGGCGAGAAGCTCCGAAACGGAAGTCGTATCGAGAGTGAAAACCTTGACGCCATGCCGTCGCAGTTGTTCGAGGACGTCCCTCGGATTTCCTCGTGCCGCAAACACGATGTCGGGTTGGAGAGAGACTATCTTTTCAACGCTCGGATTCGTGTATCCCCCTACTCTCGCAATCCCTTCGACTTTCTGAGGATCGGTCGAAAAATGCGTCACGCCGACGAGGTTCTCTCTCAGGCCGAGAGCAAGGACGATTTCGGTGTTGCTGGGCGCCGTGGAAACAATTCGGGAGGGCTTTTCGGCGAGAGAGACTCTCCTGCCCAGAGCGTCTGTGGCGGAGGCAAAGCTGCGCTCAGTTTCGGCGCCTCGATTTCCCCCGCCGCAGCCTGCCCATTGAAAAACCGCCATCAACAAGAGGGACGCGACAACGATACGGGTTCTCATGTTTGTACTCTTGCCGGACGGAGAAGAGAGCCGGAAACATGCACTATCCCCGGGGGCGCTTTGAACCTGCCGGACATGTCCGAGCTTTTCGCGGCGGCATCGAGCCTGCACGTTCCTCGCGACCCAGGCCGCTTGTTACTCCTCCGTCGCCTTGGGGGCTTTTTTGAGCACAAGCGAAATGCCCTGGACAATCACTCCCGCGGCGAGGACGCCCAGGAAGGTTACGGAGAACTTGCAGGTGTCCAACTGAAGAGTTCCGAGCGGAACTTCAGCGGTCATCTCCGGGCGTTGAGTTGCGTCCAGCAGGATTAAGGCGCACGGCGCCACGCACGCGGCGCCAAGGGCTGACGTGGCGAAGATGAGAAGGATTTTGTAAAGCCTCACGGAGAGAATCGCCCCCACGAGAAACCCGCCGATGGCGAAGTACGGCGCCAGTTCCTCGTGGCCCGCCAGGTGAGCGGCGAGAAAAGCCGTTGCTGCCACAGCTAACCCCGAAAGCACAACCCCAACTATGTATTGCACGACCAGTCCAATCACCGCCGCCCCGACTCCCGAAGCCGCCGCGATTAGCACGTTGTCGCCGGACAGGTGATAACCGGCGGCTCCTCCTGCCACGAAGCAAAGACCCGCAATGACCCCCTTACAGATTTTCGCCCCAACCATGACGAAGAACAATCCAATGATCAAGATTGCCGGGAACGTGTAGCCCGGAACGGGCCATTTTCCCACCTCCTCCAAAGCCTGTTGCACGTACAACTCGACCTCTTCCGGCATATGATTCGTTCTCCTTTCCCTCTTGCACAGCCGCAAGAAACGTGTGTTTTGGCATGAGGCTCACCAGAATCGGACTGCTGGCACAGCCCTCTCGGCCCACCGCTTTGCGTGCGAGGCGCCGGCGCATCCCATCCGAGCACCAAAGCCATGCATTCACAGGGCGGCAGCCAAATTCCTCAGCCTGTTCACGACCTCAAGGCGGAGGATTTGCGATGCCCTTCGCCAACCTGTTCTCCAGGATTCCCTTTGTTTTCATGGGGGCGTCCGGCACGCCGGACGACTGGGCCAGTGCGGACTATCTCAGGGGATGCCTGCGGCTGAGTGTGATGGTTCCGCTGCGGACTCACGGCATGCGTATATAACTTACGGCGAGCCAAAAAGCAACAGCTATCTTCGGAAGGTGGTATCGCCTCAGTTATGGGCGGCAGACTCCCACCTGGCCACGGGCGTCACGCAGAGGGGCGTAACCGCATATGCACGCCGATAGACGCAGATAGGAACCGGGGGAGGGTTTGACTGGCCCCGGTGGCTGGGCCTTTTGTGGCGTTGTCCACTCGTGACGGAGGGATTGCGGAAGGTGAGGGCTATCGAAAACTCAGAGGCTATGTGCGGCACGAGGGCATGGCGAACAGGGGAGAGGTTACTTCCACCATCCGTCGGAGCTGGCGTTGCTGTAGTAAATGTTCTTGTGACCGACGGCAACGTTGATGACGTTCTTCTCCACCGACACGAAGTCGTCGCTCCCCGATTTTCGTTTTTGATGCCAGAAGCACCGGACGATCGGCACACGTCCATAGACGCCGACCTTCCCCCCTTGGAGACCCTCTGTCATTTCCTGAATCTTAGCCTGCTTCCACGTGTAGCCCGGCCTCGCAGACGAAGGCGCCCCGCAAAACGCGTAGAAATAACTGCAGTAGTCAATCTTGCCGCCCTCGCTGTTCCGGGGGTTGTCCGCTGTCATGTGAGTATTGAACTTGGTGTCGTCCGTTTCCCTGAACTCGAGCCGTTCCGGCAGCCACCACGGCAGACCCCCGTCGGCGCCGCGATGAGAATTTTCGGGAGAACTCGAGCCCTGAGTGCAGTAATCAGCGGGGCACAAGTACATTTCGTCCGATGATACGTAAGAAGGGTAGAGATTCGACAGCCAGTTTGGGAAATCCTCATGCTCGATCTTGAACAGGTCTATGGCGTGGACGAACTGCAATAGGTTATTGGCGCATTTCGCCATTTTCGCTTTCGCCTTTGCCTTGCTGACGGTCGGCAGAAGGAATCCCGCCAGTATCCCGATGATGGCCATGACCGTAAGGAGTTCAACGAGTGTAAAAGCCTTCTTCTGATATGATTTCATCCCGATTATCCTTTGTCTGTTACGAGCGCCGGCTTGACCCGTGTGCACAGCCGGGCGACGCAACCGCTTGATTCGCTTCCGGAGCCTTGCACCAGCTCCCTCTCGTTATTATTATCGCATACTCTTCGACTTCCGGCAATGGATTTTCGGGAGCAATACCTATGCCACTCTGGCTCGCCATTCGTCGCCGCACCCGATTGCGGACTGCTTCTGGCAGAAACCGGGGAACTCCCCACAAGGGCCGGTTTACGCGCATCCCCGTGGGTCGCCGGTCATCTACCGTTCCTTCTCCGGGTGTTGCGGTTAGGCTCACGGTTGCGCTGCGGTGGGGAGTTCTGCGGCCTCTTCCTGGCGCTCGACGAAGTTATGGCAGGTCCACGTCGAAGAAATATCCGTGAGTCTTCAGATATACGACCATCTGCTGGAGGCTTTTCACGACCCCGAGCTTCCGGCAATCCTCCACGAGTTCCGCGAAAATCTCCCGGCATTTCTCGGAGACGGCTTCGGGGCTGAGGGCCTCATAAATGTTGTACGCGGCGTGGTCTTCCGTTCTGTCGAGGAAATCATCGTAAATCTGGAACAAGAGTCCGAATTTTGTGCCTGTTTGAAGGCCCAGTTCACGCTGCGGCGTTCCCACGAACGGCAGCCCGAAGGAAAGCGCAAAAAGACAGCCGGTTTTCATCTCGGCCATTTTCTTGTAGGTCTCGAAATCGAACCCGCCGACCGCCAGCTTCTGTTCCATCATGACTCCCGCAATCAGCTTCTTGACTGCATCAACGCTGACTGCAATCACGGCGGTGTTATGTTTGGTCTGAAGAGCATATTCGATGCTCTCGCAAATGAAATGGTCGCCGATCAGAACCGCGTCCGAATTTGGGTAGAGCGAGTTGAGCGAAGGCTCGTTTCGTCGTTCTACAGCTTCGTCAATGACATCATCATGCACCAGAGACGAAAAATGGAGCAGCTCGATAAGGACGGCGTACCGCTTGACGCTCTCGATTTCGCAGAAGCCCTCTTCCGCGATAAGGAGTGGAATGATGGCGCGGACACGCTTCGCCTTTTCGCTCATGAAGATTCGGTTCGCGGCTTCGATCATCGGCGTCAGCTCGGGGTCCAATGTCCTTTCCCGAAGGAAGTCGAGGTGGCATTCGTTGATCACTGCCTTCAGTCGCTCCATCTTCTGGAGGGTCTGCCTTTCGGCGGGCGTTAACGGTGCAGGCATGGGTCTGTCCTGTTGCTTTCTCGTTGAGAATTGCCGCCGGGCAATTTCGTCGGATGGGCTGTGGGGCTGGAGCCGCTGCCCGCTCGGGCCATCACGTGCCCATTTCCGAGGTGTTCATATACGTGACTTGCTCGGGCGTCAATTCTTCGAGGGCGATGTTCATGGTTTTCAGTTTGAGGCAGGCAACCCTGTTCTCAATCTCCTCCGGCACGTTATAGACTTTTGGGAGGAGCCTATCTTCATTCCTGGCGACGTACTCAGCGGATAGAGCCTGAGTGGCAAAACTCATGTCCATTACGGACGCGGGATGTCCCTCCGCGGCCGCCAGGTTCACCAGCCTTCCTTCTGCGAGAAGGTAAATTCTCCTTCCGGTCTTTTTCAACGTGTACTCGTCAACAAACGGACGCACCCCTTTTCTGATTTTCGATGACACGCCTCTCAGTCCGGGAATGTCTATCTCGACATTGAAGTGCCCGGAGTTGCAGAGGATGGCGCCATCCTTCATGAGATGGAAATGCTCCGTGCGTATGGCCTTCGTGTTTCCTGTGACGGTGCAGAAGAGGTCTCCCATGGGCGCCGCCTCGCTCATGGGCATGACCAGGAATCCGTCCATGGTGGCTTCGAGCGCCCGGATCGGGTCCACTTCCACAACGGTGACGTTTGAACCCATTCCTCTCGCCCGGAGCGCCAGCCCCCTTCCACACCAGCCGTATCCCACGACGACGAAGACTTTCCCCGCAAGGAGGATCCTGGTGGCTCGAAGGATGCCGTCTATTGTGGACTGCCCGGTCCCATACCGATTGTCGAACAGGTATTTAGTCTTCGCGTCGTTGACGGCGACGATGGGAAACTTGAGCTTACCATCCCGCTCCATGGCGCGAAGCCGATTCACTCCCGTCGTGGTCTCCTCCATACTTGCGATGATCTTTGCGGCCACGTCGGGATAGCTCGTGTTGATGGTGTGAACCAGGTCGGCCCCGTCATCCAGGGTGATTCTCGGGTTGTGGGCGACCGCGGCGTGGATGTGCTTGTAGTAGGTGGCTGTGTTCTCGCCCTTGATCGCGTACGTAGGAATTCCATAGTCCTTGACCAGCGAAGCCGCCACGTCGTCCTGCGTCGAGAGCGGATTCGATGCGCACAGAACCACGTCGCCGCCGCCGGCCTTGAGAGCCCGGGCCAGATTCGCCGTCTCGGAGGTTATGTGCAAGCACGCCGAAATCTTCAACCCTCTGAGCGGTTTTTTCCTCTCGAATTCCCGTCCGATCATTCCGAGGACGGGCATATCGTGGGCTGCCCATTCAATCCTCGCCTTTCCTTGCTTCGAGAGACGGAGGTCTTTGACGTCGTGGCCGATCGCTTTTTTCATGCAGAATGTCCTCTGGTTCTCGTCGTTGCGTGATGGCTTCCATCTTTTTGTGCTCTGCGGGTCCTATTTGGAAAGCCCCGCTTCCTTTCTCAAGATAGCTGCCTTATCGGTTCTTTCCCAGGTGAATTTCCTTCCGTTTCTGCCAAAATGCCCGTAGCAGGCGGTGTCTCGAAAGATCGGTCTCCGCAAGTGCAGGTGTTTGATCATTCCCCTCGGAGTAAGGTCGAAATGCCTTTCGACCAGCGTTTCGATCTTGGACTCGGGAACCTTCCCGGTCCCGAAGGTATTGACCGAAATCGCCAGAGGTTTGGCGATCCCGATCGCGTAGCACAACTGCACCTCACACTCATCCGCAATTTCTGCGGCAACGATGTTCTTAGCGACATACCGAGCGGCGTAACTGGCGCTGCGGTCCACCTTCGTGGCGTCTTTCCCGGAGAAGCATCCGCCCCCGTGACGGCATCTTCCCCCGTAGGTGTCCACGATGATTTTTCTGCCGGTCAGCCCGGTGTCGCCGCGAGGGCCTCCGATGACGAAGCGTCCCGTCGGGTTAATATGATAGATGGTTCGTGAGTCGAGCATGTGCTTGGGAACGACCGCCTTGACCAGCTTCTCAGTCAGGTCCTTCTGGATGCGAGAGTGGGAAACCTCCGGGGCGTGTTGGGCGGATACGACGACTGTATGCAATCGGGTAGGCGTTCTGCCGTCGTATTCGACGGTGACCTGGCACTTGCCGTCCGGCCGAAGATAGGGGAGGACCTTCTTCTTCCGCAATTCCGCCAGTCTCTGCATGAGCTTATGGGCCAGCATGATTGGCAGCGGCATCAATTCCGGTGTTTCCCGGCAGGCATAGCCGAACATGATGCCCTGGTCTCCGGCGCCCATTTCCTTATGCAGCCCCGTCCCCAGAACGCCCTGGGCGATGTCGGGAGACTGCTGCCCGATGCAGTTAATCACCGCGCAGGTCTCGTAATCGAAACCGAGGTGTGGGTCGTCGTATCCTATGTCTCTGACGGTCTTGCGGACGACCTCCTCCAGGTCCACGTAGGTTCGGGTGGTAACTTCGCCCGCGATGATTACCAGACCCGTGGTCACGAGCGTTTCGCAAGCCACCCTCGCCGCCGGGTCCCTTTCCAGGATGGCGTCCAGGACTCCGTCTGAGATTTGGTCCGCTACCTTGTCTGGATGTCCTACTGCTACGGATTCCGAGGTGAATACACTCCGTTCGCCCATTCTATTGTCCTTCCTCCTAAACCGTGTTGAAGTAGTTCGAAAACGCTTCTCCTTCGAGTGCTGTATCTATGGTTTCTGCACCCGTTCCGCCTGGCTCCTCTGGAAACCTTGGCCAAACGAGTGGTCTGCCTCTTGATATGTTTCCTTATCGCCGATATCGCACCACGTCCCCGGCATCGCCTTGCCATAAACGGGAATCTGCCTGTAGAGCCACTGGATGTAGTAGCCGGGCGCATCCGGGTTGCCGCCTTCGTTGAGATACTTTTTGAGCAGGGTCAGGGATGACTTCTCAAAGAGGTACAGGCAAATCGCCACCACATCCGACCGTGGATTCTCGGGCTTCTCCTTGAAGAAGACGATTCTGCCGTCTTCGTCCATTTCGACGCTGTTGAAGCGCTTCGCGGAGGCGACATCCCCGCACGTGCAGAGAGCGACAGACGTTCCCTTGTTCTCGAAGAACGACACAAAATCGCTCAGACTGAAATCGAATAAGTTGTCTCCTCCGACGACCAGGAGGTCATCCCGGATGCCCTCTTTCTCGATGGTGAAATTGATGTCGCCGACGGCTCCCAGCTTGTTCTCGTCGGAAGTGCTGCCGTCATTCACGAGCGCAATCGGCTTGGACGTGGGAGCGGTTTTGACCCATGCTTGAAAGTGGTCGAAAAACTTCTGGTTGACGACCACGAACACGCGGTCAATCTGCGGCAGCTCGTCAATTCTTCCCAGAACATAGTCTATCATCGGATGCCCCCCGACCGGCAATAGGGGCTTGGCGTTGTTCAGGGTGAGCGGCCGCAAGCGGACGGCGTATCCCGCTCCCAATATCAGAGCCTTCATATTCCTTTTCTTGAGACGCCCGCCGAAAACGGCGGCAAGCCCTCAGACGAGCTCCCGTTCGGGGACGGTTTTTCTCACTACCTCCCGAGCGCGTGATTCTATCGTTGCGGGCGACGTATAGGTCATGATTTCCTCGACGAACTCTCTGGCTTGCTCGTACGAAAGGCTGCGGATGACGTTCTTGATTCGGGGCACAACCGCGGGGCTCGCGCTGATCTCGTCCAATCCCATGCCGAGCAGGATCAGAACCATAGCGGGGTCCGCGGCCATCTCCCCACAAATGCCGACCCAGATTCCGTTCTTGTGTCCCTCTTCGACGATCCTCTTTGCCAGGCGGAGAACCGCCGGGTGGTAGGGCTGATACAGGTGAGCGATCTTGTCGTTAACCCTTTCTACCGCCAGGGTGTATTGAATCAGGTCATTCGTCCCAATGCTGAAGAAATCCACTTCCTTGGCGATGATGTCCACCGTCAGGGCGGCGGAAGGAACCTCGATCATCGCCCCCGTCTCAAAATCTCGTGCGTGCGGTATGCCTTTCTTTTCGAGACCCGCTTTCACCTCTGCGAGAATCTCGTTGGCTTTGATCACTTCCTCCACGCTGGAAATCATCGGGTACATCAGTTTGACCTGCCCAAACGCCCCCGCCCGCAAAATGGCTCGGAGCTGAACCTCGAAGATGTCTCTTCGCGCCAGGGAGAAGCGGATAGCTCGACAACCCAGGGATGGGTTGAATTCGAAAGGAATATTGAGGTGCGTGATGAATTTGTCCCCGCCGAGGTCCATCGTCCGGACGATTACCGGGTTGGGGCTGACCCCTTCGAGCACGGCCTTATAGGCCTCAAACTGCTCTTCTTCGGAAGGAAAGTCCGACCGGTTCATGTAGATGAATTCGGTCCTGTACAACCCAATCCCCTCCGCGCCGCTTTCAACGACCGACTCCACCTCTGCGGGCAACTCGATGTTTGCGGACAGAGTGATGCGCCGCTTGTCATGGGTCTCCGCGGGAAGGTCTCGGAGTCCAGACAGCCTCTTTGTGTAGATGTCTATCCTATGCAGGTCAGCTTTGCTTCGCCGAAGAGTGTCCTCGCTCGGATGGACGGTCACAGTCCCGCTGCGCCCGTCCACGATGACCATGTCCCCCTGCTGAGCGGCAGCGCTAACCTCGTGCAACCCCACAACCGCCGGTATCCCAAGAGCCTTTGCCATGATGGCCGTGTGGCTACTCTGCCCCCCGGCGTCTATGGCGAAGCCGAGTACTTTTCCTTTCTCCATCCTCGCGGTATCGGACGGCGAAATGTCCCGGGCGATTACCACGGAAGGAGAGGGGATGTCGCTGACGTCGATTCGTTTTCTCCCTCCGAAATTGTCCAGGACGCGAGTCATCACGTCCTTGATGTCCGCCTGTCTTTCCGCAAGATACTCGGTGCCCGCCCCGTACAGGATGTGCAAATAGCGACTGAGGGTTTGGTAGAAGATGGACTCGACGTTCTTCTTTTTTGCGAGGAGACCGGCGCGGACATCCTCTAGAACCTGTTCGTCGTTCAGGATCGCGAGGTGAACGTCGAAAATCCAGGCCGTGTCTTTGCCGACCTGAGCGGATATTCTGTCACGCAGGGAGGCTATTTGTTCTTTTGTCTTCGCCAGAGCGTCCAAGAAGCGGGAAAACTCCGCGTCAACTTCCTCGTCAGTGATGTCCCTTTCCGGCGAACGGGCGGCCTCTGCCTCGGGCAGAACGAACACGGTTCCGATAGCTATCCCGGGCGAAACGCCGATCCCTTTGAGCACTCTCTCCGTCAATTCGTCAGTCTTCCTCACCAAATTTGTTCTCGATCAGTTTGCCGATAGCTTGCACAGCCTGTTCCGCGTCCGGGCCAATCGCTGTGACCTTCAGGATCTCACCTTTTGCGGCCGCTAACGTGATGATTCCCATGATGCTCTTCCCGTTCACCTCCTCGGAATCTTTTGCGATGGAGATTTCCGATTCGAACGTGTTGGTCAGGTTTGCCAACATCCGCGCCGGCCGCAGGTGCACTCCCAGGGAGTTCAATATCCGAAACTTCGCCTCCACCCTCTTGCTGTTTTCTCCCTCCCTGTTCATATCGAGAGAAATTGCGATGTTCTCTGCTCAGCGTTGGGCAGCCGGTTTCGCCCCCGGCGCTTCTGGGGGCGCCTCCCGGGACCTTATGGACTTGAGCAACTCCTCATCCAGCGCGCGAGCCGGGTTGAACCCCGTGGATTTCAGCCTGTGATTGAGAGCCGCAATCTCCACGAGGAGCACCAGGTCCCTGCCAGAGCGCACGGGAATGATAAGATGGGGCACGGACTTGCCCAGGATTCGTATCGTGTCTTCCTCCATTCCGAGTCTTTCGTAATGCTTGCCCGGGTCCCACGTCTCCAGCGTTATCGCCAGGTCAATCTGAGTCTCTTCTCGGAAGCAGACCGCTCCGAAAAGCTTCTGGACGTTGATGATCCCCAGCCCCCGTATCTCCATGTGGTGCCGCGTCAGTTCACTTCCGCTCCCGATGAGGTATTTGCCCTCGCGGAGCTTTATCCTCACTACATCGTCCGTAATCAGCCGATGCCCTCGGGTGATGAGTCCTAAGGCCGTCTCACTTTTTCCGACGGCGCTCTTTCCTTCCATGAACACTCCGACGCCAAACACCTCCACCAAATTTCCTTTCAGCGACACCGTCGGGGCAAAAAGGTCATCGAGGAAAACCGTGACCCGGTCAATCAACTCCCACGTGATCATCCGGGTTCTGAACACGGGCACTCGCAGGCGGTCGGCTTCTTCCAGGAATTCCTGCGGGATGCGGTACTGCCGGGCGACTATGATGCACGGAACGGTTCCTTTGCCCAACATCTGCGCGACCCGCGCCCGGATCAGGCTCGGCTTCAGACTTCTCAGGTAAGTGATCTCCACCTTCCCGAGAATCTGCACCCGTCGCCACGGGAAGTAGTCGAAATAA
>CAZFAP010000107.1:0-17166 GCA_964516325.1 uncultured Verrucomicrobiota bacterium
CGACTACATAGTCAAGCCATTCAGTCCAAGAGTCCTCCTCGCCAGACTCAAAGCCGTCCTTCGCAGAAAGGCTCAGCAGCCCGTTGACCAATCCTCCGTTTTGAAAATCCACGATCTTGTGATTCACCCCGGACGACGAGAAATACTTGCACGGGGCAAGCCCGTGGACCTTACCTTCACAGAGTTTGAGCTTCTCCACTTTCTTGCCCGAAGGCCGGGCTGGGTGTTCACTCGTTCTCGGATTGTTGACGCCATCCGCGGAGCCGACTACCCCGTGACCGACCGCTCCGTTGACGTTCAGATTGTCGGCCTTCGCAAAAAACTCGGCCCCTCCGGCCACTTCATCGAGACGGTTCGCGGCGTCGGATACAGGTTCAAGGAGTAGAACATGCGGAAAAAACGCCTCCTCTGGCAGATTTACCCGTCGTTTCTTCTCATCACAGTTCTTTCCCTGCTGGCACTGTTGTGGCATGCCTCCAAAGACCTGCGCGATTTCTACGAGAAGGAGACGTACCTTAACCTCGAGGCAAGGGCCTGGCTCATCCAGAAGCAGCTCTCCGGGCGTGAGATTCTCTCCAATGAACAAGCCGTAGACAGTCTTTGCAAGGAACTTGGGAAGAAGTCATCCACTCGCATCACCGTTATTCTTCCCTCTGGCAGGGTCATCGGCGACAGCGACGACACCCCTGCCACCATGGAGAATCACGGAGACCGACCCGAAATCATTGATGCCCTCGCTGGCCGCACAGGCACTTCCAAACGACCCAGCCCGACTCTCCAGAGAGACATGCTCTACGTGGGCCTTGCCCTTCGGGAGAACGGAGACATCGTTGGGGTTGTCCGCGCGGCTGTCCCCGTAACCGCCATTGACAACGCCCTGGAAGCCATTCGCATCCGCATCGCCTTTGTCGGACTCGCCGTGGCTGTTCTCGCGGGCGCCGTGAGCTGGGTTATATCTCGTCGAGTCAGCCGTCCCCTGGAAGAAATGCGCCGCGGCGCAGAACGTTTCGCACGAGGAGACCTGTCGGGCCGACTATCCGTCTCCGGAGTGGACGAGATAGGCGCGCTCGCCAAAGCTATGAACCAAATGGCCGCTCAGCTCGACGAGCGCATCCGGACAGTCCTGCGCCAGCGAAACGAACAGGAAGCCGTCCTGTCCAGCATGGTCGAGGGCGTCCTTGCGGTTGACAAGGAGGAACGGCTCATCATGCTCAACCAGGCCGCATCTTCCCTCCTGGGAGTCAACCCCCACGATACCCTCGGCCGAAGCATACAGGAGGTCGTCAGAAATCACGACCTCCAGGAGCTTGTCACAAAGGCCCTCTCCGGTCCCGGCCCCCTCGAGGGAGAAATCACATTGCTTCAGGATGGGGAGCGTTTCCTCCATGCCCACGCGGCTGTCCTGCGCGACGGCCAGGGACGCGACATCGGCGCGGTAATCGTCCTCAACGACATCACCCGCCTCCGGAAACTCGAGAACATCCGGCGCGACTTCGTCGCCAACGTCTCCCACGAGCTAAGGACGCCCATCACCTCCGTCAGGGGGGCCGTCGAAACTCTTCTCGATGGAGCAATAAACAACCCTCAGGATGCTCGGCGTTTCCTCAGCATCATCGCAAAGCACGTGGACCGGCTCAACTCCATAGTCGAGGACGTCCTCTCCCTCTCCAGGATCGAGCTGGAAGCCGAAAGAGCGAGGATCGCACTTCAGGCCGGCAAACTAAAAGACACCCTGGAGGCCGCCGTTCAGGCCTGTGAAACCAAAGCCGCCGGAAAAAACGTCTCTATCGAGCTGACCTGTCCTGAAGACCTCGTGGCCAGAATCAATCCCCCACTTCTCGAGGAAGCCGTCGTCAACCTCCTCGATAACGCTATCAAATACAGCGACCCGGGAAAGCCTGTCCATGTCGCCGCCAGCCAGTCCGATTCCGAAATAACCATCTCCGTCCGCGACCACGGCTGCGGGATCGCAAACGAACATCTTCCCCGCCTATTCGAGCGCTTCTACCGCGTGGATAAAGGCCGAAGCCCCTCCGAGCGGGGCGGCAGCGGTCTTGGGCTTGCCATCGTCAAGCACATCGCGCAGGCTCACGGCGGCCGCGTCTCCGTCGAGAGCACCCCCGGGAAGGGAAGCGTCTTCTCCATCCACCTCCCGAAAGCCTGAGCCAGCCCCCCCAGTCTCTTTTAACGAAAATCTAACTTGCCCCTGATAATCCCCAAACACCCCTCGCCGATATTCCCCGCGAAAACTTCACATTTATCTGGAGGGCATTGCAGTGTTTCTCGTTCTGGCGATTCTCGCTGGTCTCTGGTTCCGGGCGAATGTTGCCTTCGGGAGGTGGCGAGTGTGCCGGCTCTCGGAGAAGCATTGCACCAACGTCGAACCGATGAGGGATTGGGCAATCCAGGCTTTCCTGAGAGGTACGGCTCTGGTTTGCCTGATCGTCGTAGTGGTCCTGTCAAACTCTTGGAGGGAAACAAACGATGAAATGGACGTGCCTGACGCTCCTCAGCTTGCTGATGGTGTTCCTGGCTATGCCAGCGCGGCCGCAGCAGACTGAGCCAACGGAAAGAGAAAAGGAACTCCTCAACAGAATTGAGGAACTCGAAAAGCGAGTCTGGCAACTCGAAGGCGGACTGAGGGAGAAAGAAGCTGCCGCAAAGGCACCTTCGCCCCTCGAGAAGAGAGTGGGCGATGTCGAAACACAGGTCAAACGAATTGACCAGGTTGAAGAGCAGCTAAAGAAGGTCGAGGTCAAGGAAGAGAAGCCCGATACATTCCGCGCCTTCTGGAAAGAGGGCCTGAACTTCGAAACCCCCGACAAGGCGTTCACAATGAAAATCGGTGGCCGCATCCACTTTGACAACGCCTGGACCTCCGGCGATGATGCACTCGTCGAGGAGGTCGGCGCCTTGAAAGACGGCGTGGAGTTCCGAAGAGCCAGAATCGCTCTCTCCGGCACGATGTACAAAAAGGTCGAATTCAAAACCCAGTACGACTTTGCCGGAGGAGGCTTCAAGTACAAGGACGACAAGGACAAAGTTGGAACTTTCAGCGGAGGCCAAGCGAAGTGGAAGGATGTCTATCTTGGCATCGTTGACCTCCCCGTCATTGGGAACATCCGGGTTGGACAGTTCTACGAGCCATTTGGCCTGGAGGAACAGACAAGCAGCAACTACATCACTTTCCTGGAGAGGTCCCTTACCAGCGCGCTTGTCCCCTCTCGCAAAGCCGGGCTTATGTTCCACAACTCCCTGCTCAACGACCGCATGACGTGGGCACTCGGCGTCTTCAAGGGAAGCGACGACGCCGGGAACCGAATCAGCGACGGTGAGTACAACTTCACAGCTCGTCTAACCGGCTTACCCTGGTACGAAGACAAGGGTCGCCGGTTGCTCCACCTTGGCGCCGCATACGGCCGTAGGAACCCTAACGACGACAAGGTGCGATTCAGCGAGCGCCCCGAAGTCCACATCGCTCCGAGGTACGTTGACACCCACGACATCACCGACGTGGACGATATGGACCTTATGGGGGCAGAAGCGGCTCTGGTGCTCGGTCCATTCTCCCTGCAAGGCGAATTCATCAATGCCGCCCTGAACACCGCTGACGGAACCGATCCGGGGTTCTCTGGGTTCTACGCCATGGCGAGTTGGTTCCTCACAGGCGAAAACCGAGCTTACAAGAGCGGGCTTTTCAGCCGCGTCAAACCGAAGAGGAACTTCGGCGCAGGCGGTCCGGGGGCATGGGAAGTCGCCGCCCGATACTCTCACCTCGACCTCACGGACGAGGAAGTCGAGGGGGGTGAACTCGACGACATCACCGTCGCCCTGAACTGGTACCTCAATCCGAACACCAGGATTATGTGGAATTATGTCCACGGGGACCTCGACGAGGTTGGCGCATCGGATACGTTCCAGGTGAGAACTCAGGTTGACTTCTGATTCAACCACGGCTCGCCGTCGTAGTGTTTTAACGAGAGCCTAACGGGGTTCTAACAATCAAATGGTTACATAGTTATGGAGAGTGCACGCGGGACTCTCCCGCGGCTCTGGCGCCAACGTCCCTGTGCAATTTGACGCCGGAATTTACTGGCAAAAACGCAACGAACCGCAAAAACAGGAGGATGGAAGTATGAGAAGGCTTGGAAGTCTGGTCCTCAGCGTGGCTTTCGCACTCGCCTTGAGCGCCGCGGGAGCTTACGCCGAAGGAGAAAAAGCGAACATCGTTATGGACGGTTCGACCACAGTTGGCCCCATTGCCAAGGCGTTCGCCGAATACTATATGGGCAAGCATCCTGGCGTCAACGTGACCGTCGGCGAGTCAGGCAGCGGCAACGGCGCCAAGAGCCTCATAAACGGGACGTGTAGTATCGCCGACATGTCTCGCTTCATGAAGGACACCGAGTTCAAGGCCGCCCTCGAGAAAGGGGTCATGCCCGTCGCTCACGTCGTGGCGATGGACGGAATCGCCATCATCGTCCACCCGACCAACTCGGTCAAGGCCTTGAGACTTGACCAGGTCCGCGACGTCTACATGGGCAAAATCTCCAACTGGAAGGAACTCGGCGGAGCCGACCGCAAGATTGTCAAGATAAGCCGCGACACCAATAGCGGCACGTACGAGTGCTTCGAAAGCATGGTCATGAAAGGCGAAAAAATTGCTGCCGACACCGAGTACGTCGGGAGCAACGGAGCGATCCGTCAGCGCGTCCAGAGCACACCCGCAGCCATCGGGTACGTGGGGCTGGGCTTTGTTGACCGAACAGTCAAGGCCCTGGACATCAACGGCGTTTATCCCGACCCCGACACGGTTCGGTCGGGCCGGTATCCCGTATCCAGGCCTCTGTTCATGTTTACAAACGGTTTCCCGCAGCTCGGCAGCCACCTGCACGCGCTCGTTACACTTCACCTGACAAAGAGAGGACAGGAGATCGTGGAAGCCATAGGATTTGTGCCGGTAACCCAATATTAAGAGCGCCCCGGCTTCAATCCTGTGGTGGTCCACAAGACTCGGAGCCATGACAGAACACAGATATCTCACGGCCGGACCAACCACCCTCCCCAAAAGCCGGGACCTGTTGCTTGGCAAGAGGGCCAGCCTGACTAAGAAGGTTGGCTCTCTTGCCGGGCAGGGCATTCTCCTCGCCATCACCTCCGCCTCCGCTCTGGCGGTCTTCTTTATCTTCTATTCCATCGTCAAGGACGCTCTCCCCTTTTTCCGGCTCCGAGGAATAGGCGAGTTCTTCACGAGCGTCCAGTGGTATCCCTCCGGCAGACCCCCTGTGTTCGGCGCCCTGGCGATATTCGTCGGCAGCGGACTCGTCACCCTCGGTGCCATCCTCGTCGCCGTTCCGCTCGGCGTATCCGCCGCCGTATGTATGAGCGAAATCCTCCCCTTCAACCTCCGCCAGCTCATTAAGCCCGTAATCGAAATCCTTGCGGCGATTCCCTCGGTCGCCTACGGTTTCTTCGCCCTGGTGATTTTCGCCCCCCTCCTTCAGGAACACGGCGGCACAATCCTCTCCGTGGCAATGTTGTTTGTCGGCGTGCCCATTGGAATCGCGATGATTTTCCTGTTAGGAAGCATCGCGGCAAGCAAAACGCCGTCCCGCCTCCGTCCGGCAGTCAGGACCCTGGCCAGACTTATCGTCGGTGCTTGTGTCCTCCTGGGTCTTCTATGGCTCGGAAGGCTCCTGGGCAACCTGCAAATATCCAGCGGCACAAACGCCCTCAACGTCTCCGTCATTCTGGGAATCATGGCACTGCCGACCGTCCTGAGCGTATCGGAGGACGCCCTCCAGGCCATCGGTCGGGAGCTCCGCGAGGCAAGCTATGCCCTCGGCGCCACACGTGCAGAAACCACAGTGAAAGTCCTTCTCCCAGCCGCTAAGAGCGGACTGTGTGCGGCCGTCATACTGGGGACAATGCGAGCCGTCGGCGAAACGATGGTGGTGTGGATGGCCTCGGGTAACGCCGCCCAAATCCCTCGCCCGTGGTTTAACCTTCTGGAGCCGGTTCGCACGATGACCGCCACTATCGCCGGGGATATGGGCGAAGCCGACCAGGTCACCGGCTCCGCACGATACCACGTCCTTTTTGCCCTGGCACTTTGCCTGCTGGCTTTCTCCTTTGTTTCCAATTTAGTGAGCGAATGGGTCCTTCGGCGGTCAAAATTGGGGAGGGCGTAAGCAGATGCGACCAGCCACTCGAAAAATGCTCGATAAGTCCTTTGCAGGACTCGGCATTTCCTCGACCCTCCTGCTCGTCCTTGCCCTCGTCATCGTTCTGGGACCCATCTTCGTCCGAGGCTCCCGCGCGTTTGTCTTCCAGGCCACTGTCGAGCACCGCAGACTCATGCTCGA
Organism: uncultured Verrucomicrobiota bacterium; assembly: GCA_964516325.1. GTDB lineage: Bacteria > Auribacterota > JABMQX01 > JABMQX01 > JABMQX01 > CAZFAP01. Next base: position 6,366 of record CAZFAP010000107.1, read on the forward strand.
CAAATTCGGTCGCGGTAACCGCGCCGCCGTCGAGGCTGAGGTCGCCCGGGCAAAACGTGCCCGCCAGCCCATTTACGACCTCATATCCAGATTTGAGGACGAACTCAGTTCCGGGGATTCCGCGCGCCGTCGCACGTACGCCGGCCCCACACGCGAGCTTAAGGACCGCCTTCGCGCCCTCCTTGGTCCTTTCCCGGGCCAACTGAGGCCCGTCCTCCCGCGAGACCAGTATGGCCAGACCCGGTGGGACCGCGCCCTTCTGAAGCTCCATGACGTGTTATACATTGAGCAATACGATTATTCAGCCCCGTCAAAAATCGGCCGCAGGTTTTTTGTCCCCCGCGTCAACGATTTCAAGGGTACGTCCCTTGAGCCTGTTTTCGCATACCTGGATAAAAACCTCCAGGGCATGCTCCTTCCCCGCCGGACGGTCTACTGGCGATTTCTATTTGACGGGTCTCTCGACGCCCACTTCTTCGGCGGCATCTGGCCCGAGATGCTCGGCACCATTTACCTCACAGTCGGCGCGATGATATTTGCCGTCCCCATGGGAGTCATAGCCGCCATATATCTCGTCGAGTACGCGAGTCAGGGACGCCTCATAAGCCTGTTGCGAACGTGCATCAGCACACTGGCTGGCGTCCCAAGCATCGTCTTTGGGCTTTTTGGTTTGGCTTTCTTTGTCAATGCCCTGCACGTCTCCCGTTCGAAAAGCGTTCTTGCCGGGGCAATGACCCTGGCAGTCCTCATCTTGCCCACAGTCATAAAAGCATCCGAGGAAGCTATTCGCTCCGTCCCCTTGCATTACAAGGAAGCCGCCTTGAGCCTCGGCGCCAGCAAGTGGCGAACCATCGTGACGGTGATTTTGCCGGCGGCCCTTCCGGGCATCCTTACCGGCGTCGTCATCAGCATGGGCAGGGCAGCGGGCGAAACTGCACCCATAATTTTCACAGCAGCCGTCAGCGTCGGCAAACCGCTGAAGGTCTGGCAGACCCTGACGCAGCCAACTCCGGCACTCCCCTGGAACATCTACAACCTCGCCACAGAGCACGAGGCGGTTGACGAGATTCGCCACGTCCAGTACGGCATGGTCTTGACGCTTGTCCTCCTCGTCCTGACACTCAACATCGCCGCCATTGTCCTGAGGGCGAGGATTTCACGCAGATTGAAAGGTTAAGGTATGACCACAATGGTCCTCGAACACAGAATCGTCCCTGAAAAGTTTGACTCCCCTATCCAGGCACAACCCCATCACGTTTACGCTGAAGACTTCTCCGTCTATTACCGGAACAACCAGGCCGTCAGGAACGTCACCTTCGGCATCCCCGGAAAACTCGTCACTGCGATCATCGGCCCAAGCGGCTGCGGCAAATCCACATTCCTGAGAGCTATCAATCGCATGAACGACCTGATTCCCGGGTGTCGCACGACCGGACGTTTAGTCCTCGACGGCCAGGACGTTTACGTCCCGCAGGTGGACGTCGTTGCTTTGCGCCGCAGAGTCGGAATGGTCTTTCAAAAGCCCAATCCCTTCCCCAAATCCGTTTTCGACAACGTTGCATACGGACCTCGCATCCACGGCATCGGAGCAAAGCGAGACCTCCCCCAGATAGTCGAGCGCAGCCTCGTCCGGGCCGCCCTCTGGGAGGAGGTGAAGGACCGCCTTTCCGAAAACGCGCTGCGCCTTTCCGGCGGGCAGCAGCAGCGGCTGTGCATCGCCCGAGCATTGGCCGTTGACCCGGAAATACTCCTCATGGACGAACCAACGTCCGCCCTCGACCCGCGTGCCACCACACGCATCGAGGACCTCATTCGGGAGCTTCGCGGCCAATACACCATCATCGCCGTCACGCACAACATGCAGCAGGCGGCGCGAATTTCCGACTTTACAGCCTTCCTGTACGAGGGTAATCTTATTGAGTTTGGCACGACCAACGAGATTTTCACTCGTCCCAGCCAAAAGCAGACCGATGACTACATTACCGGGCGATTCGGATAGAGCCGGTGGGGAAAGGCGATTGATGTCCCGAGCGCGCCGCTCCCCTGGGTGCGAACCGGCCCCGGCAACGCGCTCGACGGCAAACCCAGATTCGACCTGACGAAATTCGAGCCCGAATATTTTGAACGGTTGCGGTCGCGGGTGGCGGCAGCGGGAGAGCGCGGAATCTACGTGAGCGTGATGTTCTTCGAAGGCTGGGCGTTGATGCACGGCAATCGGCGGCCCGGCGCCGAGGATCGCGGGGCCTGGCGGTCGCAACGATTCATCCCCGTGAACAACGTCAACGGCATCGACGGAGACCTGAACGGCAACGGGCAAGGTCCCGAGATCCACACCTTCGGAGCCCCGCAGGAGATCCTGGAGTTCCAGAAAGCGTATGTGCGCCAGGTCATCGACATGATGAACTACTTGCATAGTGCGCTGTATGAGCGTAAGCGTCCCGACTGGCAAATGAGAAAGGTGACAAGATGAAAACGATGCCGGCAATGATGTTGAACGTCTCTCTCCTGGCAGTCATTTCTTCCTGTGACGTGGTGAGATGTGCGCAGGCGGCGGGTTCTCAAGGGTGGGTCACGGCGGGGGCCAATGCGCAGCGGACGTCGTGGGTGCCCGATGCCGCCCCCGGAGCGCTGAAACCGATCTGGGTCAAGCCCCTTGAGGCCTACATCGCGCAGAAAGTGCAGATCGTCGCGGCAGCGGGGAAACTGTTCCTTTCTACCGCGCGGGGGCTCTACGTCTTCGATGCGGATACGGGCGCAGATCTATGGGTGTACCCCACTGAGCTTCCCCTGGGCCACTCGCCGACATACGCGGGCGGCCGGATTTACGTGGGCGGATTGGATCGGAAGATCCATGCCATCGACGCTGACACCGGCCAGGGGCTCTGGACGTTTGACGCCGCGGGAGGATTCGACACGAGTCCGCTCGTGGTCGGGGGACTCGTCTATGCCGGCAGCCGCGACGGGTGCATGTACGCTGTGGATGCGAGCACCGGGGAGCTTGCATGGAAGCATCAAACGGGGGGGCAGATCCTGCAGTCCGCGGCCTACCAGGACAGCATCGTGTTCTTTGGTTCTCAAGATGCGAGGGCGTATGCCCTGGACGCCCGGACGGGAGCGCAGGTCTGGCGATCGGACAGGCTCCCTGGCATGGGCTGGCACTCCTGGTGGCCAGTGATCTACAAGGAGGTCGTCCTGTTCACCCGGACCGAGGTCGAAAAAGGCCTGGTGGGATTCCAGACCGAATGGCTCTTCTCGAAGAACAGGACCGCGAATAACCTGCCGGGCATCCGAGGAACGGAACCGGGCGGCTGGACGGCCGGCGAGCCTACAGTCGATATTCGCACCAACCCCAACGGCGGCACGATCCCGGACTGGTTCGAGCGGTATCCCTGGCGCCGGAGCCTGATCGCTCTGAATCGGAAGACCGGCAAAGAAGTTGCCTTCGACCTGGACAACGATGGGCTGACGGATGCCGCGCCGATGCTATGGGCGTGGACTCATGGCGGAACGTGTTATCCCCCGTTGGTCAGCGGTCACAATGATGTGATCTACTTTCGCAGTGTGAGTCACGCCATCGGTCCCGGCATCCCCGGAGCCGTGATGGTAGGCTGGAAGTATGGCACTGCTTTCCTGAGCCTGCCGGTTTCAAACATGCCGGGGCAGAGCGGCTTCTGGCCCGGCGATGAGCCGGTGGGGATTTCGGCCGGCGGCAGCTACGTCTATTGGAACTTGTGCAACGACCGTTTTGTGGGGAGCGCCGATCTGTCCGTGGCAAACGTTGCCTTTCCCCAAACCGATGGCAGGCGGCAGTGGCGGCACGTCAGCGGCGACGGGTTCAAGACGAGCACCCTGCCGGCCGGTTACAACAGCCAGGTCCAGCAGTACCTATGGAGCGTGGGTCCTCCGAAACTCAAGCCGATGTATTGGGCCCACGGGGACAATGTCGGGCCTACGGTTTACGCCGGAAAGATGTACGTGCACCGCGGCAATGCGATCATCGCTTTCGGTCCCGATGGCCTGGGCCACGGTGCCCCAGTGTTGTCGGTAGCGCGCATCCGTCCTGGAGGGACGCCGCCCGAACCACTCTCCGAAGCGGCCCTCCGAAAGCGGCTCGAGGCGGAGGTCAACAAGATTCTGCACCGAGGGCATTTAATGGCGGGTTTTGCCAAGATCGGGCTGGTGGATTTCATGACGGTGAATCGGCTGGGGCAGCATTTGCTCCATTACTGGCACAATCCCGCGGATATGCTTATCACGCTGCTGCGCGCCCTGCCTTACCTGCCGCCCGAGATGCAGGAAGAGGTGCGTCAGTATCTCCGGGACGAATACGCCGCCTTCCCTCCCTACAAGTACGTGCACATCGGATTCAGGGACGGAGCGCCGCGAGAGCCCTTCGACTATCCGCCCTCCACGCCAAGGATTTTTGAGCACGATTTCGGGCCTCTCACGGGAAGTCCGTTCGCGGGCTGGAGCAAACCGCCTCACAACGTCTATGCCATGTGGAAATACGCCCAGGCGGGTTTGGCCGATCCTGCGAGGGTTTTCGAGCAGGCCTCCGGCGTGATCGGTTCTACCCCATCCGATGGCTATCTCCAGGCGTTTCCGCACGTCCACAACGCCTACATTGCAGGCTACGTCGGCTACGTGGAACTGGCGAAAATGGCCGGCCAGCCCTATGCTACGCAACAAAAGGAGTTAAATCGGCTTCTTCGACTTCGGGCAGAGACGTTCCGGTGGGACGTGCAGGCGGACACCGGCGCCGCGCAGAGCGATCAGTATTTCTATACCTTGATTACTGCCTGGAATTTCATGTTTTTGGTCCCGGAACTCGCGGATTATCTGCACCAGAATGCCCTTTCGAGGGTCCAGGAAGCCGTCGATCGCTACGCCCACATGGCGCCCTATTGGATGGCCGGGCATAACGAAGAGGTGCAGCACGAGAATGGTATCACTCCGCTCTACCAGACCCACGCGCTGTTCCAAGCGAAGGCCCAGATTCTTCAAGCGTCCCGCGACGAATTAGCGAGGGTCCTGGACACGCCCGTGGTCCCCGCAGGTGATCTCTTTTACCTCCAGAATCTCATAGCCACCCTCGAAGCCTCTCCGGCGGGTTCCGGCGGCGCGGGGCGTCGGCGGGCCGAAACAGAGTAACTCCTGTTCTTTACGGTGAAAGAAAGGGAAAGATAATGAACGCCAACTCTGCTCGGTTTCTGGCGGTTCCACTGTTCCTCGCCGGGGCTCACTTGGTCTATGGGGGCGCCGGCCAATCCGCAAAGGCTGCCGGTGCGTTGCGAGTCCATCCTGAGAACCCGCGCTATTTCAGCGACGGCACGAAGGGGCCCGACGGCTCCTTGAAAGTCGTTTACCTGACAGGCTCGCATCATTGGAACAATCTGCAGGATTCCGCAAAACTCGGGAAACCTCTGACCGAGAAATTCGATTACGACGGCTACCTGGGACTCCTGGCGAGGTTCAACCATAATTACATCCGGATGTGGTCGTGGGAAGTTGGGGAAAATGACCTGTATTACGAGCCGGCGCCCTGGATCAGGACAGGTCTCGGAACCGCTGTGGACGGCAAACCCAAGTTCGATCTCAAGCAGTTCAATCCGGGGTACTTCGAGCGGCTGCGGTCGCGGGTGGTCGTCGCCAGGGACAGAGGGATCTACGTCGGCGTGATGCTGTTTCAGGGGTGGAGCATCTATAGCCATGGCTACGGCAATCCGTGGCCGGTTCATCCCTTCAATGAGGCGAACAATATCAACGGGATCAATGGAGATCCCGATAAGGATGGTGAGGGCAAAGAGGTTCACTCGCTCCAGGTGCCCGCTGTCACTCGCCTGCAGGAGGCTTATATTCGCAAGGTCATTGATACTCTCAATGACCTCGACAACGTGCTCTACGAGGTTACGAACGAGACCGCCATCTTCTCCAAGGACTGGCAGTACCATATCGTCAGATATATCAAGGAGTATGAGACGACCAAGCCGAAGCAGTACCCCGTCGGGGTGACGGCTTTCGACAGCGGCCGGGAGGGCTCGATGGCCGCCCTTCTGAACAGCCCCGCCGATTGGATTTCGCCCCAAAACGATGGTGTCTCCGGCGATTATCAGAACGACCCGCCGGCCGCCGACGGACGGAAGGTGATCCTCAGCGACACGGATCACCTCTGGGGCGTGGGCGGCGACCGGGTCTGGGTCTGGAAGAGCTTTACCCGGGGACACAATCCGATCTACATGGACCCGCTGCACAAGCGGGATTGGTTCGCCATCAGCGAAGCCGAAATGGAAGATGCGCGCAAGGCGATGGGGCTGACCAGAACATGCGCCGAACGGATGAATCTCGCCGCCATGGCGCCGCGGAACGAATTGTCCTCGACCCGGTTCTGCCTGGCGAATCCGGGCAAAGAGTATCTCGTATATCTGCCCCAGGGTGGGGAAGTGACGGTGGACCTCTCCGGTGCTGCGGGAAAGATGAATGTGGAATGGCTGCGCCCCGCCGAGGGAAACGCTACTCGCGCGGAATCGATGACGAGCGGCGGTAAACAAAGGTTGAGAGCGCCTTTCAACGGCGAGGCCGTCCTGTATCTGTGGAGCAACTAGCCAATGAACGACAGAAGAAAGCAAAGCCGCATTTCGTCTAAACCGGCCTTCACGGCAGTAGCGTTGATTCAGCTCCTCGCAGTGTCCACGCTTGCCGCACCCGTTCCGAGCGAAGTGACGCTGGAGCAAATCATCTCGCGCGAGGATCCCGCCTTTACCTGCTCGCGCGGAGTGATGGCCGTGGGCCGAGACGGCCGGGTCCATTTGGCCAGCGGTGGCAAGCAGAGCTTCGTGCTACGGATTTCGCCGGAAGGTAAAGAGAAGTTCGGCGCAGTGCTCACTGACGAGGCCATCAGCGGTGCCACCGCCAACGCGCAGGGGGTGCTGGCTTCGGCTCACGCCCACTTCGCCGCCCGTGTTTCGCTGCCGGGGAAGAGCCAGTTCTTCCGTCCGACGGCGATTTCCCGCGGGCTTCGCTCGGCGCCGTTGTTGTCGATCTCCAGGTCACCGTCCTCGCGGTAGGGGAAAGGGCTTGGCAGTTATTCTTGACCCTGCACACGCCCGTCTCGACAAGCACTTATCCCCGACGGCCATCTTCTGACAGATGTCCAAAACGCGACTGTTCATGTCTACAGTCTTGGAAACGGCAAAAACGCCACTGTTCTCGACCAACCGGGCGTTTTTGGCGTTGGGCGCGACCTTTCAAGCATTGCCGGGGAAAAGGGGGACCCGAACAGCCGACGGTGGCTTCTTCCCGTCGGTCTTTCCTGAATACTTCTGCGGATTTTCCAGGATACAATGGAAGCTGCAGTGGGTGAGGGAGAAGGGGAATCCAGTTCTTTGGCCAAGACCTGCGCAGGAAGTCGCCTTCTTGCCAGCAGCAGTACTGAAAAACGTTCTCCGTGCACGGACTCCTTCCGACTCTGTGCCCTGTGTGCGACCCTGGCGGGCAGGTTCTCCCTTGTCCAGCGAAGCGATGCATCCTGAGCATCAATTCCAACATGGCGGTGACGTTCCAGTCGTACACCAGGGCAACCAGGGGGAGCTTCCTATTACTGATTGTCATGTGATAGACTGCGCTCCTTGTTTCCATGAGCATGATGAGGGACGACATCCAGACCCGCGAAGAACGACGGTTGAGATGAGGTGCTCCTAAGTTGATAACAATTAGAATTTGAAAAATGGCAGGCTTTTCCTGAGCGCCTGCCGTTGGTGTCGTTCAAGACTGATTCTAAGAAATCGGAAAGTGGCAGAACACAGTGAGTCACCCTGGCTGGGCTTCTGAAGTGTATGGACGCCACTTATTCGCAGAAAGGAAACGTAGATGACTCGCAATTGCTACAAGTTCGCTTTTGCGACTGCCTGCGTCGGGCTGGCGCTATGCGTGACGACTCCAAGGGTAAAGGCAGGTCAGACGGGGAAAGGTCCGGTAAAGGTCTTCATCCTTGGTGGCCAGTCGAATATGGAGGGACAGGGGGTGGTCGACCTTGACGACGAGGAATACTATAACAGCGGAAAGGGCAACCTCGAACACGTCATGCAGGATCCTGCCAAGGCTCACCTTTATAAGCACCTCAAACGTGACGATGGGAACTGGGCAGTGCGCGACGACGTCTGGGTGTGGTACAAGACAGAGAATGAAGGAGTGAAGAGGGGCGGTTTGACCCTTGGCTATACACCGTATCCCGGCAAGCACCATTTCGGCCCCGAGCTTCAATTCGGCCATGTGATAGGGGATCTTCTCGACAATCAGGTGCTTGTTGTCAAGACGGCCTGGGGCGGGAAGAGCCTGTACCAAGATTTCCGTCCACCGAGTTCCGGCGGCGAAGTCGGGCCCTGCTATACGAGGATGCTTGAAGAGATCCGTGAAGCGCTGGCGAACATGAAGAAGCACTTCCCCGACTACGACGGCCGCGGCTACGAGATTGCCGGCTTTGTCTGGTTTCAGGGCTGGAATGACATGATCAACAACGCGGCTGTCCTCGAGTATGAGGAGAACCTGGCAAACCTGATCAAGGATGTGCGCAAGGAGCTCAGGGTGCCCAACCTGCCGGCAGTGATCGGCGAGACAGGCAACTGCGACAACATCCCGTTCCGAAAGGCCCAGGCCGCTGTGGCGCAACGTGCCGAGTTCAAAGGGACCGTCGCATTCGTGGAAACCGCGGAATTCCGCTGGCCTGCAAACGAATCACCCAATGTAGGGCATGGTCATCACTGGTATGGTAACGCTGAGAGCTATTTCCTGATAGGGAATGCCCTGGGCGAAGCGATGAAGAAGCTACTCAAGGCGGCGTGCACCGATGAAAAGGCCGAACCCCCAAAGCCACGGTCACGCACCGTACGCAACGTCGAAGGTTGGATTGTCCGCGTGGATGAACGCCTCCTTGTGCCGCCCAACGACGAGCTGGGCTTGCGTGCGCTCAAGCTGCTGGAAGCCAAACTTGCCGACATCAAATACGTCATGGCAGAAGAGCCTCTGGCGAAACTCCAGACTGTTCCCATCGTGCTCGACCTGACACACGGGAAGTTGCGCGTGATGCAGTATCACCCCGATGCCGACTGGTTGGAGGCGAACGGTTACTCGACCGACCTTGTGAAGTGCGTCCACATCCCCGAGGCCGCCGACTTGCCGACCCCCCGCAACATCAACGAGCAGCCCTGGGTCGTGCTGCACGAACTGGCGCACGCCTACCACGACCAGGTGCTCGGCTTCGACGAGCCGCGCATCCGCGAGGCCTATGAGCGATTCAAGCGGAGCGGACACGGCGATTTGGTGCTGCTCTACGACGGCAAGCGCGTGCGACATTACGCGCTGACTGATCACAAAGAATTCTTCGCCGAAATGACGGAGGCCTACTTCGGAATGGACGATTTCTTCCCCTTCAACCGCGCCGAGTTGATGACTGCGGAACCCGAAATTTTCGAGTTGTTGCGGACCATTTGGGAACCCGTGCAACCGGCGGGGGCCGCGGTGCACCCCAAATCACCAAAGGATACCGACAGGTCGCGTTAGGGACTCCGGTTACCCGGAGCCCCCTGCACAGATCCCGCCGTGCGGCACTGCCGCACCGGGCTCCTACTTTGAGTCCCGGCGTCATACCGATGCTCTGGTCAAGCATGAAAGCTTCGGACATTCGCAATGGCCATCTCTCCTGTGTCCGGGCTGTTCCCTCAAGGTAAACGCCGCATAGGCCCCGAAATCAAACAAACGCCATGGTACGTGCGGACGTTTCCCCATCCTCGCTGTGCAGACCGTTCTTCCGTGTATTTCGACCGTGTGGTAAGCTGGCATGCGGTGCCATGGAATGCCTCAAATGGCGGAAGGAGGGTATCGTGAAAGCCAGGACTCTATTTCTCATCAAATTCGTATTGATGGTGCAGGTTTTCGGGTGGGGGCAGGAGCTGGACCGGGAACCCGGGCCTTTGCAGCGGCCATACTCGCCGGCCGATGGCAGCATTGCCGCGGCAAATCCGCCTTCTTTTGTCTGGGTGCCAGCGGGCAGAGGCTCGACGTACGCCCTTCAGATTTCTTCTTCGGGCAATTTCCTGCCAGCCGAGACGCGAACCTACTGCGATCTTGACATCAGCATTCATTCGCTTTCAAAGCCGCTCGAGGCGGGCAACTGGTTTTGGCGTTACGGCGTACAGAAAGCGGATGCCAGCATCGCGTGGAGCCGGGCACGAAGCTTTGTTGTGCCCGAGGGCGGCCATGTGTGGCCCTTTCCGAGCCTGGACAAAGCGATCGCCTCCGTTCCGCGTGCGAGGCCGAGGGTCTTCTTCCTCCCCGGTCAGTTAGCGCAGTATCGAGAACGGTGCACAAAGGACCTCGGGGACAAATGTCGTTCCCTGTGCCGGCGCTATGACCGGCACATTGGCCGGGAACTCGTCTCGGAACCGCCTTATGTCAAGGGCGAGGGAGCTGAACGGGGCAAGGACTATCAGAACATCTTCCGCACCACCCGTCCGCCGATGGACGCCATGGAGGAGTGCGGTCTCGCCTATTTGCTCACCGGCGAGAAGAAGTACGGGCTGGAAGCGAAGCGGCGGATACTCCATTTCTTTTCGTGGGACCCGGAAGGAAGCACGGGCCTTCCTCACAATGATGAACCGGCGATGTGGATGATGATGCGGGGTGTTCGGGCGTACGATTGGACGTATGACCTGTTCTCGCCCTCTGAAAGGGAGAAGGTGGAATCGGCTATGCGCGTCCGGGCGGCGCAGTTTTACGACCGGCTGCACGGGTGGTTTGAATCCAATCC